>DASQEB010000208.1:0-48468 GCA_035633875.1 Thermoanaerobaculia bacterium
AGGAGGCGTTGCGGGAGGCCCTGTCCCGAGGGGCGTGGCTCCTGGGGATCTGCGTCGGCTTCCAGATCCTGTTCGAGGAGGGGGAGGAGTTCGGGGCGCGGGACGGCCTCGGTCTCCTGCCCGGCAGGGTGACCCGGCTGCCCGAGGGAGTGCCGGTGCCCCACATCGGCTGGAACCGCCTCCACGATCTGGCGCCGCACCCGCTCCTCGCCGGGCTTGGCGACAGCGAGGGGGTGGGCCGGTACGTCTACTTCGTCCACAGCTACGCTCCCGAGGGGGTGCCGGACGAGCTCTGTATCGCCCGCTGCACCCACGGCCGGGTCTTTCCCGCCATCGCGGGCCGCGGCCGGCTGATGGGGACGCAGTTCCATCCTGAGCGCAGCGGAGAGGCGGGTCTTCGCCTCTTGTCCAACTTCCTGGAGATGGCCCATGGAGCTTCTGCCGGCGATTGATCTGCGGCATGGCCGCGCGGTGCGCCTCCGCCAGGGGGACGACGCCCAGGCGACGGTCTATGGCGACGACCCCGTAGCCCTGTTGGAGGGTTACGCCCGGGCCGGGGTCGCCCGCGTTCACGTAGTGGATCTGGACGCCGCGCTCGGCCAAGCCCCTCAACGCGATCTCATTGAACGGATGGCGGCGCTGGGTTCCGTGCGGATCCAGGTCGGGGGAGGGCTCCGGGACCGCGCCGCCATCGACTGGGCCCTCGGGGCAGGCTGCGACCGGGTGGTGATCGGATCGCTCGTGGCCCGGGACACGGCGGCCTTCCACGCCCTGGCGCTCCATCTCCCCGGCCGGCTCGTGCCGGCCCTGGACGTCGCCCAGGGGGAGGTCCGGATCTCCGGCTGGAAGGAGGGAGCTTCCCTGAAGCTCGGCGAGCTGTGCTCCCGCCTCATGGATCTCCCCTGTCCGGCGGTCCTGGTGACGGACGTGGAGAGGGACGGCATGATGACCGGCCCCAACCTGGAGCTCGCCCTCCGGGTAGCCCGGGCCACGGGCATCCCGGCCCTCCTCTCCGGCGGAGTGCGGACCCTGGGCGACCTGGAGGAGGCGAGCCGGATGCCGGAGATCGCCGGCGCGATCGTAGGCCGAGCCTTGTACGAAGGGGCCTTCAGCGTGGAGGAGGCTCTGGCGGTATGTCGATGAGCAGCGGTCTCGCCCGGCGTGTGATCCCGTGCCTGGATGTCTCCAACGGCCGGGTCGTGAAGGGGGTGCGTTTCGAAAACCTGATCGATCAGGGCGATCCCGCCGAATCCGCCCTGCGCTACGCGGAGCAGGGTGCGGACGAGATCGTCTTCCTGGACATCACCGCCGCCCCCGAAGGTCGGGACACGGACGTGGACTGGGTGCGGAGGACGGCGGAGCATGTCTTCATCCCTCTCACCGTGGGCGGCGGCGTCCGGAGCGAGGCGGACGCCCGGCGTCTCCTCCGCTCGGGGGCTGACAAGGTGGGGATCAACTCGGCGGCCGTCGATCGGCCCGGGCTGATCGGCGAGCTCGCCCGCCGCTTCGGCAGCCAGTGCGTGGTCCTCTCCGTGGATGCCCGGAGGCGCCAGGATGGAGGTTGGGAGGTGGTGACCCGCGGCGGGCGTCAACCCACCGGCCTCGACGCCCTCGCCTGGATCCGCGAGGGGGTGGACCGGGGAGCGGGGGAGATCCTGCTGACGAGCATCGACCGGGACGGCACGCAGGGAGGCTACGATCTGGATCTCCTCGCCGAGGTCGCCCGCGCCGTGCCCGTGCCGGTCATCGCCTCCGGTGGTGCGGGCGCACCGGAGCACTTGGCCGAGGCACTGGCTGCCGGGGCTGCCGCGGTCCTCGCCGCCTCCATCTTCCACCAGGGGACCTACACCGTGGGACAGGTCAAGCGGACTCTGGCCGAAGCGGGTTTCCCTGTTCGGGAGGAACCATGACCGTCGACCCAGCCGCCCTGAAGTACGACGACCGTGGCCTCCTCTCCGTCGTGGTCCAGGACGTGGGGAGCGGCGCCGTCCTCATGGTTGCCTTCGCCAACCGCGAGGCCGTGGAGAGGACGCTCGCCACGGGACAGGCCTGGTTCTGGAGCCGCTCCCGGCGGTCGCTGTGGAAGAAGGGGGAGACCTCCGGCAACACCCTGGACGTGGTGGAGGTCGTGGCCGACTGCGACGGCGACGCCCTCCTGGTCCGGGCTCAGCCGGCCGGACCCGCCTGCCATCGCGGCACCCGGAGCTGCTTCGAGCCCAACCCGGCCCGGCTGGAGCTCGGTTGGCTCGCCGCGGTCCTGGAGTCAAGGCGGGGGGCCGATCCCGAGACGAGCTATACGGCGCGCCTCCTCGCCCAGGGAATCGAGCGGATCGCCCAGAAGGTGGGGGAGGAGGGGGTCGAGACCGCGATCGCCGCCGTGTCGGCTGCCGCACGGGGAGAGGGTGAGGGGAGGGAGCGCCGGACGGCGGCGTTGGTGGGGGAGGCGGCCGACCTCGTCTATCACCTCCTGGTCCTCCTCCAGGCGAGCGGGATCGACCCGGAGGAGATCTCCCGGGAGCTTCAGCGGCGCCACGGTTTCACCCGGACGGAGCACTCATAGGAGGAAGCACCATTATTTCTTCTGGAGGTCTGCGCTGATGTCGTCCGAGGGGAAGGGGCTCCGCCCGCGCCGGGCGGTGCCGCATATCCGGGAGTTCCTTGCCGACAGCCTGACGCCGCTGTCGGTCTACCGCCGCCTGGCGGACATCTCCCCTCATCGCTTTCTGTTCGAGAGCGTGACCGGCGGCGAGCGGGTCTCCCGCTTCAGCTTTCTGGGGGCAGGGCCGCGGGAGATCTACCGGCTCTACGAGGACCGGCTCGAGCTCGAGCGCGGCGGGCGCCGCAAGCGCCTGCCCGGGCCCCCCCTCGACGCCCTGCGCGAGGTGATCCGCTCCGTCTCCAGCGAGCCCGGCCCCATCCCGTTCACGGGCGGGCTCGTGGGGTATTTCGGCTACGACCTGATCCGCCTCGTCGAGCGGCTGCCGAACCGGCCGCCCGATCCCTACGGATTGCCGATCGCCCTGCTGGCCCGTTTCGACACCCTGGTCATCTTCGACCACGCCTACCAGCGGGTCCTGGCCATCGCCAACGAGGTGGAGGACGAGGTGGGCATGGCGGCGGCCGAGCGGCAGCTCGCCCGGCTTTCGAAGCTCCTCACCGACGAGTCCGGAGGGGGTGGTGTCGCCATGCCGTCCCAGGCGCCCGGCAAGGTGAAGACCGCTCCGCCGAGCCTGGACGGCCCGGGCTTTCGCGAGGCGGTGCTCCAGGCCAAGGAGCACATCGCCGCGGGCGACATCTTCCAGGTGGTTCTCGCCCGCCGCTTCAAGGTGCCGCGCCGCATCGAGCCCCTGGCGCTCTACCGGGCCCTCCGCATGGTCAACCCGAGCCCCTACATGGTGCTGCTCGAAGCTCCCGAGGTGGCCCTGGTGGGGGCCTCGCCGGAGATGCTCGTCCGCAAGCAGGGTCGGCGCCTCGAAACGCGGCCCATCGCCGGCACCCGGCCGCGCGGCATGGACGCCGACGGAGACCGCCGTCTCGCCGAGGACCTCCTTGCCGATCCCAAGGAGAAGGCCGAGCACATCATGCTGGTGGACCTCGGGCGCAACGACCTCGGCCGGGTGGCGGCGCCGGGAACCGTGCGGGTGGCGAGCTTCATGGAGATCGAGCACTACAGCCACGTGATGCACCTGGTGTCGAGCGTCGAGGCCGAGCTGGACCCGCAGCGGGACGCCCTCGACGCCCTGCTGGCGTGCTTCCCGGCCGGCACGGTCTCGGGCGCGCCCAAGATCCGCGCCATGGAGATCATCGACGACCTGGAGCCCGAGGCGCGGGGGCCGTACGCGGGCGCGGTGGGGTACATCTCTTATTCGGGGGATTTCGACACCTGCATCGCCATCCGCACGATGGTGGTGCGGGAGGGGGAGACCTCGGTCACGGCCGGAGCCGGCATCGTCGCCGACTCCGTCCCCGCATCCGAGGAGCGGGAAACCGAGAACAAGGCGGCGGCCCTGCTGGCCGCGGTGGCTCTCGCCGAAGAGCTGGAGGGACGCTCGTGATCCTCATGGTGGACAACTACGACTCCTTCACGTACAACCTGGTCCAGATGCTTTCTGCCGCCGGGGCCGAGGTCGAGGTGCTGCGCAATGACGCCGAGAGCGCCGAGGCGATGCTCGCCCGGGAGCCCCTGGGGGTCGTCCTCTCCCCCGGCCCGGGCCGCCCGGAGGAGGCGGGGGTCTGCCTCGACCTGATCCGTCGCCGCGTCCCGGTGCCGCTCCTGGGCGTCTGCCTGGGGCACCAGGCCCTGGGGGTGGCCTTCGGAGCGACCGTGGACCGGGCGCCCCGGCTGATGCACGGCAAGACCTCGCCGGTCCGCCACCAGGACGTGGGGGTCTTCGCCGGCCTGCCCAACCCCTTCGAGGCCACGCGCTACCACAGCCTGGAGGTCAAGGAGGGCACCCTCCCGGCCGAGCTCGAGCCGCTCGCCTGGGCCGACGACGGCACGCTCATGGGGATGCGCCACCGGGACCTTCCCTACTGGGGCGTGCAGTTCCACCCGGAGTCGGTGTTGACCGGCGCGGGGCCGCACCTGCTCTCCAACTTCCTCGACCTCTGCCGGAGCACCCATGTCCACGCTTGACGCCCGCGCGGCGCTGATCCGCCTGACAGCGGGGGAGAGCCTCACCCGGGAGGAGACGGAGGAGCTCTTCGGGCAGCTCATGGACGGTGTGGTGAGCGAGATCCTCAAGACCGCCCTCCTGGTCGCCCTGCGGATGAAGGGCGAGGCGGTGGCCGAGATCTCGGGCGCCGCCTCCGCCATGCGGCGCCGGGCGATCCCCATCCCCCACCACCAGGAGCACGTGGTGGACACCTGCGGCACGGGCGGCGACGGTCGCGGCACGTTCAACATCTCCACCGCTGCAGCCCTGGTGACGGCGGCGGCCGGCGCGGCCGTGGCCAAGCACGGCAACCGCTCCGTGTCGAGCCGCTCCGGCAGCGCCGACGTGCTGGCGGCCCTGGGCGTCAAGATCGACATCCCCCCGGAGGTGGCCGGCCGCACCCTGGACGCGGTGGGGATCGCCTTCCTCTTCGCCCCGCTCCTCCATCCCGCCATGCGCGAGGTCATGCCCGTGCGGCGCGAGCTGGGGATGCGCACGATCTTCAACGTCCTTGGCCCCCTCACCAACCCGGCGGGAGCCCGCCGCCAGCTCATGGGGGTCTACTCCGAGAGCCTGGTGGAGCCGATCGGCCACGTGCTCCGGGACCTTGGGGCCGAGCACGCCCTTGTCGTCCACGGCGACGACGGCCTGGACGAGATCACCACGACCGGCGTGACCCGCGTCGCCGAGGTGCGGGGCGGCGAGGTCGTCTGCTACACCCTGGAGCCCGAGCGGTTCGGCCTCCGCCGCGCGAGCCTCTCCGAACTGGCGGGAGGCGGCCCGGAGGAGAACGCCGCCGCCATGCACCGCGTCCTCGCGGGGGAGGAGGGCCCGCTCGCGGACGTGACCGTGCTCAACGCCGGAGCCGCCCTCTATGTCTCCGGGATCGCTCCCGGGATCGCCGAGGGGATCGAGAAGGCCCGCGAGGTCCTCGCCTCCGGCGCCGCGGCGCGGAAGCTCGAGGAGCTCCGGAGCTTCCCGGGATGAGACCCGCCGAGGTCCTCCTCCGCATCACGGAGCGCCGGCGGACCCGTGTCGCCGAGGCGGCCGGAGACGGGGCGCATGCCCGGGACCTGGCGGAGGGGCCGCCCCGGACTGCGGCGGACAACGCCTTCCTCGCCGCCCTGCGGGCCCGCCGGAGCGAGCCGGCGATCATCGCCGAGGTGAAGATGGGCTCCCCCCGCCTGGGCTCTCTCCACGGCCGGGTGGACCCCCTCGCCCAGGCCCGGCTCTATGGGGAGGGTGGCGCAGCGGCGCTCTCCGTGGTCGTGGAGCCCGACTTTTTCCATGGCGGCTACGACCTCCTCGCCGCCTGCCGTGAGGCCTCGGGCCTGCCAGCCATCGCCAAGGATTTCGTCGTCGATCCCGTCCAGCTCCGTTGGGCGAAGGAGGCCGGAGCGGACGCCGTCCTCCTCATCGCCTCTCTCTACGAGGCCGACGAGATGGCGCGCTATGCCCGCCTGGCCCGGGGTCTGGGGCTCGTCCCCCTGATCGAGACCCACGATGCGGACGACATCGCGAAGCTGGGCGGCGAGCCGTGGGAGCTGGTGGGGATCAACAACCGCGACCTTCGCACGTTCGACGTCGACCTCCAGAATTCGATCTCGCTCCTCCCCGGTCTGCCCGAAGGCGCGGTCAAGGTGGCGGAGAGCGGCATCCGGGACGGCCTGGACATCGCCCTCCTCCGGGAGAGCGGCTTCGACGCCTTCCTCATCGGCGAATCGCTCCTCCTCGCTCCCGATCCCGCCGCGAAGCTCCGGGAGCTGCTGATCGGGCCGGAGATCTGAGCGTGGCGGTCAGGATCAAGATCTGCGGTGTCACCGATCCGGCCAACGCCCTCCTGGCGGTGGAATGGGGGGCCGATTACCTGGGGTTAAACTTCTACCGGGCGAGCCCGCGGTTTGTGGACCTCGAACGGGCTCGCGAGATCGCGGATGCGGTCGCCGGCAGGGTGGAGCTGGTGGGGGTCTTCGTCAACCACTCTCCCGCCGAGATCGATGAGATCGCCGGGTCCCTCGGGCTCGACCTCGTCCAGCTCAGCGGCGACGAAGGCCCGGACGCAGTGCGGCCCTTCGCGGGGCGTGCCCTCAAGGGGTTCCGCACCGGCGCGCCTCCCTCTCCCGCGGAGCTGGCGGCGTACGGCGACGTTTGGGGCATCCTGCTCGACGCGCCCCACGCTTCGCTCTACGGCGGGACCGGGACGGCCTGGGACCATGCGTCCGTGGCAGGTGCGCCGGGCCTCGCAGGGCGGCGGGTCTTCCTTGCCGGCGGGATCGGGCCGGACAACGTGCGGCGCGCCATCGAGAGGGGCCGCCCCTTTGCCGTGGACGTCTGCTCGCGGGTGGAATCCGCTCCCGGGATGAAGGACCCCGAGCTCCTTCGCAGGCTTTTTGAGGAGGCCAGGAATGCCGAGACCCCGACCGCGCCCTGACGCCGAAGGCTACTTCGGGCCGTATGGCGGGCGCTTCGTCCCCGAGACCCTGATGGCGCCGCTCGCGGAGCTGGCCCGCGCCTACGACAAGGCGCGGCGCACCCGCGCCTTCCGCCGCGAGCTGACCGATCTCCTCAACGACTTCGCCGGCCGGCCGACGCCGCTCTACTTCGCCGAGCGCCTCTCCGAAGAGTTGGGCGGCGCCCAGATCTTCCTGAAGCGGGAGGACCTCCTCCACACCGGCGCCCACAAGATCAACAACGCCATCGGCCAGTGCCTGCTCACCCGGACCATGGGCAAGGGCCGGGTGATCGCCGAGACCGGCGCCGGCCAGCACGGGGTGGCCACCGCCACCGCGGCCGCGGCCCTGGGGCTCTCGGCCACGGTGTACAGGGGCAGCGAGGACATGCGCCGCCAGCGCCTGAACGTGGACCGCATGCGCCTGCTCGGGGCCGAGGTGGTGCCGGTCGACTCCGGGAGCCGCACCTTGAAGGACGCCATCAACGAGGCGATGCGCGACTGGGTCACCAACGTCCGCACGACCCACTACGTCCTCGGCTCCGTCCTCGGGCCGGACCCCTTCCCGCGCATGGTGCGGGACTTCCACCGCGTCATCGGCGACGAGGCGCGCCTCCAGCTCAAGCGCCAGGCCGGCACCGAGGCGCCCGACCTCGTGGTCGCCTGCGTCGGCGGCGGCAGCAACTCCATCGGCATCTTCACCGCCTTCCTCCAGGACCTCCGGGTCCGCCTGATCGGCGTCGAGGCCGCAGGCCGGGGCGTCTCTGCCCTGGGGGACCATGCGGCCCGCTTCGCCGGGGGCGCCATGGGCGTCCTCCACGGCACCCGCACCATGGTGCTCCAGGACGCCGAAGGGCAGATCGCGCCCACCCACTCCGTCTCCGCCGGTCTCGACTATCCGGCCATCGGACCGGAGCACGTCTTCCTCCACGACGAGGGGCGCATCGAGTACACCTCGGCGACGGACGAGGCGGCGATCGCAGCCTTCCACCGGCTGGCCCGGACGGAGGGGATCCTCCCCGCCCTGGAGAGCGCGCATGCCATCGCCGAGGCCATCGAGCGGGCGCCGCGCCTGTCGCGCAAGCGGGTCGTCCTGGTGAACCTGTCGGGCCGCGGGGACAAGGACCTGGAGTCCGTCCTCGCCTGGGACCGTGAGCACGCCGGCAGCGGAGCCGGCAAGGTCGAGTCTTTCGAATCGGCGGCTGCGAAGCGCCGGGGAGAGCCGCGATGAGCGCGATCGACGAGGTCTTCTTCCGCTGCGCCCAGGAGCGGCGGGCCGCCTTCATCCCGTTCCTGATGGCGGGCGACCCGAGCCTCGAGGCCACGGCGGAGCACATGGACGCCCTGGCCGCAGGGGGTGCGGACATCATCGAGCTGGGCGTGCCGTTCTCCGACCCGATCGCCGACGGTCCGGTCAACCAGCGGGCCGCGGTGCGTGCCCTCGAGGCGGGCACCAAGCTCTCGGGCATCCTCCAGCTCGTGGCGCGCCACCGTGACCGGCTGGCCGTCCCCGTCGTGCTGTTCACCTACTTCAATCCCCTCCATGCCCGGGGTGTGGAGCGCTTCGCCGAGCAGGCGGCCGCCTCGGGAGTGGACGGCGTGCTCTGCGTCGACCTGCCGCCCGAGGAGGGGGAGCGCGAGCTCGTCCCGGCCCTGCGCGAGCAGGGGGTGGACACCGTTTTCCTCCTCGCGCCGACGAGCACCCGGGAGCGGGTGAACAAAGTGGCCGAGGTCTCCTCCGGGTTCGTCTACTACGTCTCCCGTACCGGGGTCACGGGCGAGCGCTCCTCGCTGGCCCCCGACCTCGTGCGGGACGTCAAAAGGCTGCGCCGCCGGCTCGACCAGCCCCTGGCGGTGGGCTTCGGCATCTCGTCGCCGGCCCAGGTCGCGGCCGTCGCGGAGATCGCCGACGGCGTCGTCGTGGGCAGCGCCCTCGTCCGGCTGATCGAGGAAGGGGCCGGCGAGCCCGACCTCCCCGCCCGGCTCGAAAACCGGGTGCGGGAGCTGACCGCTCCGCTGCGGCGCGGAGCCGAGAGAAAGCGGGCGTGACGGAGCGCCGGAGGGAAGAGCGGCAGATCGCCACGCTGGTCCACGGCCGCTACGTGGTGGAGGCTCCTCCGGAGGAGGGCTGTCCGCTCCTCGTCGGGTTCCACGGCTACGGTGAGAACGCCGAGCGACACCTGGACGAGCTGCGCCGGATCCCGGGGGCCTCCCGGTGGGCGCTCTGCGCCGTCCAGGCCCTGCACCCCTTCTACAACCGGTCGGGCGAGGTGATCGCGAGCTGGATGACCCGCCTCGGTCGCGAGCATGCCATCGTCGACAACGTCCACTACGTCGCCCGAGTGGTCGCGCAGGTCAAGGCTGAGCTCGCCACCTCCGAGAGCCTGGCCTTCCTCGGTTTTTCCCAGGGCGCGGCCATGGCCTACCGTGCCGCCGCTTCGTGCGGCCACTGCTGCCAGGGAGTCGTCGTGCTGGGGGGCGACGTGCCTCCGGAGCTGGAGCGCCGCGACCTCACCCATTTTCCGCCGGTGCTCCTCGGCCGCGGCAGCAGCGAGGAGTGGTACGACGCGGCCAAGATGGAGCACGACGTGGAGCTGTTGCGGGGCAAGGGGGTGGAGGTCCGCCCACTGGTCTTCGAAGGCGGCCACGAGTGGACCAACGAGTTCCGCGCTGCGGCGGGCGATTTCCTGCGGGAAGTTCTGCCGCAGGCGTCGTAGAGGCGGCTGACCCGGAGGCGCGGCGGAAGTTTTTACCTCCCGCCGAGGAAAAAAAGCGCCCGGCCATGGCCGGGCGCCTTTTTATATATAGACCAAAATAGATTTGGCGTGCGACTTTACTGAGGCGGGGTGGTCTCGGTCGTCATGGGGCCCGTCGTCATCGGGTCGGTGGTCCCCATGTCGGTCGTCATGCCGGTATCCATCGAGGTGGTGGTCGTCGGCTCCTCCATCGTGGTGGTCTCGGTGGTGGCGGCCGGGGTCTCCTCGACCTCGGAGTCACCCCGGTTGCAGGCCACCATCGGCACAAGCAGGAGGGCCATCAAACAAAGCAGCGACAGGTGAACGAACAGCTTCTTCATGTGTTTTCTCCCTTGTTAAAATGGAAACTGATTTGAGACGAAGGGCGACCGCTAGGTCTGATCGCCCACCTTGATCAGGTTGATGACCCGCTGAACGCCATCGGTCTCACGCGCGAGGCGCTCGGCCTTGCTGCGGGCCTCATCCTTAGCGACCGTCCCCTGAAGTGTCACGACGCCCTCGTTCGTGTCCACGTCGATGTTGAACGGATTGATATCTCCATCAGCGGCGAGCTTGGCCTTCACCGCCGCGGTAATTGCCGCGTCATCTACCTGCTCTCCGGGGGTCTTGGTCGAGCTGCACGCCCCGAAGGTGACCGCCAGCGCCAAGGCAAGACAGACGACCGAGACGCGGAGCAGCGCGTTGTTTCTGTTCATGTCCATCCTCCTCCTCATCAGTGTTGGACTCTGTCGTTCTTTCGAGTCTGTGGCAGTCAGACCCCATAGGTACCCGGGTTGCTCTAAAGCAGAATCTGTGCCACAGCCTCCTGTCCAAAGGGTACTGGTGAGTCGTCGGACGGGGGGGGAGTATACAACCTACCGTGAGGCTCCTCAAGAGGGTGAGCCCCGCTCCCTCGCCGTTCTCTCCCGAGCTCTCCCCGTCACTCCTCTCGGTAAGTGTTGAGCCGATTATAGAGAGTTTTCAGGCTGACGCCCAGGATGTCCGCGGTCTTGCGCTTGTTGCCGCCATAGGCGTCCAGCGTCGCCATGATCAGACGCCGCTCCACCTCCTCGATGGAGGTCCCCACCTGGAAGTGGAGGCTCCGGACCGAGCCGGAGTCGCCCCCCACCTCCCGCGGCAGGGAGCGGGGGGTGATCTCCTGGTCGGCCATGATGAAGGCGCGATGGACGACGTTCTTGAGCTCGCGGACGTTGCCCGGCCAGGTATGGGAGCGCAGCCGCTCCATGGCCTCTTCGGTGAAGACCTTCGACGTCCCCTGCCGTTCGTTGAGCTGGGCAAGGAAGTATTCGGCCAGGAGCTGCACGTCCTCGCCCCGCTCGCGCAGGGGCGGCATGTGGATGGGGAAGACCTGCAGACGGTAGAGGAGGTCCTCGCGCAGCTTGCCCTCCTGGACCGCCCTCTGGGGGTCGCGGTTGGTCGCGGCGATGACCCGCACATCGACCTCCACCGGCTGGTCGCCGCCGATGCGCACCACGGTTCCGGTCTCCAGGGCCCGCAGGAGCTTGACCTGGAGCTCGATCGGCATTTCGGTGATCTCGTCCAGGAACAGCGTGCCCGTGTGGGCCCGCTCGAAGTAGCCCTTGTGCCGGCGGGCGGCGCCGGTGAAGCTGCCGCGCTCGTGCCCGAAGAGCTCGCTTTCGATGAGAGTCGGCGAGATCGCGCCGCAGTTGAGCGGCAGGAAGGGCGCCCGGGTGCGCTTCGAGAGCTGGTGGAGCGTCTGGGCGGCCAGGTCCTTGCCGGTGCCGCTCTCTCCGATCAGGAACACGGAGGCGTCGGTCGGCGCCACCCGGGTGAGCATTTCGTAGAGCGCCTGCATCGGAGAGGAGGCCCCCAGCAGGAGACCGAGCCGTCCGACCTCCCGGTTCTCCTCCACGGGCGCGACGACGGACGGCGTGGGCTGGACGCTCGCCACGTTGGCGAGGATGCTCTTCAGGCGCCCGATGTCGAGCGGCTTGGTGAGGTAGTCGCTGGCGCCCAGGCGCAGGGCCTGGACGGCGCTCTCGACATCCGCATGGCCGGTCATCAGCACGACCTCGGTCGAAGCGCCGAGCTCCAGGTCTTTCAGCAGGTCGATCCCGCTTCCGTCGGGCAGATAGAGATCGACGAGGGCGACGTCCGGGACCCGATGGCTGACCTGGGCGCGGGCGTCACGCAAGGTGCAGGCGGTGTTCGTCGTAAATCCCTGTCCTTCGATCAGCTCGGCGAGCGCCGAGAGAAAGTTGGGATCGTCGTCGACCGCGAGTGCGTGTGGCATGAACTCCTCACTCCTTGTTCTGGGAACCAAGGTTGTCCGAGACCGACAATTCTACCTCATATGCCTGAGACGTTCCCCTTTCCGGACCGGCCGGCTCCAACGCCCGCGCCTCGCCGCCGTGGGCCACGACGATGGCGCGGGCTACCCAGAGCTGGGCGAGAGTGCCTTCCGCGGACGGCTGGAGGTCGAAGCCCGGGGCGGGCGGCCCGGAGACCTCCGGCGCCGCGGGACTGTCGGCTCCGGGCCGGCCGTCGATCCGGATCCGCGCAGCCCCGTCCTGCCGCTCCAGGCGGACCGTCAGCGTGCCCTGCCGCGGCACTCCGGCCAGGGTGGCCAGCGACAGATGGAGCAGCGCCTGTCGCAGGAAGTAACGATTCCCTTCCACCGGGACCTTTCCGTCCGGGAGGCCGGCCTCCACCTGCACCTGCTGCTTGCGCGCCGGGGCGACCAGCAGGGCCGCGAGCTCCTCGACCAGCTCGCGCAGGTCCAGCGTCTCGTTGCGGTCGCCCCGCGGCGAGATGAAGGAGAGGAAGATCTCCAGCGATTTGTGGAGCCGCGTCAGCTCCTCCCGGAGGACGTTGACGTAGCGCAGCAGGCGGTCCTTGCCTCCCGGCTCGGCACCCCGCCCGGACGCGATCGTCTCCTTGAGGATCTCGATGTTGAAGACCATTGCGTTGATCGGGGCCCGCAGGTCGTGGGCCACGGCAGGGGCGATTTGGGCGAGGGAGCGCATCTGGGAGGCGAGGCGGAGGTCCGCCTCCAGGCCCTCCTGGACCGCCGCGTCGCCAAGCGGCACCGTGCTCGTTTGTTTTGTCTCCAGGGTACTCATGACGATGGCACTCCCTCAAGCCAGTCCACAAGGTAGGGGCCGACCGGCCGACCCGGCCGGGAGACGTATTTATATAAGGGCTCGCCCTCCGCCGTGCAAGGATGTCCGCCCACGGAGCGTCACGACGGGAGGTCCCGCGCTCCGGTCCGGGGCCATCTGCCGAGCAAAGACGCGAGGAAGGTGCCCGCCCACCAGAAGACATTGTGCTGCGCCACCTCCCGGCGCAGCCGCCGCATCCGGGCGCCCCTTTCCTCGCTCTTCATCCGCAGGGCCCGGCGCAGGGTGCGCGCGGTCTCCCGCGTGTCGAAGGGGTTGACCAGGAGAGCGCCGCAGGAGAGCTGCGGGGCCGCGCCGGCGAACTCGGAGAGCACGAGGACCCCCCGCTCTTCGCGGTCGGCGGCGCAGTACTCCTTGGCCGTCAGGCCCATCCCGGCCTTGAGGGGAGTGATCAGAGCCACGTCCGCCGCCCGGTAGTATGCCAGCAGCTCCTCGGGATCGAGGGAGCGGTGCAGGTAGTGCACCGGCACCCACCCCGGCCGGCTGAAGTAGCCGTTGATCTCGCCGACGAGCCGTTCCACCTCCGCGCGCAGGATCGCGTGCCGGGGGAGGCTCTCCCGGCTCGGCACCACCACCTGCACCAGGGAGACCTGCTCCCGCAGCTCGGGATGGCGGGTCAGCAATTCGGCGAACGCCCGGAGCTTCTCCGGGATCCCGTTCGAGCGGTCCAGGCGGTCGACCCCCAGCACCAGCTTGCGGCCGCGCAGCGACTGCCGCAGCGCGGCCCTGCGCGCCTCGACCTCCGGCCGCGCCGCCCGCTCCGCGAAGCCGGCGAAGTCGATCCCGATGGGGAAGGCCCCCGCCCGGGTCTCGGACGCGGCACCGGAGACCGTCCAGAGCCCGTCCTCGCTCCGGGAGGCGGTGGCGCCGGGCAGGAGGGCTCGCACGCAGATCAGGAAGTTGGCGAGGTCGCGCTCCGTCTGGAATCCGATCTGGTCGTAGTCGAGCAGGCGCTCCAGGATCTGGGTGCGCCAGGGGAGCTTGGAGAAGATGTCGGGGGAAGGGAACGGGAGGTGGAGGAAGAAGGCCGTCCGGGCGGGAGCTTCGAGCCGCCGCAGCTCGGAGGCGAGGCCGATCAGCAGGGCGTCATGGACCCAGACGAGGTCCGCCCCGCTCCCGCTCGCCGCGACCGTCTTCGCCACCATGCGGGCGAACTTGCGGTTGACCTTGCAGCAGGCCTGCCAGTAGGCGTGCGAGAAGCTGCACTCCAGGGGCTGGTCGTGGAACAGCGGCCAGATCACCTCGCCCGAAAAGCCGCCGTAGCACAGACGTTTTTCCTCCTCCGTCAGCATCACGGGGCGGAGCGAACAGCCGCCCTCCTGGATGGCGCCGGCCAGCACCTTGCGGAGCCCCGGCACCTCCTCTTCCGTCACGCCCGGCCAGCCGATCCACACATCCCGGCGGTCTCCCAGCACCGGCGTCAGGGCCGAGGTCAGGGCGCCGTGGGCGGGTGCGGCCCGCCAGCCCCCGCCACCGTCCCGCGTCAGCGCGACGGGAAGGCGATCCGAGACCACCAGGAATCGTCCCCTGGCCAGTCCCGGAGCGGCCGGACCGGGATGCTGGAGCTCGGACACGCTCTCGATGGACACACGGCTGCTGCTTCTCATGGAAACCCTCAAGGGGCCTTGGGACAAACTTCAAAAATCGCCGGCCTCTGCCCCGCCGAGAGGACCGGATCCTGGACCTTTCAAGACGCCGCAACGCCCCCAATCCACGCGGAACGACGCGCCCCCAATGTGCAGGTTGCATGCCACGGGCCAATCCGCGCCTGGGCCGCCTCCCGCCGGCGCTTCCGGACGGATCCGGGCAAAGCACGGCAGGTCTTCGGTTTAGGCCAATCGGCAGGCACGCGCGATGCAGACAGCGAATCCGTACCGGCCGGCCGGGCGGTGGGGAACGGGAGCTCCGGAGCCGGTGGAGACATCGCCAGGGTACTTCTTACATGGAAACGCCTGACTGAACTGGCAAAGGTGACATGCAAACCGCAATCCTCGAGAGAAGCGTTGAAGAATCGGAACGGATCGACACCGGTCTCACGGTGGCGGTCTTTGTCGACCCGGTGGAGAGCGCCAAGGCCGCCGGCCTGCGCTACGTCACCGACGACGCACCGGGCATCCGGCGCCGCCGGTGCGGCAAGAAGGGTTTTTGCTACCTCGACCCCAAGGGGCGGACGATCAAGGACCCCAAGGAGATCGAGCGCTTCAAGAAGCTGGCGATCCCCCCGGCCTGGACGGACGTGTGGATCTGCCCCATCCCCAACGGCCACCTCCAGGCCACCGGCCGGGACGCCAAGGGGCGCAAGCAGTACCGCTATCACCCCGAGTGGCGCAGCGTCCGGGACGAGACCAAGTTCGGCCGGATGATCGTCTTCGGCGAGGCCCTGCCGAAGATCCGCGAGCGGGTGGAGGCCGACCTCTCCCGGCGGGGCCTGCCCCGCGAGAAGGTCCTCGCGGCCGTGGTGAAGCTCCTGGAGACGACCCTGATCCGCGTGGGCAACAAGGAGTACGCCCGGACCAACGACTCCTACGGCCTGACCACGATGCGCGACGGCCACGTGGACATCGCGGGCTCCAAGCTCCGCTTCGAGTTCCGCGGCAAGAGCGGCCAGGAGCACAGTGTCGAGCTCAAGGACCGCCGGCTCGCCCGCATCGTCCAGCAGTGCCGGGACCTGCCCGGGCAGACCCTGTTCCAGTACCTGGACGACAACGGCGAGCGCCAGAAGGTCAGCTCCGAGGACGTCAACGCCTACCTGCGGGAGACCACCGGCGAAGACTTCAGCGCCAAGGACTTCCGTACCTGGGGCGGCACCGTCCTCGCCCTCGCGGCCCTCCTCGAAGCAGGGTGCGCGGAGACCGAGAAGGAGGCCAACAAGGCCGTGGTGGAGGCCGTCAAGCGGGTCGCCTCCGATCTGGGCAACCGCCCGGCCATCTGCCGGAAGTTCTACATCCACCCGGCGGTCATCGACGCCTTCGTGGACGGCTCCCTGCCCGAGGCGCTGAACGAGGTCGTCGACGAGTCGCCGGACGACGACTCCGGCGGCCTGCGCCGCCTGGAAGCCCACGTCTTGGCGTTGCTCAAGGGGAAGAACGGCGGGAATGGGGGGGTGACCCACTGAGCCTGGGGAGAAAAGGACCTGAAAGACAAAGGGACCGAAAGGACAACGGCAAACCCTGTCCTTTGGGTCCCTTGGGTGTTCAGGTCCCTGGTGTGCTTTGACCCTCGCCCTACCCCCGGGTCAGTGGAGCCAGACCTCCTCCTGATAGCAGAACGCGAGCTTGCTCCTCTCGAACCGCTCGAAGAACTCGGCCCAACTGATCTCCTCCAGATCCTCGTCGCCGGTCTCCCCGGGGAAGTCGATCCGGATGCCCCCCGTACCGTCGTCTTCCGTCGCACCGATCACCCGGGCGGGCCGGCCTCCCCGCTTCTCGGCCCAGCGGCGGATCTCGTCGTGGTCCGTGGTCACAATGTTCGTCGCCATCCTGAAACCCCCTCTCTGCTCAAGGCTGTACTACCCGTTGATGATCTCGCCTCCGTTCGGATGCAGCACCTGGCCGGTCATATACGACGAATCGTCCGAAGATAGGAACACATAACAGGGCGCCACTTCTTCCGGCTGTCCCGGCCGCCCGAGCGGCACGTCCGCGCCGAAGCTCTGGACCTTCTCTTCGTCGAACGACGCCGGGATGAGCGGCGTCCAGATCGGGCCCGGCGCCACGCCGTTGACCCGGATCTTGCGCTGCGCCAGGTTCTGGGCCAGCGACCGCGTGAAGGCGACGATAGCCCCCTTGGTCGAAGCGTAGTCGATCAGGTGTCCGCTCCCGCGATAGGCGGTGACCGAGGTGGTGTTGATGATCGCGGACCCCTCGCCCAGGTGGCGGAGGGCCGCCTTGGTCATGTAGAAGTACGCGAAGATGTTCGTGCGGAAGGTCCGCTCGAGCTGCTCGCGGCTGATGTCCTCCAGGTTCTTCTGCTCGTGCTGCTCCGCCGCGTTGTTGACCAGCACGTCCAGCCGCCCGAGCTCCCGGACGGCCTCGGCCACCGCCCGCCGGCAGAGCTCCTCGTCCCCCACGTCGCCGGCGATCAGATGGCAGCGCCGCCCGTGACCTTCGACCCGGCGCCGGGTCTCCTCGGCGTCCTCGTGCTCGTTCAGGTAGACGATGGCCACGTCCGCCCCCTCCTTGGCGAAGGCGATCGCCACGGCGCGGCCGATGCCGCTGTCGCCTCCGGTGATGATCGCCGCCTTGCCCTCGAGCTTGCCGCTCCCCCGGTACCCTTCGTCCTCCGCCTTGGGCCGCGGCGTCATCTCCGCCTCGATCCCCGGCTGGCGCTCCTGCTTCTGGGGAGGAAGCGTTACCTTCTTCCCGCCCTTCTTCGCCGCCTCCTTCTTCGCCGCGCCCTTCCGGGGGGGCTCCTTTACGGCTCCCTTCTTCGCGGATGTCCTTGCGCCCCCTCGCTGCTGCGCCATCTGACCTCCTCCAGCTCGAATGGTGGGTCCACCGCGGGCGGGCGGGACACCCAAGCCCGCGGTGGACGCCGGACCTCAGCGGACCAGTGCTTCCTCGTTGACGTGGCTCTCGGCGAGCTGGGTCAACCTCTCGTCCGTGTCCTCCTCCTCCTGGAGGGTCCTCTCGAGGAGCGAGACGTGCTCGTCGCGGCCGAGGAGCTCCGCGTACGTGCGCACCGTGCCGTAGCCGGCGATCTCGTAGTGCTCGACCCGCTGGGCGGCGGCGATCAGACCGGCGTCGAGCACCGCGGGCTCGCCGCGCATCTTGATCATCTCCTCGCCCTCCTTGATGAGGCCCTTCATGCCCTCGCATGTATGCCCCTTCGGGCTTGAACCCAGGTCCTGGAAAATCCTTTCCAAACGGCGCACCTGCTCCTCGGTCTGGCGCAGGTGCTCGTTGAAGGCCTGGCGAAGGTCGCGCGCCGTGGCCGCTTCGGCCATCTTCGGCAAGGCTTCGACGAGCTGCGTCTCGGCGCTGTAGAGGTCCTTGAGCTGTTCGAGGTACAGATCTTTGAGGGATTCCAGCTTCATCGAGATCCTCCTTCTCGTTAGTTCCTTTGGATGTCTTCACCCACCACGCGGTGGGCGGATCTTCGACGGTCCCGGCAAATCGCAAGATCCGTGCCGGAAGCGGGGGATCTCTTAAAGAAGAAGAGGGTCAGGACAAAGCGCCGCCGCCGGGCTCGCACCATGGCCCGAGAAGACCCCCGCCAGCCAGGCTATCGGCCATGGCTGCCACCCGGGCGGGCGAGGCCGCTGGCCGCCCGTAGCTCGCCTTCGATCCACTCCATCTCTTCCCGCCAGGGGCCGGGCTCGCAAACGTAGATCTCGTGCCCGGGGCGCTCCACGACCGTGAGGCCCGCCGAGCGCAGCATCGCCTCCACGCAGGCGTGGTTCGGCGCCCACCAGTTGGTGGGATCGTTCGCCAGCCGGTGCTCGATAAAGGCCATCTTGGGCCAGCCCGGGTCTTCCATGGCGGAGCGTTCGTGGATCGGGAGGTCGGAGGGAGCGTCGAAGACATCCTCGCCGGGCATGGTGAGGGTCTGGAAGATCATCCGCCGGCCGACCCGCCGGGCCACGATGTCCAGCCCCAGGAGCGGGTAGCGCAGGTGGTAGAGCACCCCCATGAAGAGCACCAGGTCGTACGAATCGTCCTCCGCGGCCAGGTCGTAGACCTGCATCCGGCGGAAGCGGACCCGGTCCGCGAGGCCGAACTGACGGGCCGCCCACTCCGCCTGCCGCAGGTAGTGGGGGTCGTGATCGATGCCGGTGACGAGCGCTCCGCGCCGGGCGAGCTCGAAGGAGTAGAAGCCGGCGTTGCAGCCGATGTCGAGGGCCGTCCATCCCGAGAGGTCCTCGGGGAGATGCCCCCGGATCTGCTCCCACTTGAACGAAGGGAAGTCGCCCAGGAAATGATCGGGTACG
Organism: Thermoanaerobaculia bacterium; assembly: GCA_035633875.1. GTDB lineage: Bacteria > Acidobacteriota > Thermoanaerobaculia > Multivoradales > UBA5704 > DATARR01. The sequence goes on from DASQEB010000208.1 coordinate 18,930, forward strand.
GTCTGGGTGCCGTCCGGCAAGTGGAGGTTGTGGAACCAGGGGCCCAGCGCGGCGATTTCGTCCGCGAGGGACGGCGTCACGGCGTTCGAGGTCTCGGCCATGTCTCTCCCAACCGCGCTTGAAACTGCCCTGCGGTTGCGTGGAGAGACAGCAAATCGCCTGCCAGCAGATCGGGGGGAAAGCCCCTTCGCGGACTCGATCATGCGTCACGGCCACGCTCACCGGGCTCCGGCACCACATCGGCGCCTGGAGGTCCAGACGGTTTTGCGTCATCGGGGTGCTTTTCTCTTTCTGCTCCGGTGAGCCACGAAACAAACCCGCTTGTTTTTGCGGCATCTGCACGATGAAATGACGCATAACCCTCTTGATTTGGGTCAATCTACCCTGTCAATGGGCCTCGCGCTCCGTTCTATGCGGCATCGCAAGGAGATGATGCCGCAATGCGCGGAAGTTGTGCGCCATGTCGGGGAGGATATGCGGAGGATAGAGTCTTAGATGACGCATAAGATTGTTCTTGTGCGGCATCCCAGGAAGAACATGCGGCATCACAACGTGAACATGTTGCATATCACTCTGAAGCGGGACGCGAGCGACGCTGCTATGCGGCATATCATGAAAGTTTTGCGTCAAAGTGCCGGATTTTTGCGGCGGACCAAGCCCCCACGCGGCGGTGGCCGCTCCGCCACCACCGCGCGGGGGAACGCGGACTACACCCGACTGCCCAGGATCGCTCCGGAGCGCTCCAGCGCCACCTGCCCGGCGGCCTCCAGCAGGCTCGCCAGGGCCCAGGGCGATCTCAGAAGACTCTCGGCGACGTGCAACGCCGCCACCAGGTTTTCGTCGAACAGCGCGACATGCCCCGCGACTCCGGTGCCGTCGCCCGCCTCCAGCGCGTAGCCCTGGGGATCTTCCTCCTTGTGGAGACGGAAGGCGGGCTCCCGGCCCGTGCCGGGGAGCACGGCCGCGGCGAGGAGGGCCGCCCACCGGTCGCGGAACACGGCGTAGGGCTCGTCGCCGGACGCCGCGCCGGTGCCGGGATGGAACAGGCCCCAGCCCCGGCCGGGAAGCTCTTCGACGTTCCACGGTCCGGCCACGTCGGCCTCCCCGGCCGTGGGGGGCTCGTCGCGCTCGCCGATGCTCTGGAGAAAGGAAGGGGAAAACGCGTTGCGGGAAGAGGGAATGGTACGATCGTCCAAGCTACGCATGGGACTTGCTCTCCTGTGCGTGGTCAGGTCCGGGGAGGAGTTCCAGCTCCTTTCCGGGCCGCTTTGTTGTCTGGCCGGCCGGTCTGCGGCCGGGGCGGAACGGCAACACGGATCGTCGGATCGGGTTCCTGGGACCGGGGCACCTCCTTCCGGAAAGCGTGTCGCGGCAAACTACGTCGCGGTTACGCCAGCATAGAAAGAAGAGCGGGGGAGAGTCAAGACTTCTCTCTTACGAGCGGGGAAAGATCTTCCCGGCTGGAAAGAGCCCTTCCCCACTAGACCAGCAGCAACAGCGCCGCATACCCCGCCGCCCCGGCCGCGAACGCCCAGAACCGGCTCTCCCGTTCGGCGGGAAGCTCCTCCTTCAGGACGTTCAGCACCACGCCCCCGGCGATAAAGGCGAAGACGAGCGCGAGGGTGAGCTCGTCGATCTCGACCCGGAGCCCGAGGATCCAGCCGGCGAGGACGGCGGCGGCGAGGATCCAGCGGCCGGTGTGGTCGTAGATGTGCCGGTGGTGGTGGCGCAGGCCGTAGTCGTTGACCAGGAAGTGGAGGCCCATGGCGAGGGCGAAAGTGAGGAGGCTCGTCCGACCCGGCTCCTCGCGGTGGAGGAGGAGGTAGCCGATCAGGAGGTTGTAGACGGCGAAGGAGACGACGTGGAGCCAGAAGACGCCGGGGCTCGCGCGGTCCTCCTCGCCCGCCTGGCGGCGCTCTCCCCGGGAGGTGACGGCGGCGCGCTCCAGTCCATAGAACAGGGCGAGGCCGGTCAGGGCGACGAGGTAGACCTCGGCGGCGGGCTCGATCCACTCCCAGGCGGCGGCTTCGAGGTCGGCCTGGGCCGCGGCCAGCTCCGGCAGGAGGTGGACGAACACATAGGAGACGGACGCCCCTCCGGACATCGAGAGCCAGATGCTGCGCGGGGTGACGTCCAGGAACCGGAGCCTGCCGGCGAAGAGGTGGACGAGGGCGAGGCCGAGAGCGAGAGCTCCGGGGAGGAGACCGCCGCCCCCGGCCTCTTCGATCAGGCGGCTTTCCTCCGCGCCAGCAGGCAGAGGGCGTAGCCTTCGAGCTCCTCGGCCCGGTGGGCGGCGGTGTGCTCGCGCAGGACACGGGCGCGGGCCCGCTGGCCCAGGGCGCGGCGCTCGGGCTCGGGGATGTCCCGCAGGTACTGGAGGACCTGCCCCGGGGTCTTCGCGGTGAGGATCTCCTCGCCGATCTTAAAGAAGCTGCCGAGCCCCGGCCACTCGTCGCTGATGATCGGAGTGGCGCAGGCCGCGGCCTCGAAGAGCCGGACGCTCGGCGAGTAGCCCGCTGCGATCATGTCGGCGCGGGTGACGTTGAGCGTAAAGCGCTGCTGGTTGTAGAAGCGCGCGTGCTTCCTGGGCTCCAGGTGGTTGAACCGCTTGACGTTCTTCGGCCAGCGGATCTCCTTCGGATACTGGGGTCCGGCCACGGCGAAGCGTCCCTCGGGCCAGCGGCGGGCAGGCTCGATGAGCAGGCGCTCGACCGTGGGCTGGCGGTCGTCGCTGTAGGTGCCCATGTAGCCGAGATCCCATTGGTGCCCGGTCTCCTCGGGCTGGTAGAGCTCCGGGTCGAAGGAGCAGTAGAGGGGCCGTGCCATGGGCGAGCCGAACTGCCGCTCGAGGCGCTTGAGCGTCGGGCCGCCGGTGAAGGAGAAATAGGCGTTGTAGCGCGGAATGAGCTCCGGGATCAGGTACTCGTAGTCGCCCCGGGCAAGCTTGGCCAGGGTGACCGGAGTGTCGATGTCGTAAAAGGCGGTCGCTCCGGTGGCGGCCTGGGTGACCCAGTCGCCCACGGCCACGCCATCGGTGACGTAGGAGCCGACGAGGACCAGGTCGGCCCGGCGGACGGCGGGCTCGAAACGGTCCTTGAGCTCCTCCAGGCTGCCGTAGAGCTCGGTGCGGCAGAACGGGGGCTCTGGCAGGTCGCGATTGCCCGCGTACCAGGGCTGGTCGCGCTCCAGGAAGAGGACGCGGTGGCCCCGGGCGGCGAGCTCGCGGACGAGCCCCCGGTAGGTGGTGGCGTGGCCATTCCCCCACGAGGACGTGATGGAAAGACCCAGGATGACGATGTCCAACGTCTCGTGCCTCACGGTCGTGCCTCCATTCCGGCGGCAGAGCGGGCGCCGGCCCCTGAAGTGAGATGAACGCCAAGGATGGATTCGACCTGCGCCGCGCGATGGGCGTAGGTGTGCTCCGCGAGCACCCGCCGGCGGGCCGCTTCGCCGATCCGGCGTGCCCGTTCAGGGGTGAGCTCCCGGAGCTGTTCGGCGACCTCCTCACCGCTCTCCGCCACCAGAGCTTCCCGCCCCGGCTCCAGGAAGAGCTCGATGCCCTCCCAGGCGTCGGTGAGGAGGCAGGCGCCGGCCCCGGCCGCCTCGAAGACGCGGGTGGCCGGGGAGAAGCCGTAGCGGGCCATGCTCTCGCGGCTGATGTTGAGCACGGCCTGCGGGGTACAGTTGAACGCGTTGTGATCGCGGGTGTAGACGTGACCGAGGTAGGAGACGTTGGACGGCATGGGTTTGTCGGCCCAGCCGTTGCCGCCGAGGAGGAACCGGCGCTCGGGGGTCAGGGCGGCGGCCTTGAGGAAGAACTCCTCGACTCTGGCCTCGCGGTCGGGCAGGCGGTTGCCGAGGAACGAGAGGTCCGCCGCGAAGCGCGGATCGGCCGGCACAGGGTGATGGGTCGTGGGATCGAGGGCGTTGTAGATCGGCACGCACTCCCGGGCGCCGAAGCGGCGGTAGGCCTGGACGACCGGGTCGCCGCCCCCGTACGTGAAGACCAGGTCGTAGCGGGGCACGAGGGGGCGGAAGGGGTCGCGCAGGTCGTTCGTCATGCGGTCGAGCGTCGCGGGAGCGTCCACATCCCAGAAGATGGCGAGGCCGTCCGCCGGCCGCAGATCGAGAACCGCACTTTCGAGGAGCTCGTCGAACACCCCCACGCCGCTCGCCTTGACGACGAGGTCCGCGCCGCGGGCGTCGTCCAGGACGCGGAGAACTCCTTCCAGGGTGGCAGGGTAGACCACGACAGTCGCCCACACGGGGTCGTCCATGTCACGGTTCTGTTGCCGCTCGAAGGCGTCGGGCTCGTAGAAGGTGATCCGGTGCCCGCGCTCGGCCAGGTTGCGGATGATGCCGCGGTAGTAGGTCGCGGCGCCGTTCCAGTAGGCGGAGACGAGGCTGGAGCCGAAAAAGGCGATGTCGAGTCCGGCGCTCATGGAGTGGTTTCTCCCGTGGTGACGCCTACTTCCTCCGCGGGGGTGCCGCTTCGGAGCTCTCTGGCGATGGCCAGCAACTCGTCCACGCGGTGGGCGCAGGTGTGTCGGTCGAGGATGGTCCGCCGCCCGGAACTGGCGATCTCGCGGGCCATCACGGGGTCGTTCAGGAGGTCCCGGAGGTGCCGCTTCATGGCGGCGCCGTCGCGGGCGACGAGATAGTCCTTGCCCGGGTGGAAGAGCCTCTCGGCGTCCTCCCAGGGCGCCGAGACCAGAGGAATGCCGCAGGCCAGGGCCTCGAACGGGCGGATCGTGGGGATGCCCGGCAGGGCCTCCACGTACGGCCGCCGGGGCACGTGGACGGTCACCCGGAAGCGGGCGAAGGTCCGGGGCACCTTGTAATTGGGCAGCCACCCCGCATACTCGATGCCCGCCGCCGCCAGGGCCTCGCGGCCAGCGCCCGGGTACCGCACGCCGTGGACCTGGGCGTCGAGTCTCAGGTCCCGGACGGGCCCGATGAGGAACTCGTGGAGCTCGGCCGTGCGCTCCTCGTCCCCCCAGTTGCCGATCCAGACCAGGTCCCCCTGCTTCGACTCCCCCTCGACGGGGTGGAAGACCCGGGTGTCCGCAGCCTCGTGCCAGGTCCAGGCCCGGGCCGCCCAGCCGCGCTCGAGGTAGAGGTCGCGGACGACGCCGCCGAAAGCGAGGACGCCGTCGTACCCCGAGAGGTCGTAGGCGGCCATCTCCCCGGGCGCGGTGACCGACCGGTGGTGGGTGTCGTGGAAGAGGAGCCGATAGCCGCCGCCCTGCTTTCTGTGCTCGCCGATGCGGGCGACCAGACCGTGGTCGTTCCATTCGTGGACGATGACGAGATCCGCGCCGTCCAGGGTCCGGTCCAGGTCCAGGGTGGTCAGGTCGTAGCGCGTGCTGGTGAGGGCCGGGTAGGCGGCGAGAAAGCCCTGGAGGGCCTCCTCGCCATGGTCGGCGAGGAGGTTCTGGAGGCTCCAGGCGTCCCGGGGCTCGAAGACCCGGACGTCGTGGCCGCGGGAGGTCAGCTCGGAGGCCACGCCGCGCAGGAAGTGCGCGTTGCCGTGGTTCCAGTCCGACAGCAGCGAGTGGACGAAAAAGACGATCCGCATACGGGCGGCGCCGCTCTAGACCGCCACCTGGTGTGCGAAGGGCTGCTCCTCTTCATAGGAGCCGCGCTCGGCGAGGACCTCGCCGTAGGCTTCGAGGTAGCCCTCGACCATCCGCTCGGGCGTGAGCTGGAGGGCGCGGGCCCTGGCCCCGGCCGCGAGGGAAGTGCGGCGGTCCGGGTCGTCGATCAGGCGCAGGAGGGCATCCTCCAGCGCCTCGGGATCGCCCGGCGGCACGAACACCGCCCGGTTGCGCCAGGTCTCGCGGAGGCTGGGGATGTCCCCGAGGACGAGGGCGCAGCCGGCGAGGGCGGCCTCCAGCACGGAGAGGCCGAAGGGCTCGTAGCGGGCGGGCAGGCAGTAGACGGCGGAGCGGCCGAGCCAGGCGGCCAGGGCGCGCTGGGAGAGCCGGCCGAGGAGGCGCGTATGATGGGGCCGCACCTCGCCGCCATCCGGATGATGGCTGTCGCCGGCCACGAAGACGGGCCAGGGGAGCCGCGGCGCCACGGACTCCAGGGCCGCGAGGTTCTTGGCCTCGTCCCACAGCCGGCCGGCGGTAAAGACCATGGGCTCCTTGGGCCGCGGCTGGAAGAGCCGGGCGTCCCGGCCGTTGGCGATCACCCGGCTGCGGGAGAAGGGGCCGTAGAACGCGGCGAGCGACGCGAGCATGGCGGCGGTGGGCGCGATGACCAGGTCGGCCGCGGCGAGACCGTCGGTGACCTCCCGCCGGTAGCGGTCCCACTCGGCCGGGGCCTGCTCTGCGTTGACCGCCTCCCACCAGGAGAGGACGCAGGAGTGGCCCACCATGACCTTGGGGGCTCTCCACGGCAGCGCCCCGTGGGCGAAGTTGTTCAGGTGGATCAGGTCCGGGCAGATCCGGTCCTCGAGGCCGAGCAGCCACTCCCCCGCGCGCTCCAGGTCGCGCCAGGGGTCCTCCATCCACTCCAGCTTGTAGGCGCCTTCGAACACCTTGAGCCGGGGGATGCGGTCCGCCTGGTCGCGGTGCAGCTCGTTCAAGGGGCCGCCCATGGCGGCGATGGTCACCTCGATGCCGCGCTCGGCGAGCCCCCGCGCGAGCTCCAGGGCGTACTGCCAGACACCGCCCACGGTGTCCGCCGTCATCAGGACCTTGCGGGGCAGAGGATAGGTCTCAGTCATTGCCGGTCACCTTTCTGGGCCCGAAGACAAAGATGCTGCTGTGACCATGGAGCTATCCAAGATTCGTGCCTTGGTCCCCCCACCCGGGAGCCCTCACCCCGGCCCTCTCGCAGAGGGAGAGGGTGCAAAACCAATTTGTCGGGTTCCTCGTTGCTTCAACGAACCCCCCTTCTAACCAGCTTTTCTCCCTCTCCCTCCGGGAGAGGGCCGGGGTGAGGGCCCGAGGCGGGCACGCCGGACCGAGCTCGTCGGTCGCTCGGCGGGCTCGCCGCAGGACCCGCTTTCCCTACCCGGCCTGCCTCCCCGCCGCCACCGGGGCCTCGACCAGCCCACGGAATTCCATCAACCAGTTGTAAAGGTTGCTTACGCCCTCGCGCGCAGTTACACGGGGACGCCAGCCGGTGGCGGCTTCGAACCGGCCGGTGTCGGAGACGTAGTAGCGCTGGTCGCCGGTGCGCCAGTCCTCGAAGGTGACCTTGGGCCGGCTCCCGTGGAGGGCGGCGATCAGGTCCACCAGCTCCAGCAGAGAGACGGTGTTGGACGCGCCGCCGCCCATGTTGAACGCAGAGCCGGCGATGCGGTCGACGTTCTCTTCCGCGGCGAGGAAGGCGCGGACGAGGTCCTCCACGTAGAGGATGTCCCGCACCTGGCAGCCGTCACCGTAGAGGGTGATGGGCCGGCCTTCCAGGGCGCGGATGAGGAAGTGGGCCACCCAGCCCTGGTCCTCGGTGCCGAACTGGTGCGGGCCGTAGATGCAGCTCATCCGGAAGACCACGGTCTTGAGGCCGAAGGAACGGGCGTAGTCGATCCCGTACTGGTCCGCCGCGCCCTTGGAGCAGCCATAGGGGCTGTGGAAGTCGAGCGGGCGGCCCTCGTCGAAGCCGCGGGCGCGCAGGCCGGCGTCCGCGGGCTCGTACCGCTTGTCCCGCAGGCGGAGCTGGACGTCGTCCATGCCGCCGTAGACCTTGTTCGTCGAGGTGAAGAAGACCGGCGGGGGATCGTCCTGGGCGCGCACGGCCTCCAGGAGGTTCAACGTGCCGCGGACGTTGACCTCGAAGTCGTGCACCGGGTCGTCGAGGCTCGTGGTGACCGCCACCTGGGCGGCGAAATGGAACACGGCCTCGGTGCCGGCGACGGCCCGGTGCACGGCGAAGGGATCGCGGACGTCGGCGATCTCGATCGAGATGCGGTCGCCCCAGGTGTCGCGCAGCCAGCGCAGGTTCTGCTCCACGCCGGGGCGCGAGAGATTGTCGAGGAGGCGCACGCGCCGGCCCGAGGCGGCGATCCGGTCCGCGAGGTTCGTGCCGATGAACCCGGAGCCGCCGGTGATGAGGACGGTCCGGTCGGAGCCGCCACGCGGCTTGCCGATCTCCGGAAGCTTCTGGAGAGCCTTCTTGCCGTTCATACCGTCAACCCCCGGGCGGCGAGCTCTTCGCGGGCCTGCGCCACGCGGTCGCACGCCACCTGTCCTTCGAGCCAGGAGGCCAGCTCGATCAGTCCCTGCTCCAGAGGCATCCGCGGCTCGAAGCCGAGAATGCGCCGGGCCAGCGTGATGTCCGCGAAGCAGTGGCGGATGTCCCCCACGCGGTAGTTGCCGGTGATCTCCGGCTCGATCTCCTCGCGGCCGAGGACCTCGGCCATGCTGCGGGCGATCTCGCGCACGGTGTACTGCCGGCCGCTCCCCACGTTGAAGACCTGGTCGCGGGCCTCGGGGACCTCCAGGGCCAGGCGGCAGGCCCGGGCCACGTCCGAGACGTGGACGAAGTCGCGCATCTGGTGGCCGTCCTCGAAGATGAGCGGCGGATTGCCGTTCAGCAGGCGCGACGCGAAGATCGCGAGCACGCCGGTGTAGGGGTTCGAAAGGGCCTGCCGCGTGCCGTACACGTTGAAGAAGCGCAGGGCCACGGTGGGAATGTTGTAGGCGCGGCCGATCATCAGGCAGAGCCGCTCCTGGTCATACTTGGAAAGGGCATAGACAGAGGAGAGCGCCGGCGCCTTGGTCTCCGGCGTGGGCACCGGCGTGAGCGGACGGCCCTGGGCGTCCAGGGGATCCCACGCGCGCGCCTTGAGCTGGTCCCGGTCGCGGTCCGCGCCGCTGACCAGGTTGCCGTCGGCGTCGCGGTAAAGCCCCTCGCCGTAGATGCTCATGCTGGAGGCCACCACCAGCCGCTCCACGGGCTTTTCGATCAGCGCCTCGAGCAGCACCGCCGTTCCCAGGTTGTTGACGCCGGTGTAGCGCTCGATCTCGTACATGCTCTGCCCGACGCCGACCATGGCCGCGAAGTGGAAGACCGCGTCGATGCCAGCGAGGGCGCGGCGCACGGTCTCGGGGTCGCGCACGTCGCCGTCGACCAGCTCGACCTCGGGGGAGAGATAGCTCGGCCGGTTCGTCCCCGGCCCGTGCACTTGCTCCGAGAGGTTGTCCAGGGCCCGGACCTGATAGCCGTTCTCCAGCAGCTCGTCCGCGAGATGGGAGCCGATGAAGCCGGCGCCTCCGGTGATCAAGACCCTTCCGCTCATTCCTTTCCCTCCGTGAAGTGATTCAAGTTGAAGCTCCTCCTTGCTGCTCCGGGGCATGGAAACCACCGGACGAGCGTCGTCTGAAGGCCGGTCGCCGGCCGGAAAAGCTTCGGGGTGGATGGGGAGACTGTCGTCCGTCCGGCGGGGGAGGCTTCGAGAGCTCGCCGCCGGGCATGTCGGTACGCTTTCGATCAGGCCTGTCGTCGCTCGTCGCTGCCACGTCCTCTCCACCCGATCGCTCCCCGGTTGTGCTGCCTCCGGCGAGTCGAGTCGATCAATGCCTGCCTGCGTTGTGTTGGGGTCCGACCGTCGCGTCCGTACGCTACGTCCCGCGTCTGAAACGCCGTGGCGGGACACCCGCGAGCGGGAAGCTTTCGGGCAAATGCAAGCTCCAAGCCTTGAAGGTCGAGGTCTTGCACCCTACTGCTCGTGCCACCCGTTCTGCTCAACAGAAAGCAGCAAAGTACGTGCCAATGGGTCACAATGCCGCTCCGGAGGCACTTTTTCAGGTGTTTCGGCGACCGGCGGCCAGGAGCCGGGCGCCTCCGGGGAGGCATCCATGGGGACAAGATGGATCTATGTAGATGGATTTTCTACAACTGCAATGGGTTACGAGAGATGGAATCGGGATCGCGGCCGGGCTCCGCCCGGAGCCCGGTCTCCCCGGGCGGTGGCTATACTTTCCCGCATGCCCGAAAAAGTCCGCCTGACCTCCGCCAACGCCCTGGCCAGGCTCGCCGACGAGTCCGGCCGCGAGTTCGTCACGCTCTTCCGCCACGGCACGCTGGAGGTGGAGATCTACAAGCCGGACCGGGTGGACCGGCAGACGCCGCACACCCGGGACGAGGTCTACGTCGTGATCTCCGGCTCGGGTACGTTCGTCAACGGCGAAGAGCGGCACCCGTTCGAGGCGGGAGAGGTGCTGTTCGTGCCGGCGGGCGTCGTCCACCGGTTCGAGGACTTCACAGAGGGCTTCGCCACCTGGGTAGTCTTCTACGGACCGGAGGGAGGGGAGGCGAAAGGCTGAGGGGGACGGCTCCGGACGGACGTTTCTCCGGATGACCTCGATGGACGAGGTCGGAGAGACGACAAGGAGAAGCTCCTTCAATGAGCCAGGAGACCAGTCCTGCGGGGACGACCCGCTTGCGGGTGGCTGCGCTGGCCTCCCGGGCGCACAGCCAGCAGGAGCAGGGGCGCTATCGCGCGGCGGAGCGGCTCTACCGCCGCGCCCTGTCCCTGGCCGAGACGTCTCTCGATCCGCAGGATCTCGACATCGCGGCGATCCTCAACGGTCTCGGGGTGCTCCACAAGTACCAGGGCCGCTATGACGACGCCGAGATCGTCTACCGGCGCGCGCTGGCCATCGCCGAGGCGGCTCTGGAGCCCGGGCATCCGGACCTGGCGACGCTCTACCACAATCTCGGCGGGCTGGAGCACGCGCGCGGCCGGGCCGCGGTGGGGGAGCCCTGGGCGCGGCGGTCGGTGGAGGTCCGCGAGCGGGCCCTCGGTCCCGATCATCCGGACGTGGCCGCGGACAAGGCCGCCCTGGCGGCGATCGTGGATGCCCAGGGGCGGTTCGAGGAGGCCGAGGTCCTGTACGGGGAGGCGCTGGCCGTCTTCGAAAGGGTCTACGGGTCGGAGCACTACGAGGTAGCGGTCAACTTCAACAATCTCGCCGCGATCCGTCAGGCGCGGGGTGAAGCCGTCGAAGCCGAGGAGCTCTACCGGCGCGCCCTGGCGATCAAGGAGAAGGCGCTGGGGCCGGACCACCCGGACACGGCCTTGACGGTCCACAACCTGGCGACGCTGCTCGCCGGCCTCGGCCGGACGGGCGAGGCGGAGGCGCTCTATGGATGGGCGCTCGCCACGTTCGAGAGCGCGCTCGGAACGGATCACCCGCACACCGAGGTCTGCTGGGAAGGTCTGGAGGCGCTCCGGCCGGCCGATTGAACCGGAACGCCGGATTCCGGAACCCACCAAGAGGGCTGCTGGCGAAATTTTTGCAGCCGCTTCAACTCGTTGTTTTCCCCTTTTCCAGGCGCCGTTCGGTGCCGCAGGAGGAAAGAGATGAGAAAGGTGAGTGTCCCGGTACTGCTTTTGGCCATCATCATTCTGACCCTGGCTGCCGCTCCGGCCGACGCCCAGGGCAACAACAGGAGGTTCGTGACCAACCTCCGGGGATTCGAGGAGGTGCCGGCCATTTCCACGCTGGGCAGAGGACGATTCGAGGCCACCCTCAGCGAGGACGGCACCGAGATGGACTACAGTCTCGTCTACTCCAATCTGACGGGAAACGTCCTCCAGGCCCACATCCACTTCGGGCAGGAAGGGGTCAACGGCGGCATCATGGTCTTCCTCTGCACGAACCTGGGCAACGGTCCGGCGGGCACCCCGCCCTGCCCGTCCCCCGGCACTGAGGTCGAGGGGACGATCGTGGCCGCGGACGTCATCGCCATCGCCTCCCAGGGCATCCCGGCGGGTCAGCTCGGCCCGGTGCTCCGGGCGATCCGCGGCGGCGTGGCCTACGTGAACGTCCACACCAACGTCTACCCGGGCGGGGAGATCCGCGGCCAGCTCGACTTCCGCGGGCGTCCGTAATCCTTCCGCCGATCAGGGCGGCCCTCCAGGGCCGCCCCCGTCACCTCTCCCGGGGCTCTTCGGTGTAGAGCGCACCGTGCGCGTCCGAATCGTGCAGTCCTCCCGGAAAGCCCCGATCGATCCAAATCAGGAGGCCCCGGCCGGACCGGTGATCGAACACGAATCCGTGCAGTTGTTGGTCTCCCGGCGCGGTGGAGAGCGGGAGCGAGCCGGGATCGGACAGCCGGCGCCCCGCCGGATCGAAAGCAGCCAACCGGATGTCGAGCCCGGAGCTCGTCCCGTGGATCTTCTGGTTCCAGGCAACCCGGAGGAGGCCGCCGTCGAACGACCCGAACAGAGCCTGCACGCGGGTCGTGGGGAGCGATCTGGCCAGGGAGATCCCGGCCGGGCTCCAGCGGTGCCGGCCGTCGGGACCGAGACGGAAGAGCCGGAGCTGGTCCCGGGTCCGCCCGCCGGGGACGTTGACCGCGACGAAGGCCCCGCCGTCGGGCGCGGCGATCAGGCCGTCCACGAACTGCCATCTCCGGTCCCCGGTGACGTGGACGCCGTCCCCCCAGAGGGCACGCCCTCTCGCGTCGACCCGCTGGGCCACCACGTCGTACGAGGGCCGGGAACGGACGTTCTGGTCCCGGAACGCAAGCACCGCGCCGCCGCGGCCGTCCGGCACCGCGAAGTGCTCCCGGGTCCCGTATCCGTTGGCCTCGGGCAGGTTGGTGACGTGGGCGACGACGCCTCCTGTCCAGAGCCGGGTCCCGTCGGGAGCGAAGCGCTGACCTTCCACGAGGATGCGGTCGATCCGGTCGTCGCCGAAGGGGAGGCCCTGGTTGCGCCAGAAGACCAGCAGGCCGCCCTCCCCGTCCTCCACCACCTGGGGGAGGACCTGCCACCCGGGCCGGCCTTCCGCCTCGTGGCCGGTGCCCGACCAGAGGAGGCGCCCGTCGGCAGACAGCCGTTGGCAGCGCACGCGGTACGCCTTCCGGCTGCGGGAGTATTCCTGGAAGCAGACGTACGTGCCGCCTCCGGGCGCGGCGAGCAGCCGCGGCTCGTGCTGGGCCTCGCGGTCCGCCGAGTCCCCCACCGAGATCGCGTCCGCTCCCCACCGGGGATTCCCCGACGGATCGTAGGACTGGATCAGGATGCGCGAGCCGCGCCGGAACGCCACGAACGCGCCCCCGTCCGGAGCGGCGAGCACGGCCGGAGAGAGCTCCCGTTGCGAGGTGGCGCTCACCGGGCGACCTCCCCGCTCGAAGACGAAAGAGCCGTCCGGCCGCACCCACTGCATGCGGAGGTTGCTCTCCTGGTTCTGAAGCTCCCTCCAGACGACGGCGAAGCTCCCGTCGGTCAGCGCTGTGAGGGTCGGGCCGAGCGGGTGGAAGTCTTCATGGGCCGGGGTCTCCCCGAAGACGAGCTCGTGGACCTCGGCCCTCGCCGGAAGAACAGCGAGGACCGGAAGAGCGGCGACGGCGAGAACACGGGAGATGGATGGCATCGGGGCATCCCTCCAAACAGGCCGGTTTGCCCCAGTGTACGGATTTCAAGCCTCCGGCGTCGAGCTCCCCGCCCGCCGCCGGTCACGGAGCGAGCTCCAGATGAGCCCGATGCCGAGCGCCAGCAGGACCGCGGGCCAGAGGTCGAACACCCACTCGAGGTCCACGCGGAAGTACTCGTCGAGCACGGCGAAGAAGCCGATCAGGGTGAGGATGATCCCGGCCGCGAGACCTCCCTGGCTCGCCCGCGGGTGCTTCGGCAGGTCGACCAGGCCGAGGTCCTGGGCGTAGCCGTAGTTGATCAGCGTCGCCTGGCGGTAGGCGTCCAGGATGTTGAAGATCCAGAAGAAGGCGGCCATCGGGGCGAAGAACCCTTCGCTGCGGTTGGCGAGGAAGGCCAGGCTGACCGTGATCAGAAACAGGGTGAAACCGCGCAGATACAGGCCGTTGTAGACGTTGCCCATGCCTGGGAACAGGGAGAGGATCGCGGCGAAGACAGGGCTCTTCTGGCCGATCGGTGCGGGGATGGGCTGCGGCCTGGGTACGCTCGGCGGCACGGCCGCGACGGGGGGGACCGGCTCCGTGTGGGGATGCCAGCTCTCAGCGGGATTCATCGCTTCTCCTTTCAGGCCCGGAGAGCTCTCCTCCGGGCTCGGACAGAACGGGTTCACGGAACGGGATCAGGGCCTGGGACTTTTCGGTGATCTCTTCGATCCCGGCGCCGGCGCTCTCGACCGAGGCCGCCAGGGACTGCCGGGTCTTTTCATAGCGTTCGAGAGCGGCGCCGCGCAGAGTTTCGATGCGCTCGATGCCCTCCTCCTCGATCTCCTCGGTCAGCAAAGACGCGATCTGCAGACCGGGGTCCACCACATCGCCGAACGCCATCGTGAGGAGCGTCGCCAGCAGGGCGCTCGCGGCCACGGCGTAGCGGGGGTTGAGGAGCCAGTCAGGGAGGGGCTGCTTCACCTGAGGATGGGCGATCCCGCGCAGGCGTCCCCTTAAGGGTTCGGGCACCGGGATCTCGGGGACGGGGCGGATGGCCCGCAGGCTCTCCCGGAGGGCGTCGGGCAGCGGCAGGCGGAGCCCGGCGGCCCGCTCCACGGCTTCGGCGAAGGCGCGGCACTCCGCGCAGCGGTGCCGGTGCGGGTGGCTCGACCCCGGCTCGAACCGGGCCCGGAAGCGGCGGCAGTCCCAGCTCAGCATGCGTCGGCCTCCAGCACGGGAAGGGGCGGCACGGCGCGTTCGGGCGCGGGGCCGAGCCGGCCGGTGACGCGGCGGGCCAGCTCCAGGCGGGCGCGATGGAGCCGGGATTTGATCGTCCCCACCGGGACCTCCAGCGAGGCCGCCGTCTCCTCCAGGCTCCAGCCCTGGAGGTCGCGCAGCACCACCACCTCGGCCAGGTCCTCGGGCATCTCCCCCAGGGCGCGATAGACGGCCCGGAGCTGCTCCCGTCCCTGGACCTCGGCCATCGGGTCGTCCGCCGCCGGGATCCACTGCAGGACCTCCTCCGGCACGGCGGCCAAGCGCCGCTCCCGCCGCGCCCGGCGCCAGGCGTCGATGCACAGATTGCGGGAGAGGCGGAGGGCCCAGGCGGTGAGAGGCACGTCGCCGCGATAGAGCCGCAGGCTCTTGTAGAGGCGGAGGAAGATCTCCTGGGTCAGGTCCTCCGCGTCCGGGGCCGAGCCGGTGAACTGGAAGGCGAGGTTGTACAGCCTCTGGGCGTAGAGATCGAGCAGCTCGTCCCACGCGTCCGCTTGCCCGGCGGCGGCGCGCCGGGCGAGGGTGAGGTCCGGGGAGAGGAGCGGAGTCGCCATGGCCTTCTCCCTCCAAGACGAAAACCGGAGGAAAAAGGTTCACGGGGGAGCCCCTAGGAGCGCCGGCGTCCCCGCCGGCCTACGTACTTCGTTTCAATGAGCAAGACCGGCGAGACGCAGGCGCTCCCAGGGGGCACACCAAGCTCTCACTCGAATCCGCCTCTGCCGTCCCCGCCCGCCCCGCTTCCGACCACCCTCCTCCAGCGGGTGACCTCGACGCGAACCTCGGGCCGCTTCTTTACGCCCTCGCTGGTCATGACCTCCCGGAGCCGTACGGTCCGCGAGACCTCGGCGTAGACATCCCGGACCCTCCCGGCCTGGGCGGCGGTGCCCCACACCCGGTAGAGTCCGCCCCCCAGCGGCTCCACCCGGCTCTTCACCTTCCCCCGGCCCAGCGGATGCTCCGCCATGCCCGCGAAGCCGGCATCGGCGTACAGGTGGGCGAGGGTTTCGGCGAGCACGCCGTCCGCCAGGGCCACGAGATGGACGCCCACCACCTCGTGCTGCACGAGCTTCATGCGGAGATGGAGCGCGGTGGCGAGGAGAGCGAGGGACACGGAGACCAGGAAGAGCACCAGGAGAGACGTCAGCAGCGCGTACCCGGATTCGTGCCGGCGTGGGCTCACCATGAGGTCCCCAGGCCTTTCCCGCGGGGGACGAGGAACAGCGTCTCGGTGCGCGCCTCCTCCACGGGTCCGCGGAAGGCCGGCAGGATGGGCAGGAGCGTCCGCGGGGTGGACCGCCGCCGGTAGACGAAGTCGAGCCGGAGGACGTCCGGCCGCTGCTCCTCCAGATCCGCCACCGGCACCCGGGAGCAGCTCCAGGAGACGAGGCCTTGCCAGACGACCGCCTCGTGCTCCAGCCTGCCGCCTTCGATCACGCCCCGGCGCAGATCCCCGTCCACCTGCTCGTACCGGATCGTGCCCTGGGGATGGCCGAGTAGGAGCAGCCGTGGCGACTCGCCATCTTCCGAAACCGTGGAGACGAAGGAGCTCGCGCCGAGGACGTCGCCGCGGATGCGGGCGAGGAGGAGGGGCACCGGGGCGTCCTCCTGCTCACCGGCCGTCTCCACGAGCAGGCGCGTGGATTCGAGAAGGAGCCCCGCCGCGATGGTCAGCACCAGCAGCATGAGCCCCAGGGTGATCAGCAGCTCGGGCAGTGTGAAGCCTGCCTCGGCCGGGCGCCGCGGAAGCGGGAGGCGAGCGCTCATGGCGAGGGAATCCTGGGCTGGCGCCAGACCATCGTGTCCACGGTCTTTTTCTTCTCTTCGTTGAAGATCGAGTAGCGCGCCACGAGCGTGACCCGGTAGAGGCCGGGCGTGGTCTGAGGATGGACGTGCACGGAGATCGCGAGATCCTTCGGAGGCGCCCCGCCCGCCGCCGTGACGAACCCGTCGAGCGTCAGCGGCTGAAGCGGAAGCAGCCCGGCCCGCACCGATTCCAGAGTGGACTCGAGGGCCCGGTACGCCTGGCGCTCGGCATCCACCCGCTTCACCACGCGCGGATGCTGAAGGAGCAGGGCCATGCCCATGAGGAGCACGGTTCCCAGGATCGCGAGCGCGACCACGGTCTCGACGAGAGAAAACCCGCTCTGGCCGCGGGACTCCCGCCGGGCGGGGGAGGATCGAGCGATCTCCATAAAGAAGCGAAGCTCGATCAAGGATAGCACCCCCGCCCGGAAACCCTCACCGCTTGGGTTTTGCCTGCCGCTCCGCGACCAGAGCCTCGATTTTCTTCGTCAGCTCCGGGTTCTTCAGCCCTGCGGCCCTGCCCTTCTCCAGGGCCTCCGTCGGAGCCATCCCCTTCTCGACCAGGTAGGCGTACCAGAGGGCGCCGACCCGGTTGGAGCTGGCGCAGTGGAGGAGGATCGGCTTTTCAGCCTTGTCCATCACCTTCACGAAACGGTCGATGGTCGCCTGATCCATGTTCTCGATCGTGACCGGGACGTTTACGTACGTGAGCCCGTTCGCCTTCGCGGCCTCGACCTCGTCGTAGCCCCGGGGCTCCTCCGGCGCGCGCAGGTCGATCACCGTCTTGTATCCCTCCTCGGCGAGCACCTGAAGCTGCTCGCCCGTGGGCTGGGCGGCGGCCATCACCCCCTTGTCCGGGAAGGTGGCGTTCGCGATGCCGTGGGTGTCCTCCGCGGCGGCGGGGGCGGCCAGCGCCAGACCCAGCGCAGCAAGGATCGTCTTCATCCTGATCTCTCCTTTCCTCATGACCTTCATTCCTCCTCGTCCAGACATACGGTATACGAGGTAAGGGGCTCTGGGGACTCGGATAAGCTCTCCGCCCCATGGACAACCTCTGTCATTCCCTGGTCGGGGCCGCCCTCTCCGAGGCCGGCCTCAAGAAGAGAACCGCCCTCGCCACCGCCACCCTGGTGATCGGGGCCAACCTGCCGGACGTGGACGTGCTGGCCTACGCCTGGGGACCGGAAACGGCCCTTGGCTTCCGCCGCGGCTGGACCCACGGCGTCCTGGCCCTGGCCTTCTGGCCCTTCGTCCTCACCGGGATCATGCTCGCCTGGGACCGGCTCGTGAGGCTCCGGCGACGCCCTGGCGCCGAGCCGGCGAGCCCCGGGGAGCTCCTGATCCTCTCCGTGATCTCCATCCTCACCCATCCGTTCCTCGACTGGCTCAACACCTACGGTATGCGCTGGCTCATGCCCTTCCGGGATGTCTGGTATTACGGCGACACCCTCTTCATCATCGACGTCTGGATCTGGCTCGCCCTGGGAATCGGCTGGCTCTGGTCCCGCCTCCGGCGAACCGAGCGCCCGGCGCGGGTGGCCCTCGCCGCGGTCTGCGTCTACATCCTCCTCATGGGAGGCTCGCAGCTCGCCGCCCGGCAGACCGCCCGGGAGAGCTTGGCCGATGCCGGAGCCAATCCCGAGCGCCTCATGGCGGGACCTCTCCCTGTCACCCCGTTCCGCCGGCAGATCGTGGCCGAGACCGGGGACGTCCTCCATCGGGGAACCGTGGACTGGCTCCGCCAACCCGCCTTCGTCCCGGGAAGTCCGGCCGTCATCCCCGAGAACGCGGGCCATCCCGCCATCGCCGCGGCTGCCGCCACCCCGCAGGGAGCCATCTTCCTCCACTGGGCGCGCTTCCCCTTCTTCCTCGTGGAAGAGCGGCCGGAGCGCTGGATCGTGCGGATGACGGACGCGCGCTACACGATCAACCCGGGGACGGGCTTCGGGGCGTTGACGGTGGAGGTGCCGCGGGAGGAGGTGGCGGGGCGATCTGGGGAGAAGGTACGGAAGTACGTGTCCATAG
The DNA here is from genome assembly GCA_035633875.1 of Thermoanaerobaculia bacterium. Taxonomy (GTDB): domain Bacteria; phylum Acidobacteriota; class Thermoanaerobaculia; order Multivoradales; family UBA5704; genus DATARR01. Next base: position 37,356 of record DASQEB010000208.1, read on the forward strand.
GCAAGAAGACCCGTCTTGAAGTAGAATAAAAGTCGGAGGGACACGATGGCGACCACCCAGATCCAACTGACGGATGAGCAGGTCAAAGCCTTGGAGCGTATTGCCAAGGCTGAAGGGAGGTCAGTGGCCGAGGTGATCGAGTCCCGAATCGGCGCCTGGTTTCTTCAACCGCCACCGGTTCAGACAGAGGATCGCGAAGAGTTGAAGCGCCGTGCCCTGGCAGCGATCGGCCGCTTCAGGTCCGAGGAGACCGACCTCGCCGCCGAGCACGATCGGTATCTGGACGAGGACTTCGGTCGTTGAGCGTTTTTGTGGATACATCCGCCATCCTGGCGGCGCTCAACAAGGCAGATCAGGACCATCCCCGTATCGGCGCTACCTTAAGAGAGCTCATCGAGTCGGAGGAGCTTCTCTTCACGACCAGCTACATCGTCGTTGAAATGCTCGCGCTCCTTCAGCGGAGGCTTGGAATGGAGGCGGTGCATACCTTCGAGAGAGACATCATTCCCCTGTTGGACATAGACTGGATCGATGCCGAAGTCCACCGCACAGCCATGGCATCGTTCCTGGCTGCTTCGAGACGACATCTGAGTTTTGTCGATTGCGTCAGCTTCGATGTCATGCACAGGAGAGGACTGACTCGAGCCCTGGCCCTGGACGGGGACTTCACCGAGCATGTCTTCGAGCAGATCCCAGGCCTCGCTCCTGAGGAAACTGCCCCCGCTGTTGCTCCATCATGAACCCGCTTGCCCTCGTTATGGAGGAGCGGCACGCGAGGCCGGGAGAGGAGAGTCGGCGGGGTGAGGGCCCGGGCGGCGAACCCTAATACCGCAGCAACGCCGCCACCTCCCCCGCCTCCGAGAGCCCCGGAATCGGATCGACGAAGTCCGCCTCCGCGCTCGACATCGCGAGGAGCTCGACGAGCTCGTTGACGAGGTCGACCTTGAAGACGTCCTCCGAGCCGCAGATCTTGCACTTCTGGAGCTCGCCCAAGAGGAGGTTCTCGCAGGCGCGGCAGCGGGTGCCGGGGATGCGGGCGTCGCGGGTGACGGCCATCTTCTCGACCCGGCCCACGGCGGCGGCCTTGAGGACGTCCGCGGGGCCGGTCACGGCGAGGCCGCCGCGGCAGTACTCGTCCTTGATCTTCTCCCAGAGCTTCGACTCGGCCTCGCGCTCGGCGGTGGTGAACATGTCGAAAGCCGCCTCGAAGATCTGGTCGTCGCCCGCGCTGAAGTCCACGTTCTGCTTGCCCGCGAGCTTGGCAGCGAGGGACGGCGTGAGTGCACTTTCGATCTCCGTCATGGTCTCCTGCGAGCCCACCAGGAAGAGTCGATCGAACTTCTCCTTCTGCTCGATCTCGGTGAGGACGTCCACGATCTCCTTGGAGTAATGCATCAGCTCGTTGCCGCGCCGCCGCTGGTAGCGCTTCTGGGACCAGCCCCCCTTCTTGACGTGGTTCTTGACGTCCCCCTTGATCCTCGCGTCCTCGTCCGCCTTGGCCGAGGTGACGAAGAAGACGCGGGAGGCGGTGTTGTCCGCAGCCACGACGACGAAGTTCTCGTACTCGTCCTGGAGCTCGGCGAGCGGGCGGATGTAGGGGGAGGAATCCACCCAAACGTAGTCGGGACCCGGGGTGGTGAGCGGGTAGGCCTCGACGAAGTCGAGCGCCCAGCAGACGAAGAGGGCGACCGCGTCGCTCGTCCAGGTGTGCTCGGAGACCCACTTCTCGGCGAGCTTCATGTTCTCTTCGAAGTGCTCGAGCTCGTCGGGGTTGTCCGCCAGCATGGCCCGGAGCGTGTCGATCCGAGATTTCAAGCCGTTCAGGGAGTCGGGGGTGGCGAGATACAGGCTCACGAAGGCCCGCTCGGGGCCGGAAATCTCGGCGAGCTTGCGGAGATCGATCTGGTTGAACATGGTGCTCCTCGCAGAGAAACGGTCCGGCGGAGGGCCGGAGGCGGCGTGAGAAGGTGCAAGGGGTGGGCCAGACCGAGAACATCTCCGCCCCTCTCTCGTAGAATCTCCGGAACCGTCACGGAGGTCTTCCACGTGAAGCGACTGCTCGCCGCCCTTGCTGTCTTGCTCGCCGTCTCCGCTCCTACCCGGGCTGAAGAGGCCCTGGGCTATTACCGCTTCCCCGCGATCCATGGGGACACTGTCGTGTTCGGGGCCGAAGGCGACCTCTGGCGGGTGGGGCGCCAGGGCGGAATCGCCACGCGGCTCACGACCCACCCAGGGGAGGAGACACACCCGGCGATCTCTCCCGATGGGAAGACCATCGCCTTCTCGGCCTCCTACGAGGGACCGACGGAGGTCTACGCCATGCCGGTCGACGGAGGCGTCCCCCGGCGTCTCACGTTCGAGGGCGGCTTCGCCCGGGTGACGGGCTGGACGCCCGGCGGGGAGATCCTCTACGCCACCTCGACGTATTCCGGGCTGCCGACGGCGCAACTCGTCCGGCTCGATCCGACGACGGGCCGCAAGAGCCTCCTTCCCCTGGCCCAGGCGAGCGAAGGGACGTTCACTCCCGACGGCAAGACCCTTGTCTTCACCCGCTTTGCCTTCCAGGGAAGCCACACCAAGCGCTACAAGGGCGGCACCGCCCAGAACCTCTGGAGGTTCGGCAACGGCGACGCCGAGGCCGTTCTTCTCACCGCGGACTGGACCGGCACCAGCCGGGAGCCGATGTGGTGGAACGGCCGCATCTGGTTCGCCTCCGACCGCGACGGCACGATCAATCTCTGGTCCATGGATGCGCAGGGCGGAGACCTCCGGCAGCACACCTCTCACCGCGGCTGGGACGTGACCTCGCCCGACCTGTCCGATGGGAGGATCGTCTACCAGCTCGGGGCGGACCTCCGGATCTTCGACGCGACCACCGGGACGGACGCGCCGCTCCGCGTGCGCCTCGTCTCGGACTTCGACCAGGTGCGGGAAAGCTGGATCAAGAAGCCCATGGACTTCCTCACCTCGGCCTCCCTTTCGCCCGAGGGCGACCGGATCGTCCTCACCGCCCGGGGGCAGGTGTTCGTGGCCCCGGTGAAGCCGGGGAGGCTCGTCGAGATCACCCGCAGGCCCGGGGTGCGGTACCGCGAAGCCCGGTTTCTTCCGGACGGCAAGTCCCTCGTCGCCCTCTCGGACGAGACCGGCGAGATCGAGCTATGGAAATTCCCGGCCAACGGCGTCGGCACTTCCGAGCCGATGACCTCGGACGGCAAGGTCCTGCGCTGGGAGGCCATCCCCTCGCCGGACGGCCGGTGGATCGCGCATCACGACAAGGACCTCCAGCTCTGGCTGCTGGACACAGGTACCCGGAAGCAGACCCGCATCGCCACGACGACCGATCCCCAGGGCTTCCAATACCTCGCCTGGTCGCCCGACAGCCGCTGGCTCGCCTATGCCACAACCGATCCCAACACCTTTCTGCGAATCCATCTCCACCGGGCGGACGCGGGGAAGACCGTGGCCCTCACCTCGAACCGCTTCAACAGTTGGAGCCCGGCCTGGAGCCCGGACGGCCAGTGGATCTGGTTTCTTTCCGACCGCAACCTGCGGACGCTCGTGCCCTCCCCCTGGGGACCCCGCCAGCCGGACCCGTTCCTCACCTCCACGGACAAGATCTTTGGCATCGCCTTGAAGAAGGGCACCCGCTCGCCCTTCCAGCCGCCGGACGAGCTGCATCCGGAAGAGGACGAAGAGGAGGACGGGAACGAAAAGGACGGAGGGGACGAAGGGGGCGAGGACGGTGAAGAGCCCGACGAGGGGGAGGAGAAAGGCGATGAGAAGGAGGAGGAAGAGAAGATCGTGCCCGTGGAGATCGACCTTGACGGGCTCCAGGAGCGGATCGTCGAAGTGCCGGTTCCGCCGGGCAACTATGACGATCTGACGGCCAACGAGGAGCGCCTCTTCTGGGCCTCGACCGAGGTGGACTTCGAGCGGAGCACCTCGCTCGTCTCCGTCCCGTTCGACCCGGAGGAGACCGAGCCAAAGCCGGTGATGGAGGAGGTCGAGGACTACGACCTGTCGGCCGACGGCAAGAAGCTCCTCGTCCGCAAGGGGGAGGACCTCTTTGTCTTCGACGCGGGCGAGTCCGCGCCGGAGGGGGAGGATCTCGGGAAAGCCAAGGTGGACCTCTCCGGCTGGACCTTCTCGATCGACCCCCGGGAGCAGTGGCGGCAGATGTTCCGCGAGGCCTGGCGCCTCGAGCGGGATTACTTCTACGACCCGAACATGCACGGCGTGGACTGGCCGGCCATGCTGGAGAAGTACCGTCCCCTCTCCCTGCGGGTGACGAGCCGCGGCGAACTCGACGACCTCCTGGGGCAGATGGTGAGCGAGCTCTCGGCCCTCCACACTTACGTCGGGGGTGGCGACCACCGCAAGGGGCAGGACGAGGTCGCGGTCGCCTCCTTGGGGGCCGTCCTGGAGCGGGACGAGAGCGCGGGCGGCTGGCGCATCGCGCGCCTCTACCGCGCCGACAACGACCTGCCGAACGAGGCCGGCCCGCTCGCCGTTCCGACCGTGGATGCCCGGGAGGGAGATGTGATCGAAGCGATCAACGGCGTCGCCGCCCTCTCGGTCGCCGACCCTGCCCTCCTCCTGCGCAACAAGGCGGACAAGCAGGTCCTCCTCCGGATCAAGGACGGCAAGACCGGACAGTCCCGGGATGCCGTGGCCGTCCCCGTCTCTCAGGACCGGGCCGCGGACCTTCGCTACGACGATTGGGAGCTCTCCCGCCGACTCGCCGTCGAGGACATGGGACAGGGGCAGATCGGCTACGTCCACCTGCGGAGCATGGGCACGAGCGCCTACACCTCCTGGGCGCGGGATTTCTACCCTGTCTTCAACCGCCAGGGGCTGATCGTCGACGTCCGCGGCAATACGGGCGGCAACATCGAAAGCTGGATTCTCGCCAAGCTCATGCGGAAGGCCTGGTTCTGGTGGCAGCCGCGGGCGGGGGACCCCTTCTCCAACATGCAGTACGCCTTCCGCGGCCACATCGTCGTGCTGGTCAACGAGGACACGGCCTCGGACGGCGAAGCCTTCGCCGAGGGCATCAAGCGGCTCGGCCTCGGCAAGGTGATCGGCACCCGCACCTGGGGAGGGGAGATCTGGCTCTCGGCGAGCAACGTCCTGGTGGACCAGGGGATCGCCACCGCCGCCGAGTTCGGCGTCTTCGGCCCGGAGGGCATCTGGCTCATCGAAGGCCACGGCGTGGAGCCCGACATCGTCGTGGACAACCTCCCCCACGCCACCTTCGGAGGCAAGGACGCCCAGCTCGAAGCCGCGATCCGCTACCTCCAGGAGAAGATCGAGAAGGAGCCGGTGCCGCCGATCAGGCCACCGGGGTATCCGGACAAGGCGTTGCGGTAGAACCGGGAGGAGAGGGGCTCAGGGATGCCCCTCTCCCTCTCCCCCAGGAACTGGTTGGCTGATAGGCACGGCGATTGAAGCTGTATCCGCATCATGATCGCCCGCCAGTCCCTTTCAAAGCTCGAATTCCTCCCCCTCCTCATTCTCGTCCTGATCGCGGGCGGCGTCTGGGCCTTCGCCGAGATCGCGGAGGAGGTCACCGAGGGGGAGACGCGCCAGGTCGACGAGGCGATCCTCCTCGCCCTGCGCAGTCCGCAAGACCGCTCCGACCCGCTGGGGCCGGAGTGGGTGGAGGAGATGCAACGCGACTTTACGGCCCTGGGGGGAATCCCCGTCCTCCTGCTCCTGACGGGCGCGGCGAGCGCCTTCCTGGTGCTGGACGGCAAGCGCCACGCGGCCGTGTTCGTCCTGGCGGCCGTGGGGGGAGCTCTGCTCTGGAGCTTCCTCCTGAAGGAGGGATTTTCGCGCCCCCGGCCGGATCTGGTCTCCCACGGCGCCCACGTCTACTCCGCCAGCTTTCCCAGTGCTCATTCGATGATGGCGGCGGCGACCTATCTCACGCTGGGGGTCCTGCTGGCCCGGGTGCAGGCCCGGCGCCGGCTCAAGATCTTCCTGCTGGGTTTCGCGGCCCTGTTGACCGTGCTCGTGGGGCTCAGCCGGATCTACCTCGGCGTGCACTGGCCCACGGACGTGCTCGCCGGCTGGGCCGCGGGCGGAGTCTGGGCGCTCCTCTGCTGGCTCGTCGCCCGCTGGCTCCAGCGGCGGGGCCAGGTGGAGACGGAGGGGGAGCCCCAGGACTGATCGTCGGGGGCTCCGGCTCCTCCCTTTACCCTCGCCTATCCCGCCTATCGGGTGACGGTGAAGGGGACCCCGGGGTAGCTCCAAGCCCGGTTGTTGCGCTGGTAGGCATCCCGGGGGTCGCGGAGGACGTAGGCGAAATAGTAATCGCCGGCCGGGGTGTCCGCCGGCAGCGTTACCGAGCCCAGATCCACGATCCTGGATTGGCCGGACCGCAAAACGCCCGGGACCCTGATCCGCTCGAGGAGGATGGCGCCGTCGAGGCTGCCGCGCTCCGGCACCAGGTAGACCTCGACCGTCGGCCGGCCGAGGCTCACCGTCCCCGGGTTCTCGATCTTGATCGCACCGGTGAACTGGATGCTGGTCCCGGCTTGGGCCGAGTCCGCCACAGGGGCGGCGTGCCCGTAGGTCAGAAATCCCTCCGAGACGTAGATCGCATAGGGGCTGACGAGCCCGTCCCGGATCGGCCTGCCGCCGAAGGTGGCCCGGACGGCCTCGGCATCGACGGCCAGGAGGGTCGGGTATTTGAAACCGCCGAAGCCTACGATCGAATCCACCGTGCGCTCCGCCGGATCCTCGGGTGAGTTGTCGGGAGGGTAGGGACCCTTGTAGCCCCAGCCGGTTCCCAGGTGCTGCAGAACCACGGATTTGAAAGAGAACACGGTGCCTTCCCTGGAGAAGAGGGCGTCCGGCTGCGTGTCGCCGACCGCCCATCGGCGGCCGGGATTCATGGCGATGTCGATCTCCACCGTGCGGCCGTCCGGTCCGGAGACGGTGAAGACCGCGCTGTAGCTTCCCGGAAACCATGGGATGCCGAACTGCCGCCTCATTTCTTCACTGGAGGGGAAGCCGACGATCTCGGAGATTCCATTGTTGTAGGCCCAGTCAGGGGATGGGTTTGAGGAGACCAGGAAGAGGGGCTTCTTCAGATAGAGATTCCAATAGGCCAGCATCTCCTGGTCGGCGGGGGAGAAGGGCGAGTCCGAAGGCAGGGGATCGAAGACGAGCGGCGCCGCGGCGGGAGTCCCGACGAAGAACCTGGGGCGCTCCTCCTTCGCCATCAGGCCGCTTTCACTTTCCTCATCGAGAGCCGGGACGATTCCACCGGGGATCGATCGCGGAGTGGGATCGTAGAGCTTGGCGGGGAGGCTGGGGTCTTCGACCTCGCGCATCCAGGCCGTGTCCTCGGGCCGCGGGTCGGCTTCCACCTGGCGGATGAGCTCACGGGTGGAGCGGACGAGCCGGGAGAACTCCACGGGAGATCGCCGGCCGCGGAGGGCGAGGCTCTTCCCCTGACGCCCCGGCACCTCCTTGAAAACCCCCTGCCAGCCGCCGGTGATCGGCACCAGGAGGGGCCGGTCCAGGTCCTGGAGGAAGAGGAGATAGCGCGCGCCCGTCTCCAGGTGCGTCGAAACGCACGTGCCGTGGGTCTGACCGTCCAGCGTGCCGCCCGGGATCGCGAGGGTGATCCGATCCGGGGCGTCGCCGCGCAGCCGGTCTTCGACTCGGAGCGAGTAGTCGGTGAACAGGAGCGTGCGTTGCTCGTTCCACCGCGTCCGGGCACCTTCCACCACCGCCACCACGACGTGGGGCGAGCCGGCGGCGATCTGCCGGTCGATGAGAGGCATCACATGGGCGGAGGCGGGACCGCACAGAGCCGAAAGGCCGAGTGCCGCGGCGAGCAGCGCGGGAGCGGTACGACGGGGAGTCTTCCAGATGGTCATGATCCTCCTTTCGAAGAGCGCCGAAGCTCTTCAGGCAAGCAACCGGACATCATCTCGTTCCGTCTGCGTTCACCTCAAAAAGCAATCGGTATGCCTGCCGTTGGAATCAGCAAAATGCAAGGATCTTCCTCTGGACTTCACTCTTCCGGCCTGCTGCCGGCAAGCGCCGGGGGTGTATGGAGAATCGGACCCTGTCGTCTTTGGCGGACGGGTGGGGAGGTGAGGGGATCTCCCGCTCTCTCGCGTTCCCTTTTCCTGAACGCGATCCGGTGGTCAGCTTCCTGCGAGCCCCCGGTTCAGACATCGGAGAGGAGAAGATCATGAAGAAGGTTGTCAAGAAGCTGGCCCTGAGCAAGGAGACGCTGCGCAACCTGCATGAGAACCAGCTCGGAGGAATTGCCGGTGGGATCGGCCCGTCCGATCTGCCCGAGGATAGCTGTGTCAAGACCTGCTGGTGCGACACGACCAAGTAGACGGCGGAGCCCAAGCGGGCAGCTCCGTCGTTCAGCACGGCGGAGCTGCCCGCGGGAGCGCTGCGGGTGCTTCTACTTTGAGCCCAGGCGCAGTTTCGAGCGATCCCCTCCGAAGATGTCAAATACTCTGACGATGCCGGGCAGGCCCGCGGTCAGGCCGGTGATGCTCGCCACGATTCCTTCCAGGAGAGCCTCCTGGGTCGCGAAGAAGAAAGCGATGCTCGCTGTCAAGCTGACGAAGAACGGGGTCCGCAGCCTGTCCCAGGCGCTGGGGGCGGCCTTCTTCTCGATGCTAAGCACTTCGCTCCGACACTGCGCGGAGATGACGAACCTCCGGAATGTCTCGTTCATGAGTTGGAAGCGCGGCGTGCGCCGGACGATCCCGCGCGACATCAGGCGGCGGATTAGCTTGCGGCTCTTCTCGTTGACCAGCCCCTCTTCCGCCAGGTGCTCCAGGACGACCTGTTCCTCCGTGGAGCAGCTCTCCCATAGCGAGTGGTAGTAGCCCTCGGCCCGTTCACCGAGCTCCTCCAGGATCTGCTCGCGGCTCAGATGGCCGACCTGGTCGTCCAGTTCTTTGGCGATCGCCATCAGGTGGGGGTTGGTGCCACACTCTTCACGGAGGACATCGTGCCGGAAAGCGGCGAGCTCTCCGAGCAGAGTGTGGGCGTGCCGTTTCGAGATCTCGGGCGGCACACGGAGTGACTCGTCGCGGATGGTGAACGAGGAGAGCAGGACGCGCAGCCTCTGCTGAATCGTCGGAGACATCTGGCCGTTGCTTCCCCGCCGGGTTCTGCGGGCGAACAGGCGGTCCGGGCCGATCGAGGAGACGACCACGATCGTGCGCTCTTGCATGGCTGCCAGATCCTCGAGGACCTCGAGCTTCCTGGTATCGAAGGCGTCGTCCCCGAGGCAGTGCTCAAAGCCTTCGACCAGGATGACGCGTGGGTCGCGGAGAAGGTCCGGGCGGATCGCCACCCAGGCGCCGTCGGCGTCGTCTAGACGCGCGAGGTTTAAGCAAAAGAAACGGTCTCTCACGGCCTTCCAAGGCCGCCCCTGGGTGACGAGAAAGATGTTCCTGCCGGTGGTCGCGGGGCCGGTTTCCTCCTGCTCTTTCCATAGAGGCTCCAGGAGATCGATCAGGAAGATCTTCCTGGCGACGAACCGGGAGAGGAGCAGCACGAAGCCTAAGAGAGCCGGCAAGGTGACGAGCAGGAAAACGTCGTGCCAGTCGGCTGATTTCAATCGGGCCAGGAGGGGTGAGAGGCCCGGAAGAACAACTGCCTGCGTGGCTTGGGTCGACTCGACCGAACGGCCCCTCTTCGACGTCAGGTGGATGGCCCCGTCCGGGTACTCGTTGCTGTGCAGAGTGACCGAGCCCTGCGGACCGGCCTTCCAGTACCAGGCGCAATCAGAGGAGTTGTCATGGAGCAGCTCGCGCATCTCCACTACGTTCTCCGAGGAACGAGGGAGAGAGCCTTCGACAAACCCAGGAAGGGGATCGGAATCGTCGTTTTCGTCGCACTTGCACTGGTCCGTATAAATTGCAGGAGCTGCAGCGTCTGGAAAGGGAATATCCGGCAGGGAGCTATAGAAGGAACAGGAATAGACGTCGCGTCCCTTCTTCGCCGCCTCGCTTTCACAGGGCTCGACCGCAAGCCATTCCGTGAGAAGGCCCTTCCTGTCGCTCTCGTTGACCCTCTCGATTCTCTGGTGAACGCCGTCGGCACGCTTCTTCAACTCTTGGGCAAGCTTCAACTGGCCGTGCCGCAGGTAGCTCTCGGAGTGGACGCGGTGAGCGGTTTTGAAGAAGCCGGCGGTGGGCAGCACGGCTGTGAGGAGGAGCAGCAGGGCTCCGCAGACCGAATAGATCTGGTGGATGGACTGGCGGGTGGGAAGTTCGTCTTTGGGAAGGGCGCCCGCCTCGGGTTCCGGCGCCGGCTGCATCCGGTGGGCGAAGGGCATCATCCACGAGCGGAAGGGGAGCGCTCCAGTGGCCAGGAAGAAGCCGCCCGCGAGGAAGAGCAGGGCGAGCACCGCCCCCTCGGGCTCCTGCTGTCCCCGAATCAGAAAGATTGCGAGAACGAGGAGGAGGAGCAGGCCCGAGCCGAGGGCGAGCGCCTCCCGGCCATAGGTTCTCCTGCGGAGCCGCGAGTACGCCATGACCAGCGCCAAGGCGGGCACCAGGAACGAAACGGCGATCAGCGCTCCCGAGCCCCGCAGCCGCAAGATCGCGAGGAGAAAGCCGGTCGCGACCAGCAGGTAGCTCGAAACGAGCGCCTGGTAATCCTCATGCCGTCTCGGATCGGGCCAGATCCAGTTCGCCCGGTACGAGGGTCGGGCGAGCGCTATGACGACCATGAAGGCTGCGAGCAAGGAGACGTAGAAGAGCAAGAACAGGAGGGTGGTCGACAGCCAGTCGACGTTGACGGACCTCAGGACCTGGAGGTCTTTCAGGGCGACCACGGTCCAGGGGAGACCCCGCACCGGCATCGTCCGAGCGACGTAGTCCTCTCCCCAGTAGCGGACTTTTTTCATAGTTTCGGCGCGCCGCGCGAAGATGGCCGACCGTAGCCGCCGGTCGTGGTCGGTCTCCACCAGGAAATCCTCGATCGAGTTCCGCTCCGGATCCGAGTGGAACAGCACCTTCCCGTTCGGATCCTCGTTGTTCACCACCGCGAACTTGAAACCCGGCGGCAGGACCGGATTGATCAGGGAGATCATGGGAATACCGAGGGCCGCGACGAC
>DASQEB010000209.1:0-3781 GCA_035633875.1 Thermoanaerobaculia bacterium
AAAAGCTGGTTAGAAGGGGGAATTCGTTGACTCGTGAGGGCTCTACCCCAGCGGCGGGTTCGGCCGGTCCACCGCCTCCAAGGCCGGCGCCGGCGAAGCCACCCGCCGCCTCTCCCCCCGGGAGAGGGTGACCTTCAGCGCCGGCGGGGTCACCAGCGTCGTCACGATCACCATCACCACCACGGCCGCGAAGATCGGCGGCGAGATCACCCGCTCGCCGTCGAGCACGAGCTGGGCGCCGATCCCGGCGAAGATCAGGCCCACCTCGCCGCGGGGGACCATCCCGACCGCCACCGAGGTCCGGTCCAGCCCCCGCTCCAGCACGCCGGCCGCGCAGATCATCTTTCCGATGATCGCGGCGAGGGACAGCAGGGCCGCGAAGCCCAGGATGTCCACCTGGCCGAAGCTCGTGAGGTCCACCCGCGCCCCCATCAGGATGAAGAACACCGGCACCAGGAACGCCGAGATCGGCTGGATCAGCTCCTCGATCGAGTGCTTCGTCCGATCCCCCAGATCGCGGTAGCGCACCTCGTCCAGGATCAGGCCGGCGGCGAAGGCGCCCACGATCGTGGCGAGACCGATCCAGTCCGCGAGATAGGAGAACAGGAAACAGATCCCCAGGGCCAGCGCCAGCAGCACCCCCTTCGTGTTCAGCAGGCTCGCCAGCCGGAACACCCGCTTCGAGAGCCAGCCGCCGATCAGGATCGCGCCCACCAGGAAGGCCAGCGACTTGCCGATGATGAGCAGGACGTCCGTGACCGCCAGGCTCCCGCCCATGTTCGACGCCGTGATCGTGCCCGAGACCACGGCGAGGATCACCAGGCCCAGCACGTCGTCGATCACCGCCGCGCCCAGGATGATCTTGGACTCCCGGATCTGGAGCTTCCCCAGGTCCGCCAGCACCCGGGCGGTGATGCCCACGCTCGTGGCGCACAGCGTGGCGCCGATGAACAGGTGCACCAGCAGGTCCTCCTCCGGGAGCATCCACGCCGAGACTCCCCAGCCGAGGAAGAACGGCGCCACCACCCCCAGGATGGCCACCAGGAGGCTCGACCACCCCACCGACAGCATCTCCCGGACGTTCGACTCCAGCCCCACCTGGAACAGGAGCAGGATCACCCCGAGCTGAGCCAGGATCTCCAACCCCGCGTTCGTGGCCAGGAACTCGAACCAGCCGATGCCGGCGAGGGCCAGGTTCCCCAGGATCATGCCGAGGATCAGTTCCCCGAGCACCGCCGGCTGCCCCACCCGCTCGAACAGCTCGCCCCCCAACTTGGCCGCGGCCAGCACGATCACCAGCCCGAGCAGCACCGGAACCACCGGTCCCCCATGGCCGCCGCCCTCCCCGTGGCCGTCCTCTCCATGGGACCCGTCCGGCGCCGGCTGAGCTGCATGAGCCTGCGGGCCACCCGGCGCCTGCGCCGGAAGATCCCCGGACTGGAAGACCAAAAAAACTGCAAGTACGATGAGAGCGATCAAGGCTTTACGCATGGTCACCACCTCCCCGGCCGGTTGGATCGCCATGGTATCCAGAAATCAATTTGGATTCAGCACTGCTGCTGCTCCCCCATTCCCGGGGCTCACTGACCTCTGAAGAGGACGGTCGTCTCTCCCACGCCCAAGCCCCCTCCTTCTTCTCTCGATTCCCCTTGGGCATTGATTCAACAGAGTTTACGAGGTTCGTTCCTCTCCCTGCCCGCCCCTGGCACCACTTTTGCCCTTATGCCTCCCCGAGCATGAAGTCCCTGGTCTTCCAGGGATCGCGGAACCCAAGGAGAGCAACATGACGACCACACCGCGACATCTGAAAATTGCGACATCCATCGCCCTTCTGGGCGTCCTGCTGTCCCTCGCGCCGGTCGCCGAGTCGGCTGTCAATCTCATCTCCCTCCGCCAGGAGTGGCAGATGCGGGAGCAGCTCCACTCGCAGGTGACGGCGGAGCACCGGGTCTCCGAGGACCGGTTCCTCTCGGCCCTCGGCCAGCGGCTCGTCTCCCAGACCGAGCTGGGGAACATGCCCTGGAACTTCTTCGTCGTGCAGGACAGCTCGGCCAACGCCTTCAACCTGCCGGGCGGGCTCGTCTACGTCAACAGCGGGCTCATCGCCGAGGCCGAGAGCCTCGACCAGCTCGCGGGCGTCCTCGCCCACGAGATCGCCCACGGCACCGAGCGGCACGGCACCCAGCTCATGACCCGCTCCTATGGCTACGGCCTGCTGGCCAACCTCCTCCTGGGCAAGGACCCGGGGATGGCCAAGCAGCTCGCGGCCCAAATCGTGGGCACCGGCATCATCACCGACTACAGCCGCGACGCCGAGCGCACGGCGGACCGCCTGGGGGTCGCCTACATGGTCCGGTCGGGCTACAACCCGCAGGGCATGGTGGACTTCTTCGGCAAGCTCCTCGACATGCGGCAGCGCCGCCCGTCCAAGGTCGAGCAGTTCTTCTCGAGCCACCCCATGACCGAGGAGCGGATCCGCATCATCCAGGGCGAGATCTCCCGCCACTCCACCGGGCGCCTGACCCACGACACCCGCGACTACCAGCGCTTCCGTTCGCGCTACCGGTAGACAGGTAGGTCGTGCGCCCCGCCTCCCCCCGGCGGGGCGCACCCCTCCCGCGCGGGGCGGCCAACCCCGCCAGGAGGTCTTCAGTTGGCAAAGAGCGTCCCGCGCCTCATTCCCCGTCGTTCCGGCTCCATTCCCTCTGGGGAATGCCTCTCGTCGAGCCCCGGTGCCCCATTCCCCGCTCGCGGGAGGCATTCCCCGTCCTTCGCCTCATGGAAAACCGGGGGAATGCCCCGCCGAGCTCTTCGACCGGCCGTTCCCTCCGAGGAACGACCCGCGCAGAGGGGGAACGGGGCTCGCAAGCGTCACCAGGTCCCGCGGAAGGAGGGAATCTGCCATTCCCCTCGGGGAACGCCTTCCCGCTCCGGGGAATGCCTCCGGACGACGGGGAATGAGACATCCCCGCAGGGAATGCGATCCAGATGCATGCCGTTCACTTGCCACTCCTGAGCCAAAGATCAAGCAAAAATGTCTTGACATCTCTCAATATATGATATACTATACGCATGTTTCGCAGTCGTCAAGAAGTCAGCCGATCGACCTTCCGGCGCCAATTCCGGCGCCGGGTTTGGGTCCCGGGAGGCCCGGTAAGAGGAGAAGCATCATGGCAAGAGATCCGCTGTACGGAGTGACAATGAACGGCTGGGAGCGGTTGGTAACCTCGATGGAGACCAACGCCCAGGACATCCCACACCTCGAGGCGCAGCGCCAGGAGCTCGCGGACACGCTCGTGCAGGTGCGGGAGGTTTCGACACGGCAGGCGGCGCTGACGGCCGCCAAGCAGGAGGCGACGAAGGAGCTGCAGACGCTGCTCGCCGAGGGGCGGAAGCTGGCGACCTTCCTGCGTGCGGGGATCCGCCAGCGCTACGGCAACCGGTCGGAGAAGCTGGTGGAGTTCAACCTGCAGCCGTTCCGGAGCCGCCCCCGCCCGGCCGCCGAGCCGACCACGCAGCCGGAGCCCCCGGCGTCGCCGACCGGCAACGTCCCGTAGCCTCGCACCTTGTAGGGGCGTGGCGTGGCCGTCACGCCCCCGTTTTTCCCACGGCCTGTGAAGGAAGCGGCCGCCTCGCGTGCCCCCTGGGGGACGATGCGAGGCGGCCCGGCTCTTTGACAAGTCCCTCCCCCGCGGGGCCGGCCCAGCCCGCGCGGGAGGCCTTCCATCCAGGCGTGCCCCGTCCGTGCGGGGGGCGGGGCGCGCTCCTCCCTGGGAGCGCC
>DASQEB010000210.1:0-1948 GCA_035633875.1 Thermoanaerobaculia bacterium
GCCGGTTCGTGGACGCTCATAGGTGGATCCTCAGGGGCTTGCGCTCGCGCTGCGGCCCGAGATTATCGAGCCCGCCCTTGAGCCAGACGTAGGCGTACCCGACCAGGATCAGAAAGACGAACACCATCACCGCCCAGAACAGCTCCCAGCCGCCCTCCCGCAGGATGAGCGCCCAGGGATAGAGGAAGGCCGCCTCCAGGTCGAAAACGATGAAGTCGATGGCGATGAGGAAGAAGGTGATCGAGAGCCGCTTGTGAGACCGGTCGAGCATCGGCATGCCGGACTCGACCGTCGTCCGCTTGATCACGCCGCCGCGCTGATTCCCGCCGATCTTGCCGAGGACGTACGACAGGACGAGGATCACGGCCCCCATCGAGGCCGCGATCCCCAGCGCCAGCAGGACTGGATAGTACTGCTCGGGCAAAGGGGGTCTCCTTCCGAGTTGCTGGGCACGGGCATGAGTCCCGGTAGAGCAATTCCCATGCCCCGGGACGGCCGCGCTCGTGAAGGATGTCACAAGCTCGGGCCGGAGACAAGCGGGGAGGGGCCCCGGGACGGCTCTGGTGGTCTGTCACAGCAGAAACGACAGGTCGAGGACCGACTGGGAGCGCCGTCGTCCCGCCGGCCTGCTGATTTGAAGGTGCCTGGTTGGAGGAGAGGGCCAGGGGACGCCCTCGTCTCCCGGAGCCATGAACAGCTTTTCGGGGACGGTGCACCCCGCCATTTCGGCGGCCCTTGGAATCACCCCACCACCGGCAACACCGGCATCCCGTGCTTCGGCGCCAGCCGCCCCGGGTCCATCCCCGCCACCTCCCGGAGGGCCGCTTCCGTGTACCTCTGGACCATCACGCCGCGCCACTGGGTCTGGAAATCCGTGTTGTCCATGGGGGTTGCGATCTTCCGCGCCAGCTTTGCGGCGTGGGCGACGGTCTCGCCGGTCAAGGGCTTGCCTTCGAGGAAGGCGGCGGCCTCGATTGCCGGGACGGGGGCGGAGGCCACGGCGCCCAGGCAGATCCGGGCGCGCTGGACGATGCCGGCGGGGTTGGGCCAGACCGCGGCGGCCACGGAGAGGACGGCGAAGTCGATGGAGCCGCGGCGGCGGAGCTTCCAGAACGCGGAGCGGCAGACCGTGGCGTCCGCGTCGGCGGGAAGGAAGACGTCGGTCAGGATTTCGTCCGGCCGCTTCGTCAGATAGGCGATGCCGTCGTCCCGGAACAGCTCCTCGACGGGGATCGTCCGCTCTCCCTGGGTGGAGACGAGGCGCACCCTGGCCCCCAGGGCGCAGAGGATGGGCGCGGAGTCCGAGGCGGTATGCGCCCAGCAGCGCGGCGAGCTGACAGCCACCCAACAGATCGTCCCCTCCTCCTTCATGCAGTAGTCGACCGACTGGCGCCAGTGCTCCGTCTGGTTGTAATAGGTGCAGCGGGTGTCCACACAGAGATTGCCGCCGATCGTCCCCATGTTGCGCAGGGGAGGGGAAGAGATGGAGGCCACGGCCGTGGTGAAGGCCGGATAGCGCTCGCGCACGGCCGGATGGCGGGTGATCTCGTCCAGGAGCGTGGTGGCGCCGAGGCGGATCTCGCCATTGGCGTGGATGCCGTGAAGGCCCGGAAGGCCCATCAGGCTCACCACGACCTCGGCCTTCTGGTGCATGCGCTTCATGTTGGGCCAGAGATCCGTGCCTCCAGCCACGAGGCGCACGGCCCGTCCCTCGGCGGCCCCCTCCCCGGCAAGGATCGACGTGGCTTCCCCGAGGCTGCGGGCGCGGATGAAATCGAAGCGCGGCAGGCGAAGCATGATTTATCGCGCCCCCTTCAAATCCGTGGTGAGCGCCGCCAACCGCTTCTTCCGCAACGCCTCCTCCCGCGTCATCATCGTGCCCGAAGCCGAGCGCATGCCGGAGCGGAGCTTCTCACGGTAGTCGTTGATCGCCGTGCCGTCGCCGCCC
>DASQEB010000211.1:0-2649 GCA_035633875.1 Thermoanaerobaculia bacterium
GAGCTTCCGGGGCGGCGAGCTGCCGCTGACCCTCTCCGGGGACCTCGTCGCGGCGCTGGAGGCCCTGGGCCGGCGCGGTGGGGCGACGCTGTTCATGACGCTCCTTGCGGCCTGGAAGACGCTCCTCTGGCGCTCGACGGGGGAGACGGATCTGCGGGTGGGTACGCCGGTGGCGAATCGGACACGCCTGGAGACGGAGCCCCTGATCGGCTTCTTCGTCAACACCCTGGTGCTGCGGACCGATCTGGCGGGCGATCCGGGATTCGGGGAGCTGCTCGGGCGGGTGCGTCGCGGCACGCTGGACGCCTACGGCCACCAGGACCTGCCGTTCGAGCGCCTGGTCGAGGAGCTGCAGCCGGAGCGGGACCTGTCGCACACGCCGCTGTTCCAGGTCATGGTGGCGCTGCAGAACGACCCGATGCCGGACCTCGACCTGCCCGGGCTGCGGGTGCGCCGGATGGACGTGGAGTCCAGCACGGCGAAGTTCGATCTGAGCCTGATGCTGGAGCGGACGGCCGAAGGGGTCGCCGGATCTCTGGTCTATGCCTCCGACCTGTTCGACGCCTCGACGGCCGGGCGGATCCTTTCCCACTTCCGCGTCCTGCTGGACGGCGTGGCGGCCTCGCCGGAGGCGTCCCTCTCGGCGCTGCCGCTGCTGACGAGGGAGGAGCGGGAACAGCTCCTCGCCTGGAACGAGACGGGGGCGGCGGCGGGCGGGGACCTCTGCCTGCACGAGCTGGTCGAGGCGCAGGCGGAAAGGACGCCGCAGGCGCCGGCCCTGATCGCTGGCGCGGATCGGCTCACCTACGAGGAGCTGAACCGGCGGGCGAGCCGCCTGGCCGAGCACCTGAGGGGGCTCGGCGTGGGGCCGGAGGTGGGGGTCGGGGTCTTCCTGGACCGCTCCGCCGATCTGGTGGTGAGCCTGCTGGCGGTGCTCAAGGCGGGAGGCCTCTACGTTCCGCTCGACCCGGCTTATCCGCAGGAGCGGGTGGGCTTCATCCTGGAGGACACGGCTGCGCCGGTGATCCTGAGCCGGGAGAGCCTGGCCGGCCGGCTGCCGGCCACCGGCGCGCGGCTGGTCCTGGTCGACCGGGACGCGGGAGCCTGGTCAGGAGGGACCGGCGCGAGACTGCGCCGGGCAGGCGGCCCGGACCACCTCGCCTACGTCATCTACACCTCGGGCTCGACCGGCCGGCCCAAGGGCGTGGCCATCGAGCACCGCAGCGCCGTCGCGCTGGTGCGCTGGTCCGAGGAGGTCTACTCGCCCGTGGAGATCTCGGGCGTCCTGGCGTCCACCTCGATCTGCTTCGACCTGTCGGTCTTCGAGCTGTTCGTGCCGCTCGGCCGCGGCGGCGCGGTGATCCTGGCCGAGAACGCCCTAGAGCTGGCGACGCTCGCCGCCCGCGACTCGGTCACCCTCATCAACACGGTGCCGTCCGCGATCGCGGAGCTGGTGCGGATGGGCGGGGTGCCGACCACGGTCCAGACGGTCAACCTCGCAGGCGAGCCGCTCCAGCGCGATCTGGTGGAGTCGATCTACGGGCTGGGGACGGTCGAGCGGGTCTGCAACCTCTACGGTCCGTCGGAGGACACGACCTACTCGACCTTCACCCTGGCGGAGCGCGGACCGGGCCTTCCGGTGACTATCGGCCGTCCGCTGGCCGGCAAGCGGTCCTGGGTGCTCGACGGACAGCTCTCGCCGGTGCCGGTGGGAGTGGCGGGCGAGCTGTATCTGGGAGGGGAGGGGCTGGCGCGGGGATATCTCAACCGGTCGGAGCTGACGGCCGAGCGCTGGGTGCCGGACCCGTTCTCGGCGGAGCCGGGAGCTCGGCTCTACCGCACCGGGGATCTCGCGCGGCGCCTGCCCGACGGCGAGCTTCTGTTCCTGGGCCGCATCGACCATCAGGTGAAGGTGCGCGGCTTCCGCATCGAGCTGGGCGAGGTCGAGGCGGCTCTCCTGCGGCACGGCGGGGTGAGGGAGACGGTGGTGACGGCCCGGGAGGACCGGCTGGTGGCCTATGTCGTGGCCGAGCCAGGGCGGGAGCCGGCGGTCCCGGAGCTGCGCGAGCACCTTCTCCGCAGCCTGCCGGAGCCCATGGTGCCGTCGGTCTTCGTCCGGCTCGCGGCACTGCCGCTGACCCCCAACGGCAAGGTGGACCGCAAGGCTCTGCCGGCTCCGGAGATCGAGGCGGAGCGCGGGTTCGTGGCGCCGCGGACGCCGGTCGAGGAGCTGCTGGCGGACCTCTGGGCGGAGCTGCTGGGTCTTCCTCAGGTGGGGGTGGAGGACCGGTTCTTCGAGCTCGGCGGTCATTCGCTCCTGGCGACCCGGGTGGTCTCGCGGTTGCGCGGCATCTTCGGCGTGGAGCTGCCGTTGCGGATCCTGTTCGAGAGCCCGACGGTGGCGGCCCTGGCCCGCCGGGTGGAGGAGGCTCGGCGGGAGGAGGGCGCTCCGGCCGTGCCGCCGATCGTGCCAGTGGCTCGCGACGGCGAGCTGCCTTTGTCGTTCTCCCAGGAGCGCCTCTGGTTCCTCGACCAGCTCCAGCCGGGCACGGCGGTCTATAACATCCCCGGCGCCGTGCGGATGACGGGCGCGCTGGATGTCGCCGCCCTGCACCGGTCCCTGGCCGAGGTGGTCCGCCGCCACGAGGC
>DASQEB010000212.1:0-23598 GCA_035633875.1 Thermoanaerobaculia bacterium
GAAACTGTAGAATGGGATCGTATTATCCCTCTTTTTGAAAGGATTGTATTTGTCCCGATGGATCTTGAGCCTTCCCTTTGTGTCGTCATCCTCGATCAAGGTTGCGACCCATTCGCTGCTGGCGCGGGAGGGAAACACCGCCAAACCGCCAGATATGTTGTACCAAGTATAATTGTTGTCTACGTCGGGCAGGTATCGCGAGCGGCCCGCAAGATCGGTCACCGTTCGGCCGTCGAAGATCCAGTTTGTCCGCACGTCTGAAGAGCCGCCGTAAGGAGAGCTCAGGTTGAGCCGGAGCGGGTAGAGCTCGATGCCAGGGTCTCCGCTGAAGGAATCCTCATGGTCCTTCTTAATGAGGACCGAGCTCAGGACGAAGTATGGAGTCGCATTGGGAGAGGAACAGACCGGCACTCCGCTGCTGCAGGAGGTCGGCGCCGACTCCGGGAGGCAGCTGTTCTTCCTGTTCGCGATCGCCCCGATGTCGATGGGAGTCGTTGAACGGAAGCGCGGGGCGACTCTTCCGAGCCGGATCGGCTGATCGATGCCGACGACTCCGGTACCCCTCTCAGGCCGTTCATCCGGCGTTATGCCCTTGAGCGACAAGCCGATGGCTGCTGTCTTCCGGAGGTCCTCTTCGACGATCATGCGCTCTTTGCCGTTCTCGAAGGCAAGAGCAAAGTTCTCTCCGTAGCCGTCGAAAGTGTCATGGTCCAAGAAGATGAGATATGGCGAGGAATGCGGGTTGAAACCCTGCCACCCTGACCCTACCTTTTCAAGCACCAGCCGATAAAGGTTTTGGTCCACTTCGACGAGCTCCGGAGCGTCGGCGAAAATCTCATTGACCCTGACACCCATCTTGTCCAGAGTCTTGAGCACGTCGCTCCGTAACCAATTGCGGTCAGAGGACAGCCGCAGGGCGAGTTGGCGTACGCTGTCGATCTTCACATTGTTGAGCACGCCGGGAGGGTCCTGCTTTCCATCAGCCCACGAGCGATCCGCCATGAGCGTCTCTTGCAGGCGGGCTTTCTCGGAGGGGGTCGCACGATCTGGGACTACTTCCTGTGCCCTGACGAAGGAAGCGCTGGCCAAGAGGGCGAGGCATGTAAGCATCAAGCGTTTCTGCAGCATCACCAATCCATCCTTCTTTGTTGCCGGCAGCCATGCAGTTGCCGTACTGGGTTATTCATGGATGAGGCCGGCGGATTCAAGGACCCCTTGGTCCGTAGCCGACCGTGGTCTCTCATTTATCCAGTCGTGGGTTGCGGGTTGCGTGTGGCCTCCCTTGGTGGCCATCCATCGTGAGAGAAGCTGTTCGAAGCCTCACGCCAGGCTCCGCGTCATCGTTTCATGGCCACCTGTCTCTGGTAGCGACGTTCGCGCGTCGAAAGGATCAACGAATGCGCAAGGAAGAAGCTATTGCCCGTCGCCGACGAGCTGCAGGGCGGCCCAGAAGTTCGGGCCGCGGCGTTGCGCTCGGTCCAGCCGCCTCGGCCGTCCGGGACGCGGAGAGGGCTCCGGATCAAGTCGAGTTGGGCCGCCCGCAGGGCCTCGTCTTTGGCCTTGCCAACGCGAAGGTGATGGTAGAAGCGGTGCATCAGTTCGGCCGTGGCCTCGTCCTCGACGCGCCAAAGGCTGGCCAGCACGGAGCGCGCCCGCGTATTTGAAGGCCCGGGTGAGCCCGATGATTCCTTCACCGCCGCGGATCTCCCCGGTCCCACTCTCGCAGGCCGAGAGCACCACCAGATCCGCCGAAGGCCACCCACTCTCGGAAGGAGGGCTCAGCCCCAGCGACCGCATCGCCGTTGCTTCTTCAACTCGGCGAAGACGGTGCCCGACAGGACCGTGGACAGCGGCTTCCATTCCACCAAGTGCCGCCCATCCTTCCGGAGCAAGGCCGTGAAAGATAGCAGGTGCAGGGGGCCGTCAGGAACAAGCACGATTCGATTCCTGGCCGCGATCCACGGCTCTGCCGGCTCGACCAGCAGGTTGTAGAGCCTGCGGCTGAACCAGCCCAGACCCTCTGTGCCGAGACCCGAGCCGGCCCGGGTCTGGTTGATGAGCTGACGGAAGCGGTCGACGTCCTTCTCGAGGGCCTGTCGCCCGACCTCCAAGGTCTCGACCTGGAGCTCGCGTCTCGGGTGACGATGAACAGGTGGGTCTGCTCCTTGCCGACGCTGTAGGACAGCATCACCGTGCCCGGTTGAGCGCTGCCCGGACCTGTTCGAAGGTCAGGTGCTGGGGTCCTGCAGGGTGCCCAGTCAGGAATTTTCGTAGATAGCTCTCTGCTTCTTTCAACCGACCGAGCTGGAGAGCTGTCTCTCCCAAGAACAGAAGGATTGCCCTGCTCGCCATCAAGGTTGCCTTTCAAGAGCGGTGATAATAACTCTCAGCCGACACCAAGTCTCCGCGCTCCCGAGCGAGTTCCCCTATCTGAATACAAGCTAGCCAACCATAGGTGTCTTGCGCCGAGTTCGACCAGAGGCGATTCCGCCACTCAGGGAGCTGCCGCTGCCATATGCACTCGCCGCAGTTATCCAAGAGGCGAGGAGGTAAGATGTATCTACATGAAGAGAAAATCCTAAAAGCCTTGCAGTCTTGGGAAAGGGGAGAGCCGGGGGCCCTGGCCGAGCTGATGCCGCTCGTCTGCGGCGATCTGTGCCAGCTCGCTAGCTCCCTGCTGCGGCGGGAGGCGGAAGGCCACACCTTGGAACCCGGCGCCCTGGTGAGCGAGGTCTATCTGCGGCTCAACGGGCTGAGGTCGGCGCGCTGGGAAAGCCGCACCCATTTCTACAACTTCGTCATCCGGCTGATGCGCCAGATCTTGGTCGATCATGCTCGGACCGGCAAGCGCATGAAACGGGGCTGGGGGGGCCAGCACCTCCCCTTGGAATCGGCGGCCGACCAAGCGGCCGGCGCGCCCGAGCAGAGGGCCTTGAACGACGCCTTGCTCGATCTGCGGAGGATCGACCCGCAGCGCTTCAAGATCGTCGCGCTGCGTTGCTTCGTCGGCCTGACGGTCGAGGAGACGGCGGCGGCGTGCGGCGTCTCGCTGTCGACCGTCAAGCGCGACTGGTGCGAAGCCCGCGTCTGGCTGCGGCGGGCGCTCACCGGCGACGCGTTGCAAAAGCGGGATCCCTGCTGAGCCCCTGCTAGTGTAGTGCAGCCGAAGTTCATGGCCTTTGGGAAACTCTTCCGTGCCTACGGTACGGACTTCCCAGTGTCGAAGCTAAGAGCGCGTACTTCAGCCCCACTACACTAGCATCCCCGGCCATAAGGCCCGCACATTTTCCGAGCCCCCGGAGGGGTGCGAGCATGTAGCCGATCCCCGATGGATTCCAGCCCCGCTCGTTCTGACCCCTGCCTTCCGGCTCGACCTCCTGTGAGGCGGAGAAACGGACCGGGAGACGAGGCGTCGTCTCCGTACGTCGAGGCGTTGTACCCGGCGCCGAGGCGGCGCATCCCCCAATCGAGGCGTTGCAGCCGACGCCGAGGCGTTGTCTCCCTCGATCGAGCGATCCGCGGAGCCCTGAGGCATTGCGCGCAGCGCTGAGGCGACGCACGCTTCAATCGAGGCGTTGCATCCAGCGCCGAGGCGTTGCATCCGTGCATTGAGGCGATGTACGCTGCGCTGAGGCGCTGCAGCCAGAACTTGAGGCGTTGTATCGAGCTCCGAGGCATTGTACTCGTCAGTCGAGGCGATGCGTGCAGCGCTGAGGCGATGAATGGCGACATTGCCTCGACTTTCAGCGTTTCGCCTCGATTCGGGTAGACTCTCCGCGAGATCGGACGTCTTCAGGAGAAGAAGGAGAGCGACGTGGGCACGGGCCTGTCGGTGGACAGAATTCTGGCGAGCCTGGAGGAGCAGAGGGCGTTTCACAAGGAACGGGAGACGTTTCACGCCGCGCAGGCGGAGCTCCACCGGGAACAGCAGGCGCTCCACGCTGCGGAGTACGAGCGCGTGACGCAGCATTACGAAGCCTTCAAGGCCTCGGCCGGCGCGGCGGCGGAGCTCGCGGCTCGCGCGCTCCCGGCCGAGCCGGAGCCTTCGGCGCCGGAGAAGCCTCGGGAGGAGGAGGCTCTGCCTCCCCGCATGCCGCGCAGCCGTCTGGTGGAGAAAGTGGTGGCCGAGCTCCCGGCCCGCATGGAATTCGGACCCGCCTGGCTGGCCCAGGAGATCAACCGCCGTTTCGGCAGGCAGTTGCCCCGGCCGGTCAGCTCCCGGCTGGTCTCGAACCATCTGCGCCAGATGGCGGCCCGCGGCCGCCTCCAGATCGCCAGGCGGGGCACGGCGCACCGGGAGGCGTGGTATCGGTCGGTCTGAGCTCCGCCCGGCCCCCCTCCACCCCCCGTGGTAGCATTCAACCGCTCTTTGCACCCCCGGCGAGACCGGAGCGATGAACTGTCCCTTCTGCAGAGGCGCCTCGAAGGTGGTGGACTCCCGCCCGATTCCCGACGGGATAAGGCGGCGGCGGGAGTGTCTGCGGTGCGGCCG
Organism: Thermoanaerobaculia bacterium; assembly: GCA_035633875.1. Lineage (GTDB taxonomy): Bacteria > Acidobacteriota > Thermoanaerobaculia > Multivoradales > UBA5704 > DATARR01. The sequence continues at coordinate 4,493 of DASQEB010000212.1, forward strand.
GCGGTTCACGACGCATGAGCGGATCGTCCCCACGGAGCTGCGGGTGCTCAAGGCCGGGGACCGGCCCCCGGAAGACTTCCAGCCGGAGAAGATCGCGGTGGTGCTCCGCAAGGTGACCAAGGGCCGGCCGGTGGCGGAGTCCCAGATCGAGGACGCCGTTCGGCGGATCGAGGCGGATTTCGCGGCGAACGGCCAGACGGCCGTGCCGAGCTCGGAGCTGGCCCGCATCGTGGCCGAGGCCCTCCGCGAGCTGGACCAGGTCGCCCACTTCCGCTTCCTCTCCAACTACACGGACGCGAGCGGCCGGGTCGTCTTCGAGCGCGAGGAGCGGGCGCCGCGGCGGCCGCCTTCGACGGAGCAGATGGATCTGTTCTGAACCTCACCCCTGTCCCCCTCTCCCATCGCCCTCCCCCCGACCGGGAGAGGGGGAACGATACCGAACCGGTCTTCCCGAGAAGGAAGGATCCGCTCCTCCTGAAGGTGAGGTTTGATCTCGGCAAAGCCGCCCGCATGGGTCCCCCCTCTCCCGGGGGCAGGGAGGGCGATGGGAGAGGGGGACAGGGGGTGAGGTCTCTACCCCTGCAGCCTGCGGGCGAGTTGGGCGGCGCGCTGCTGGTGGAGATCCTCCTGCGGAGGCGGAGCGATCTCGCGCCGGGCGGCGGAGGCGATGCGGAGGTCCTTCTCGGCCGGGGTGAGGGCCTTGTCGTGGAGGGCGTCCCAGGTCTGGCTCACGACGATGGCTTCCAGGTTCTGGACGCGCTCGAGCAGGACCTGGTTGGTCTGCTTGAGGGTGGCGACCTCCTTCTCCAGGCCCGTGGTGGAGACGCCAAGCTGTCGTTGCCTGGCCCTGAATTTGAGATAATCCTTCATCGTTCCCGCCAGGATGGCGATGATGGGGATCAGGACCCAGAGCTCAAAATCCATCTCGATATCCTCCCGCGATGTCATTGTACGCTTTCACGGACGGGAGGTTTGCGGCCCGCCTCTCCCCCACCTGCCGGGGCCGCGGCAGATCCACCCCGCAGGGTGTCGTTGCGGACTTCCCGTTCCGGTGCAAAATAGTGCGGGTTCAGGACCAACGAAAGGAGCCCCCAAATGAGAACCAACGCGGTCGGGGCGCTTGCGCGCCCGTTCCTCCTGCCGCTCGGCCTGGTGGTCGCCGGAGCGCTTCTGGCGTTCCCGCACGCGGCCCGGGCCGAGGGGAGAATCACGTTGACCAAGATGTTCGTCCAGACCTGCGAGGAGATGGGAGACTGCGAGTGGCGGCTGACCTGCCGTGCAGGGGACCAGCAGGAAGTGGAGCTGGTCTCGGGCGCGAGCGCCAGGGCCGGGCGTACGGTGGACCTCAAGCGCGGGCTGGACGTCGGGCGCTTCCCCTTGAAGCTCACCTGCACGCTGTTCGAGGACGACGGCTTCCTGGGCGAGTCCTGGGAGAAGGCGGGCGAGGGCTCGCTGGACATCCCGGCGGGCGGCGACTACAGGCTCCAGATCCGCGGCCCCGGCCAGGGGGCCGTGCGGGTGCAGATGATCGTGGACAGCCTGGAGATCCTGGTCCCGCCGCCGGCAGCCCCCGCGCCCGCCGCAACCCCGGCGAGGGGCAGGGCCGCCAGGCCGGCCAGACCCGAGCCGCAGCTCCGCTTCCTGGGCGTCTTCACGCCGCGCCCCGAAGGGCAGACGGTGATCGTCGGCCAGGAGTGGGACTCTTTCCGGCAGAAGGTGGCCGAGCTCGACGGCGCAGGGATCAAGCTGATCAACATCGAATCGTTCCCGCACGGCGGCAAGGTCCTCTGGGCGGGGCTCTTCCGCGACCTCGACGACCGCTCGATGCTGCTGGGCGTCTCGGACTGGGAGGCGTTCGTCAACGATTGGAAGAAGGTTTCCAGCGGCACGATGCGGCTCGAGGATTTCGAGGTCTTCACCGTCGGCAACGATGTCAAGGCCGCCGGCCTCTACCGTCCGGGGAGCGACTCGTTCAGCCTCTGGGTGGGCCAGAAGCAGGACGACTTCAAGAAGAAGCGCGACGAGCTGAACTACTCGAAGAGCCTGCGGGTGAACGACTTCGAGGTCTACCGGGCCTACGACACCACCCTCTACGCGGGCGGATTCCGCTCGTCGGCCCGCACTCCTGAGCTCTGGCTCGGCCTGGAGCGCGGCGCCCTGGAGACGAAGCTCAAGGGTGCCAAGGGCCTCCAGCTCGCCGACCTCGAGACCTACAAGGAAGGGGACAAGCGGCTGTACGACGCCCTGATGTTCCAGCCCGAGGAGGGTTTGGCCGTCCCGGTCGAGGTCGTCTTCGAGGCCGACCAGGCGACGTTCGTCCGCCGGTGGAAGGAGATGACCGGCAAGGGGTACCGGCTGGTGGAGCTCGAGGTCTATCGGGAGTAGCCTCCGTGCTGCACGAGAACAAGCGCCTGGAGCCGCAAGTCCGCACGGACGAGTCGGTCGTCGAGTTCACGCTGCGCGCCGCGGTGGCGGGGATCGTTTTCGGCGTCATCTTCGGCGCGGCCAACGCCTATCTGGGGCTCCGGGTGGGGCTCACGGTGTCGACGTCGATCCCCATCGCCGTCCTCACGGTGGCCCTCTTCCAGGTGTGGCGCAGCCGCACGGGGAACGACCTTCTGGAGGCCAACCTCTCCCAGACGATCGGGTCGGCGAGCTCGTCGCTGGCGTCGGGGACGATCTTCACCATCCCGGCCCTGTTCCTCTGGGGCCTCGCTCCGCCCTACTGGCAGGTGACGGCGCTGGCGTTCCTGGGGGCGATCCTGGGGATCACGGCGATGGTCCCGCTGCGGCGGCTGCTGATCGTGCGCAGCTCGGCGGAGCTCCCCTACCCCGAGGGCACGGCGTGCGCGGAGGTGCTGCGGGCCACGACCACGGGGGCGGCCGGGGGCCGGTGGATCTTCATCGGCCTCGGCGTGGGGGCGGCGGTGAAGCTCGCCCTGGGGGCGGCCACGCTGATCTCGCCGGAGCTGACAACCCATCTGCCCCTCCTCCCCAAGGCGGAGCTGGCCCTGGAGATCGCTCCGGCCCTCCTGGCCGTGGGCTACATCCTCGGCTACCGGCAGTCGTCGATCATGGTCTCCGGGAGCCTGATCTCGGCCCTGGTGCTGATTCCCTTGATCGCGATCGTGGGCGCCGGGCTCACGGCGCCGCTCTTCCCGGAGGCCACGACCCCCATCCGCGACCTGACGGCGGGCCAGATCTGGTCGCGCTACGTACGCTACATCGGCGCCGGGGCGGTGGCAGCGGCGGGGATCATCACGGTGGCCCGGGCGCTCCCCACGATGTGGGCGTCGCTCAAGGCGGTGATCGGGGGGATGCAGAGGAGCCCCGGAGCCGTGGGGGTCGAGAGCGGAGCGGTCCCGCGCACGGACCGGGACGTGCCCGGATGGGTGGTGCTCGCGGGACCGGCGGTGGTGGTGCTGGCGCTGGTCTCCATCCCCGGGCTCCTGGCGGGGAACATGCCGTTCGTCCCCCGGCTCGCCGCGTCCCTGGGGGTGGGACTCTTCGGCATCCTGTTCGTGGTGGTCTCGTCGCGCATCGTGGGCCTCATCGGGGTGTCGTCCAATCCCACGTCGGGGATGACGCTGGTGACGCTCCTGGGCGTCTCGCTGGTCTTCGTCCTCGCCGGATGGACGGATCCGTCGGCCCGGGCGGCGATCCTCACGGTGGGGACGGTCGTCTGCATTGCAGCCTCCAAGGCGGGGGACATCTCGCAGGATCTGAAGACCGGGTTTCTCGTGGGGGCGACCCCGGCGCGGCAGCAGTTGGGGCAGTTCCTCGGGGCGGCCTTCGCGTGCTGGGCGGTGGCGGGCACGGTGCTCCTCCTCGGCTCGGCCTTCACCTTCGGCTCGGAGGAGCTGCCGGCGCCCCAGGCCACGCTGATGAAGACGGTGATCGAGGGTGTGCTCGCCGGATCCCTTCCCTGGGGTCTGGTGGGGACCGGCTCGATGCTCGCCCTGTGCGCGATCCTGGCGGGTCTGCCCGGCCTCGCCTTCGCAGTCGGCATCTATCTCCCCCTGGGGAGCCTCACGCCGATCTTCGTGGGCGGGCTCGTGCGGCGGATGGTCGAAGCCCAGCAGGAGGGGAAGACCCGGGAGGGAGACCCCGGCATCCTCGCCGCCTCGGGCATGATCGCGGGCGAGGGGCTCGCCGGCGTGGCCATCGCCTTCCTCGTCGCGGCGAAGACCCGCTGGGAGGGCCTCGCCTCCACCCTCGACGCCTGGCGCTTTGCGGAGGAGGGCTTCGCGTGGATCACAGGCCCGGCGGCGGTGGCGCTGGGGATCGCGGTGGTGGTGGGGGTCTGCTTCCTCCTCTATAGGGCGGGGAGGGAGGCTCCTCCGGCGGAGACCCCGGAGAAGGTGACGACGCGGCCGCACTGAGCACCAGGGTTTGCAGAGTCTGGCCCTTTTTCCCTCCCTGGAGCACCCTGGTCAGTAGACGAAGGTTCGAGTCGGTCTTCCGGATGGAGCCGGCGTGGGCCGGGGGACCGAAGGGACTCCGGCTCGGGCCGTGATCCCATAGGAGGGGAAAACAATGACTCGACCGAGTCCCAGGTCTCATCTCGCTCTCCAACCGCCGGACCAGACTCCGGCCCGCAGCGTCGATCGCCGGAGCCTCCTCTCCGGCCTCAGCGCTCTGACGCTCCTTGCCGCGCCCGCCAGCGTGCTCCGGGCGCTCGAGACAGAAGTCCCCACGCAGCCGCTCCCCGCCTGCACGCCTCCGTCGGGGATGCCGGCGCACCTGAAGTCGTTGTGTGCTTCAGACCCGAACTCCTTTGCCGTCAATGCCTGGGGCACGGCCGAGGCGTACGGGGCGGGGGGGACCAACGGACTTCTCGACCGTCTCGAGGAGTTCCTCGCCGCGCACAAGGCGGAGCTCAGCACCTCCCCCTTCGTCCTCAACCTGGCGGCGCTGGAGAGGGCGGGGAACCTTCCCAGGACGATCGAAGGCCTGACCCAGGTGATGGTCAACAGCACGCTGTGCAGCGCCGGAGATTTTGGCTCTCTCTGCATCGAAGGACCCCTGGGACAGAGTTGCATCGATACCGGGTGCGAGGACATTCCTGGGGACTGCTGGTTGACCCCGGAACCGCTCCGCGAGTTCATCGAAACCTGCGAGTGCGTCCGGCGCGTCCGGTGGTGGGAGGTCGCCCTGATCGCCCTCCTTCTCCTCCTCCTGATCGCGACGCCGGGCCCCGATGAGATCCCGGCGATGATCGCCGCCGCCTCGCGCCTGATCGTCCGCGTCGCGCCGGCGATCCCCTGAGCAGGCGTTGCGGTCCTGCGGGTGCCGGCTCGTCCGGCCGGCACCCGCCGTTCCGCCTTTGGCGTCCCGCCCCCGCCCCCCCACCGCACTGTGGTGGTGTTAGACTTTTTGATCCCTATGCCGAACGACTGGTCCCCCACCTCGTGGCAGACGAAGCCGGCGTTGCAGCAGCCGACCTACCCGGACCCTGTCCGGGTGGACGGCGTGCTGCGCCAGCTCTCGTGCCTGCCTCCCCTCGTCACCTCGTGGGAGATCGAGCGTCTGAAATCGCAGCTCGCGGAGGCGGCGCGGGGAGAGGGGTTCCTGCTCCAGGGGGGCGATTGCGCGGAGAGCTTCGCGGACTGCACGTCGGACTCCATCGCGAACAAGCTCAAGATCCTCCTCCAGATGAGCGTGGTGCTCGTGCACGGCATACGCCGCCGGGTGATCCGGGTGGGGCGCTTCGCCGGGCAGTACGCCAAGCCGCGGAGCGAGGACATGGAGACGCGGGACGGGGTGAGCCTCCCCTCCTACCGGGGCGAGTTGATCAACCGCCCGGCCTGGACGGTGGAGGACCGGACGCCGGACCCGGAGCTGCTCCTGCGCGGCTATGAGCGGGCCGGGCTCACGATCAACTTCATCCGCGGCCTGATCGAGGGCGGCTTCACCGACCTTCACCACCCGGAGTACTGGGACCTGGCCTGGGCCAAGGACTCGCCCAACGCCGGGGAGTACCACCGCCGGGTGGAGGCCATCATCGACTCCCTGGTCTTCCTCGAGCGGCTCGCCGGCCGGCCTATCCGGGAGATGCAGCGGGTGGAGTACTACACGAGCCACGAGGGCCTGCACCTGCTCTACGAACAGGCGCAGACGCGGCGGGTGCCGCGCCGTCCCGGCTGGTACAATCTCTCGACCCACTTCCCCTGGATCGGCATGCGCACGGCCCAGGCCGGCGGGGCCCACGTCGAGTTCTTCCGCGGCATCGCCAATCCCGTGGCGGTGAAGGTGGGGCCGGCCCTCACGCCCGCCTCCCTCCTGGAGCTGGCGGAGATCCTGGACCCCCACCGCGAGCCCGGCCGGCTCACCTTCATCCACCGCTTCGGCCACCGCAAGATCGAGGAAGGGCTGCCGCCGCTGATCGACGCCGTCCGCTCGGCGGGCCGGACGGTGCTCTGGGTCTGCGATCCGATGCACGGCAACACCGAAACGGTCGGCGGGGGCGTCAAGACCCGGCGCTTCGAGCACATCCTCTCGGAGCTGGAGCAGGCCTTCGACATCCACCAGGAGATGGGCTCGTATCTGGGCGGCGTCCACTTCGAGCTGACCGGCGAGAACGTGACCGAGTGCATCGGGGGCGCCCGCGGCCTCACCGAGGCGGATCTCCAGAGCGCCTACCGCTCGACCGTGGACCCGCGGCTCAACTACGAGCAGGCGCTGGAGATGGCCTTCCTCATCGCGCGGCGGATGGGGAGCCGGGCGGACGCGGCGGTGCCGGCCTTCCGATGAGCGAAGAGATCCGTCCCTACAACGAGCCCTTCGACCGGTTCCGCGAGACCCTCGCGGAGGCGGAAGCCCACGGCATGGTCGATCCCAACGCCATGGTGGTCTCCTCCGTGGGGCCGGAGGGGCAGCCGTCCTCCCGCGTCGTCCTCCTGAAGGGGGTCGACGAGCGGGGCTTCATCTTCTACACCAACCTCGGGAGCCGCAAGGGGCGGGAGATCCAGGCACACCCCAGGGTGAGCCTCAGCTTCTTCTGGCGGGAGATGGGCAAGCAGGTGGTGGTCCTGGGCGCTGCCGAGCGGGTGAGCGACGAGGAGGCGGACGCCTACTTCGCCAGCCGCCCCCGGGGCAGCCAGCTCGGCGCCTGGGCCTCGCAGCAGAGCCGGCTGCTGCCCAGCCGGGCCCACCTCGTGGCCGAGGTGGCGAAGCTGGAGGCCCATTACCTCGGCCGGCCGGTTCCCCGCCCCCCCCACTGGTCCGGCTTCCGCGTCATCCCCCACTGGATCGAATTCTGGGTCGCCGGCACCTTCCGCCTCCACGACCGCACCGCCTACGAGCGGGTGGAAGGGGGGTGGCGGGTGACGAAGCTGTACCCTTGAGCGGGCGGAAGAAAAGGACCTAAAGGACCTAAAAGACCTAAAGGACAAAAAGGACAGCAAGGCGAAAGACGCGTGTTCTGTCCTTGGGGGTCCTTTGGTCCTTTAGGTCCCTTGGTCCTTTAGGTCCTTTACATCCCTTCTCTCCCCCTTTGATGTATATTCCTCGATAGCTTTCAAGGAGAACGCCATGGCTTGGATCGCACGGGTCGTGCTGTCGGTGTTCCTGGTGGGGGCGGTTCCGGCCTCGGCCCTGCCGGCCTTTCCCGGCGCCCAGGGGTTCGGGGCCAGGGCAACGGGCGGGCGGGGCGGGCAGGTGCTCAAGGTGACGACGCTCGCGGCGTCGGGGGTGGGGAGCCTCCAGTGGGCGTTGAACCAGCCGGGGCCGCGGATCATCGTGTTTGCGGTCTCGGGGGTGATCGACGGGGATGTCCACATCCCCCATGGGGACGTGACCATCGCCGGCCAGACGGCCCCGGGGGCGGGGATTACGATCCACGGCCATCTCTATACGACGTTCGGGACCTCCTTCGGCAACATCGTGATCCGCCACCTGCGGGTCCGCGCTCCGGCGGCGAACGCGGACTGGCCTGCGGAGCAGCACGACGCGATCCAGTTTTCGACGAACCACACGATCCTTCTCGATCACGTGGACATCTCCCACGCCATCGACGAGAACCTGGACCTCTGGGGCGGGGCCCGGGACGTGACGGTCCAGTGGTCCGCCATCACCTTCCCGGTCCACGACGGCGGACACCCGGACGGCGCCGCGCACAACCTCGGGCTCCTCAACGGCCCGGGCGGGGGACGGATCTCGATCCACCACAACCTCTTCGTCCACAACCGGGCGCGCACGCCGGCGCTGGCGGACGGCCCGGCGGACGTGCGGAACAACGTCGTCTACAACGCGCGGGAGGCGTTCGTCCACCACAATGCGGCCACGGGCGACTTCAACATCATCGGGAACGTCTACAAGGACGGCCCGAGCGCCAACCTCGCGCCCCTCTGGTTCGACCCGGAGAACGGCCCCACGGTGCCGACGCGCTACCACGTGTGGAACAACCAGGTGGACCACCCCGGGACGTTCACGGGACGGGTGGACGATCCCTACACTACGCCCGGGTTTGCTTCGGTCTACACCTTCGCGTGCTGCGGCATCCAGTCCTCCCAGTTCAACGCCTGGGGCGAATTCGACTTCACCTCCCACACCGGCTACGTGCCGATTCCCACGGAGAGCCCGGCCGTGGCCCTGGAAGCCGTCCTCTCCCGGGCCGGGGCGTTGCCGCGGGACGTGGTGAACCGGTGGGCGGTGGACGAGACCCGCCTGCGCACGGGCTCCTGGGGGAACCGCCGGCCGGCCGACTGGCTGGAGGGCCTCACACCCGCGGCAGCTCCGCCCGACGGCGATGACGACGGCATGCCGGATGCCTGGGAGACGTTCCAGGGGTTGAACCCGGCGGACGGCGCCGACCACGACACGGTGATGGCCTCGGGCTATACGGCGATCGAGGAGTACATCAACCGGCTGGCCTCCAGGATCGAAGGAGGCCTGTTCGCGGACGGGTTCGAAGACGGGGCGGTGTTCTGGAGCGCCGTGCAGCCGTGAGGTGAGATCGGCGCTCTCCCCTGCCGCACTGCTGACTTTGTCTCGCCAAGGTGGTCCCTCCTCGGCCTCGCAGCGGCTGGCCTGCTCTCCGCCGAAAGCGTTCTGCCATCGCCCCGGGCGTACTGCCCGGCCCGTTCCTTGCAGAACACCCGCCTTGCGGGGCGACGATCGAGACATCGGAGCCCGAACGCCAGGCTGGCCTGCCCGTCCCCCAGCCGCCCCGCGGGAAGGTGGGATCCGGAGCCCGACGATCGGTGCCGGCTTCACCGCTCCCCCGCGGGAGGAAAGGAGAACGACGTGGCGGAGATCAGGATCGAACGCAAACAGCACAGCAGCCTCCTGCCCTGGATCCTCGGGCTCGTTCTGCTCGCGCTGCTGATCTGGGGTCTGGCCGAGGCCATGGACAGAGACGAGGCGGGTACCATCGACGGCGGCGCGAGGGAGGTGGGCGCCGGAAAGCTGCCCGAGGACGACATCGAGCCCCGATTCCGGCAGTACGCCGTGCTGGTGCCCGAGCCCGCACCGGAGCGGGCCGCCGCCTAGCCCCCAGGCCGGACCGCACGCGACGGAAAGGAGAGGCATGCGCAATCCATCCAATCGCATTCTGCCCGACCTGTCGGACCGCGACATCCGCGGCTGGGACGTGATCGCGGCCGACGCCGAGCGGATCGGCAAGGTGCGGGGCATCGTGGAGGACCGCTACCTGGACGTCGAGCTCGATCCCACGACCATGGGGAGCCTCCTGCGGTTCCAGGCGGACGAGGACCGCCAGATCAACGACCGCATCGTCGAGGTCCAGCCGCACGGCGACGAACAGTTGGGGGACATCGACCCCACCGTGGGGGTAGACCAGACGACGAAGTTCCTCGCCCCCGGTCCCCGACAGCACGCCGGCGAGCACCCCGGAGCCGCGCCCCGCGACCGCAAGGAAGACACCAACCGCGGGGATGACGCCGAGCCCGGTCCCGAGCGCCACGTCCTGATTCCTCTGGACGACGCCCGCGTGGACCGGGACAGCCACCAGGTTTTCCTCCGGGAGACCCGGAGCAGCGACGCGGCGGCCCTGCCGCCGGCGGGCGCGGTGGTGCGGTAGAGCCCCCCGCCCCGAACCCTCACCCCCCTGTCCCCCTCTCCCATCGCCCTCCCTGCCCCCGGGAGAGGGGGGCCCCATGCAGCCGGCCTTCCGAAGTGAACCGGTAACCTTCTGGAGGAGTGGATGCTCCCTTTAGGGAAAGCAGGCTCGGAATCGTCCCCCCTCTCCCGGTTGGGGGGAGGGCGAGGGGAGAGGGGGACAGGGGGTGAGGGTTTCGGGCGGGGGCGCCCCGTCCCCTTTCCCCCCTTTGGCGCACCCTTCCAGGTAGATCCCCCTGGACGGTGTGGATTTCCGGGTAGCAATATGCTAAAAACTTCGGGAACTTCCGACGTCGATGCCAGCGCGGGGGGGACGGGGCTGCCCGGAGGAGATCTCCGTGGAGCTTCGTCTGCCGTGTACACCGAATCGATCGGGGATCGCTACCGGAGCATCTGTTCGATGGACCAAGAGCTACCGATCATCCAGATCCGCAACTGCCTGCTGGTGAGCATCCAGACCGAGTTCCACGACCGCCTGGCCCTCAATCTCCAGGAGGCGCTCATGGAGCGGGTGCGCACCGTCAACGCCCGGGGCGTCATCCTGGACGTCTCGGCCGTGGAGATCATCGACAGCTACATCACCCGCATCCTGAACGACATCGGCAAGTCGGTGCGCTTCATGGGGGCCGACTGCTACATCGTCGGCATCCGGCCGGCGGTCGCCATGACACTGATCGAGATGGGGGTGGAGCTCGATTCGGTCAACACCGCTCTCAACCTCGACCTGGCCCTGGAAAAGCTCGAGCTGTTGCAATGAAGACGGTGGAAAGCGAGATCGGGGCGATCCTCACCGGGACGATCTCCTCGATCACCCAGCGCAGCATCTTCAACCGCCTCGGCGGATTGGCCAAGATGCCGGTCACCCAGCTTTCCGCGAGCGACCGGCTGACGATCATGACCGAGCTCGAAAACTCGGTCCGGCTCTTCGCCCGGAGCAACAGCCCGGCGCTGATCGCCTCCTGCGCCCGCGCCCTGAACGCCGCGTCCGGGGCCTCTGCGGCCGGGACCGGCTTTGCCGCGGGCGGCTCGAACGCCACCGGCGCCGCGGCGACCGGCATCCTGGCGGCACCGAAGAAGCTCGGCATCGAACAGGAAAAGGACATCGCCACGGCCCGCCTGGAGGCCTGGTCGGAGGCCGTGCGGATCGGTCTCTCCAAGTTCGCCTCGGTCAAGGTCGCCACAGCGGTCTCGGAGCTGGCGCGCAACATCATCTTCTATGCCGGCACGGGCACGGTGGAGCTGCGGGCGGTCAAGGACGACCGCGGCGTCACCGGCCTCCAGATCGTGGCGAGCGACAAGGGCCCGGGCATCCCCCAGGCCAAGCTGGACGAGATCTGGGCCGGCACCTACAAGTCCGAGCGGGGCATGGGCAAAGGGCTGATGGCGGTCAAGAAGCTCGTGGACGACTTCCAGCTCGACACCCATCCCGGCATGGGCACCACCGTCACCTGCGTGTTCAAGGGGGAACGATGAAAAGCGGTGGCTACAGCCGCCCGTTCAAGGGGCTCACCATCTGCGGGGACAGCTTTGTCCTCGAGCATCGCAACGGCTCGCTGCTCGCCGCCGTCATCGACGGCCTGGGCCATGGGTACGAGTCCTCCGTCGCCGCCGAGCGGGCCGTCGAGGTCATCCGCGAGTTCGCCGAGCTCTCGGTCGAGGCCATCCTGCGCCGCTGCCACCAGGAGCTGCGGGTCACCCGCGGCGCCGCGGTGGGCATCCTCAAGATCGAGGAGAGCGGCGAGGGGGAGTTCTGCGGCATCGGCAACATCGAGGTGCAGTCCCTGAAAGGCCAGACGCCGAGCGTCTTCTGCATGGCCGGCATCGTGGGGCACAACCTGCGGACCTTCAAGGTGATGCCGTTCCGGATGAAAACGGGCGACATCTACTGCGTGATGAGCGACGGAGTCTCAACCCGCGGCAATCTGAAGTCCTGTCTTCCGGGCGCCCCCGAAGCGGTGGCCCGTCGCATCGTGGAACAGTGGGGACGGGCCCACGACGACGCGACCGCCGTCGTGCTCGGCTACGGAGAAGAGAACCTCCTAAGCGAGCTCACGGCCGGCTGACCCGAGCGTTCTTCGAGGGAGGGGGGGAATGAATTCTTTTTTGGAGGAGTCGTGATGGCGATCGCGTTGGACAACAGGAGGAGCGACCCGGAGAACCTGGTCGGTGGCAAGCACATCACCTACTTCGAAGAGCCGGACATCATCTACATGAAATTCGGCGGTGAGGTCAGCAACGAGGAGGGATTCGAGCTGCTGCGCCGGCAGTTGCAGTTCGCCGAAGGGCGCTCCCGGATCTTCTTCCTGATCGACGCCGAGCATCTGGAGAAGATCGCCCCCGACGCCCGCAAGGCCGTGGCCGATAGCCTCAAGGACATCCCGCTCTACGGGATGTGCGTCTTCGCCGCGCCGCTCAAAGCAAAGGTGCTCACCAAGCTGATCATCACCGCCGTCAACCTCTTCCGCAAGGATTCCGGGCTCAACCAGGTGGCGTTCTTCGATACCGAGAGCCAGGCCCGGAGCTGGATCGACGGCCGGCGCCAGGTCATTTCCAGTGCAAGTTAAGTCACGATGAAACGACGAGGGAAGAAAGCGATGTCCCAGACGGAAGATACCGCGCAGTTTAAGGTCAGCTCCGAGAGGCTGGAGGCCGTCATCGAAGCGCTGTCGTACGCCAGCGTCGACGAGTTCGACTCCTGCCTTGCCCTGCTGCAGCGCTCCTCGGACGTCAAGGACGAGTTCTCCGAGCTCGAAACGGCGTTCTCGATCTTCGTTCGCGAGCTCGCCGAGGCCAAGAGGGAGCTCAACCGGGCGCTCGTCCAGGCGGAATCGATCAACCGCGAGCTCGAAGCCAAGCTCGAGACGATCGAGATGCAGCAAGCCGCCATCCGCGAGCTGTCAACGCCTATCATCGAGGTCTGGGCCGGCGTCCTCTGCCTGCCCGTGGTCGGCGTCGTCGACAGCCAGAGGAGCGCCGAGATGACGGAGACGCTCCTCGAGACCATCGTGGCCAAGCAGGCCCGCATGGCGATCGTCGACATCACCGGCATCGACGTGATGGACACCAAGACCGCCGACCACTTCATCAAGATGGCCCGCGCGGTCCGCCTGCTCGGCGCCGAGTGCATCGTCAGCGGCATCAACCCGGGCATCGCCCAGACGCTGACCCACATCGGCGTGGACCTGACCGGCGTGCGAACCCTGCGCAGCCTGCGCGACGCCCTGCAGCTCTACCTGCGGGAAACCGAGCAGCTCGGCCACACGGGCGGGAACGGCTCCCGCCGGATCGCTGAGCAGTAAGTGCCGGACCCTCCGGTGACCGCGCGCGAAGGGGTTAGAACGTGGGTCTTCTCCGTCCGCGCGCGGAGCGACGCCGTCGTTGCCAGCAGCCAGGCCCGGCGCCTCGCCCGGGAGTGGGGGCTCGGAGCGAAGCGCTCGATGGAGCTCGCCATCGTCGTCTCCGAGCTCGCCACCAACATCGTCAAGCACGGCATCCAGGGGGAGCTCTCTCTCTCCCTCCACCCGGCCGCCTCCCCGCGCCCCGAGATCACCGTCGTCGCCCACGACGCCGGCCCCCCCATCCGCGACCTCGAGCTCGCCATGACCGACGGCTACGACGACCAGGGGCCCATCGACCCCTCCCTCCTCCTCCGCCGTGGCGGCCTCGGCACCGGCCTCGGAGCCATCGCCCGCCTCGCCGACCGGGTCGAATACCGACAGGAGGCGGACGGCAAGGCCATTACGGCGCGGTTCTTCCTGTAGGCTCGACGACGAAACCGTATTCCTGGCACACCTGCCGAATCGTTTTCCCGAGCTTCTCGAGCAAGGCAGCTCCCTGGTCCTGCTCCAGATCGGCGCGCTGGTAGAGGATCACCCTCCGGGTGGCGAGGTCCACGGGGATGTCCTCCGCGAGCTGCGACAGGATCACGACCGGCTTGGCGATCGCATGGGCCAGACCCAGCTCGTAGAGTACGTTGGGGTTGCGATCGGTGATGTCGGCGATCACGAAGTCCGCTCCCGCGATACCCTGCCAGATGTCGTCCAGGATGTCGGTCGGCTTGAACAGGTCGTCACCCCGGATGGCGGAAACCCCTTCGGTTTCGCAGGAGCGCCGAATCAGGGACTGGACGGCGTCGGACCATTCCCGGCTGAACGGCATCACGATGAAGCAGGTGGCGCGACCGCCGGTCCGGCGCCGCAGGGCCGGCCGGTTCAGGCGCTCGGGGCCGAGAAAGATCACCTCCTGGCGCAGCCGCGCCGCCGCACCTTCCAACACGTCGAGGAGATCCGCCAGCCCCGTGGTCTCCAGGGCGCCCCGGAGCCTGCGTGCCCGCGCGCTCCAACCGGGAGTCTCGAGCCCCGGCGTCAGGAGATCGCGGGAGTACTCCTCGGCGAAACGGAGCGCACGGTCGAACCCCGCCGTGATCCGGGTCATGACGATGACGCAGACCAGCGTGAACAGGACGAAGAAGAACGACAGCCAGGCCTCCGCCAGCAGGCGGTTCGCCACGGCGGCGAGAAGCACGGCCCCCATCGAGATCAGGAGCAGGAGGCCCGAGAGCCCTGAATGCTTGGACGAGGCGGCGTCCAGCTCCCCCAGCGCCCCGTCCTGCGAGCGGCGCAGCAGGACGAAACCCGCAAGGAAGAGGAAGAGCCCCAGGGTCCACAGGAAATCCAGCCTTTCGGCGAGCCCCTCCTGGCCGACGCGCTCCAGTTGGACCGCGAGGAGATCGTTGGCCGCGGAGACCCCGAACCCCGACGCGAGGAGCACGTACGCGGGGCCGGCTCCGAGCAGGACGCAGGTGAGGGAGAGCACCACCCCGGCGAGCTCCAGGATCGCGATCACGATCTCGAAACGTACCGCCAGTGTGCCCCACTCGTGCGCCTGCGGCGCCTGATAGAACATGAGGAAAAGGGTGCACAGCGTGACCAGCATCCCCACCGCCAGCCCCTTCACCAGCAATTGCGCCCTGCTGCGGCGGAGAAGCTCCAGAGCGAGGAGACCCCACGCGCAGCCCCAGGTGAACAGGAAGACCACGAAGCCGGCCATCGATGCCTCCCCCGCGGCATCGGTCGCATCCTTCTGATAGGTGAAGTTGGCCAGCGCGCAGGCCAGGAAACCGCCGGCGAGAAGGACGAAAAAAATTTGCATCGTGCCGCGCCGCTCCCACGCCGCCCGGCCGGCAAAGCCGGCGAGAACGAGGGCGAGCAACACGTTGAGCCAATAACGCCCCTCTTCTCCGAAGAGCTCCGGAGCGAGAAAGAAGGTCACGAGGTACAGAACCGAAAGCACCCCCACCGCCGCCAGACGCAGTGCCGGTGAGGTCTCCCTGCCCACCTCGCCCTGGGCTCCTGAAGGCATTCGTCGCCTCCGATCTTCCTGAATGGCGTGCGACCGATCGAGATTGCGACGATCCTACGTGACTCCAGCCAGCGCGTCAAAACCCCTGAAAACAGGCAGCTCCCCAGCCCGTCTTTGTGTGCACCAGCCGCTCCGGAGCACAGAGGCAGGAGGATCGGAACGCCTCCATGGACGAATCTGTGTGCAACTTTACCGTCCCGGTGTGCTAACCACGACAGGAGACCCTTCCGGGAAGTGTCCGGGAGCACTCCGCAGCAGCATAGCGTGCACCCTACTCCAACCGGTAGTCCCACCAAGCCCCAACCTGTGATCTGATACCGCTCAGATTCGAAGGAGAAGCTGCGTCTGCCTGGCATCCCATAACGAGACAAGGGAGATCGTGATGAAGGACTCTACTGCGTCGCGGATCGCCGACGCCGAGACCGAGAGACTGGCCCGGGAGAGAAAGGGAGACTCCATGAAGGACTACGTTGCGTCCCTGATGGCCGACGTCAAGGCCAAGAACCCGGCGGAGCCCGAGTTCCATCAGGCCGTCCAGGAGGTGGCCGAATCGCTGGCCCTCGTCCTGGAGCGCCACCCGGAGTACCGCCATGCCAAGATCCTGGAGCGGATCATCGAGCCCGAGCGCGTCCTCCTGTTCCGCGTGCCCTGGCAGGACGACCGCGGGGAGATCCACGTCAACCGCGGGTTCCGCATCGAGATGAACAGCGCCATCGGCCCCTACAAGGGCGGCCTGCGCTTCCACCCTTCGGTCAACCTCGGCATCCTCAAGTTCCTGGCCTTCGAACAGGTGTTCAAGAACTCGCTGACCACCCTCCCCATGGGCGGCGGCAAGGGGGGCTCGGACTTCGATCCCAAGGGGAAGAGCGACAACGAGGTGATGCGCTTCTGCCAGAGCTTCATGACCGAGCTCGCCCGCCACATCGGCCCGAACACGGACGTGCCCGCCGGCGACATCGGCGTGGGCGGACGCGAGATCGGCTACCTCTTTGGCCAGTACAAGCGCCTGCGCAATGAGTTCACCGGCGTGCTCACCGGCAAGGGCCTCAACTGGGGCGGTTCGCTGATCCGTCCAGAGGCTACCGGCTACGGCTGCGTCTACTTCGCCCAGGAGATGCTGGCCACCCGCGGCCAGACCCTGGAAGGCAAGACCTGCCTCGTCTCGGGCAGCGGCAACGTGGCCCAATACACGGTCGAGAAGCTCCTCGAGCTGGGCGCCAAACCCATGACGCTGTCGGACTCGAACGGCTACGTCTATGACGAGGCCGGCCTCGACCGCGAAAAGCTCGCCTTTGTCATCGACCTCAAGAACGTCTACCGCGGCCGGATCAAGGAGTATGCGGACAGGTACAAGACCGCGATCTACGTGCCGCTGGACCCGCAGCTCGACTTCAGCCCCCTGTGGGACCACAAGGCCGACTGCGCGTTTCCCAGCGCCACGCAGAACGAGATCAACGGCCGCGACGCCCAGAACCTGCTGCGCAACGGCGTCTACGTGGTGGCCGAGGGGGCGAACATGCCCTCGACCATCGACGCCGTGAACCAGTTCGTCGACGCCAAGATCCTCTACGGTCCGGGCAAGGCCGCCAATGCCGGCGGCGTCGCCACCTCCGGCCTGGAGATGGCCCAGAACAGCATGCGCTACAGTTGGTCGCGGGAGGAGGTGGACGCCAGGCTCCACCGCATCATGAAGGACATCCACAGGGCCTGCGTCGAGACCGCCGACCGCTTCGGGACCCCCGGCAACTACGTCAACGGCGCCAACATCGCCGGGTTCCTCAAGGTGGCCGACGCGATGATGGACCAGGGAGTCGTCTAGATGGCCGTCGGGGGGGTGAACCCGTTCGAGACGGCCCAGGCCCAGTTCGACCGGGCCGCGACCCTGCTCGATCTGGATCAGGCCACCTGCGAGCTGCTGCGCTGGCCGCTGCGGGAGTACAGCTTCGCCATCCCGGTCTGCATGGACGATGGACACAAGCGCATCTTCCGCGGCTTCCGGGTGCAGCACAACGACGCCCGCGGGCCGTCCAAGGGGGGAATCCGGTTCCACCCGCAGGAGACCCTGGACACCGTCCGCGCGCTCGCCATGTGGATGACCTGGAAGTGCGCGGTGGTGGACATCCCCCTGGGGGGCGGCAAGGGCGGCGTGGTCTGCGATCCGCACAACCTGTCGCAGCGGGAGCAGGAGCAGATCTGCCGCGGCTGGGTCCGCCAGCTCGCGCGCAGCGTCGGCCCGGTCCAGGACGTGCCCGCCCCGGACGTCATGACCTCCGGCCAGCACATGCTCTGGATGCTCGACGAGTACGAAACGATCCACGGCGGGCACTATCCCGGGTTCATCACCGGCAAGCCGGTGAGCCTCGGCGGTTCCCAGGGCCGCACCGAGGCCACCGGCTTCGGCGTCGTGTTCACCATCCGCGAGGCGCTCAAGATCCTGGGGCTGCGGCCCGAGAGCACCCGGGCCAGCGTCCAGGGATTCGGCAACGTGGCGCAGCACGCCATCCGCCTTTACAATCAGATCGGTGGCAAGGTCACCAGCGTCTCCTGCTGGGACCACACCGACCAGCGCTCCTGGGCCTTTTGCAAAGGCGAGGGCATCGGGCTCGACGAGCTGCTCGGCATCACCAATCAATTCGGCGACATCGACCGGGAGAAGGCTGAAAAGCTCGGCTACGAGGTGCTGCCGGGCGACGCGTGGATCGAGCAGCCCGTGGAGATCCTGATCCCCGCGGCCCTGGAGGGCCAGATCCGGGCGGACAACGCCGCGCGCATCCACGAGCGGGTCCGCCTCATCGCCGAGGGAGCGAACGGCCCCACGACGCCGGAGGCCGACGCCATCATCCAGGGGCGCGGGATCTTCCAGATCCCCGACTTCCTGGCCAACGCGGGCGGCGTGACGTGCAGCTACTTCGAGCAGGTGCAGAGCAACATGAATCATTACTGGGAGAAGGACGAGGTCCTCGGCAGGCTCGACCTGACGATGACCGCGGCCTTCCGGGCGGTGGCGGAGCTGGCGCAGCGGCGGGACCTGCCGATGCGCGATGCCGCCTACGTCATCGCCGTCAGCCGGGTGGCCCAGGCCTGCCACGACCGGGGATGGACCTGATGCGCCTTGCGTGACCTCCCCCCCTACTCGCGCCGGCTGTTCGATCCGTCGCAACGGCTGTCACGGCTCGGCGGTGGCGAGCTGGGGGGGAAGGCGCACGGGCTGATCCAGGCCGCCGAGGTGCTCGTCCGGCGCGGCGCCGAGCTCGAGCGCACCGGGCTGGCCGCGGACGTGCCGGCCCTGGTCGCCCTCGGCACCGACCTTTTCGATACCTTTCTGGACCGCAACGGCCTGCGCGACCTGGTGGCGGGCGAGCCCCCGGACGACGCCGTCCGCGCCGCCTTCCAGGCGGCACCAGTGCCCGCGGAGATGGCCGGCGACTTCGCGGCGCTCGCGGGCGAAGCCCGCATCCCCCTGGCCGTCCGCTCGTCGAGCCTCCTCGAGGATGCCCTGGGGCAGCCTTTCGCCGGGGTCTACGGCACCAAGATGATCCCGGGCAACCAGGTCCAGCCGCAGGCCCGGCTGCGCGCGCTCCTAGATGCGATCAAGCTCGTCTGGGCCTCCACGTTCTTCCAGGAGGCCCGCGCCTACCGCCGGGCCACGGGCACCGAGCGGCCGG
>DASQEB010000213.1:0-4833 GCA_035633875.1 Thermoanaerobaculia bacterium
CCGCACCGGAACCGGCGGCGGCTCCTCCGGAAACTCCAGGACGACCTCCGTGCCCGGCTTCGGCCCGGTCGGACCAACGGGTCGGTCGGGCGGCAGGAGCAGGCGCGGGGGCGCGGGCGGAGGCGGGCCGGCGGGCTTCGCCCCGTCGGGACGCTGCGCGGCCGGTGTGCCTCCGGCCGGCGGGAAGGGGGCGCCCGGCCGCCGGGCGGCCAGCTCGCGGAAGAGCGCGGGAGTGAAGGCCTGGATCGCCGCGATCTCCGCGTCGCTGGCCGCCTCCCTGCCCCGCCCGGCGAAGATGAGCCGCGACTCCGTGCCGCCGGCGAGGTCCGCCTCGCCCCCTCCCGTCTGGAAGGGAGCGAGACGATCGAACCAGTCGTAAAGGCGCGGCAGGTTCTCCGGCGCCAGCCGCCCCCGGACCTCCTCGTTCCACGAGCAGGAGCTGGCGCGCACCTCGCCGGTGAGGTACACGGAGACTTCGTCACAGATCCCCGGGGCGCCGCCCCGATGCCAGGCCAGAACGAGCCCGTAGACGGCGCTCTCGGCGCGGCCCGCCGCCTCGACCGCCACCAGGCGGGCCCACTCGGCGATCATCCGCCGCTCCGCTGCGCCGGCCCGCACCCGCCCCGTGCCGCGGAACACCAGCTCGCCTCCCGGCACCGGCATCCGGAACGGAGCGTACCTGCGGAAGAAGAACCGCAGGTCCTCGGCGCGCTCGCGGCTGGAGAAGACCGTCCGGGAGAGCGGCCCGCCGGCCGGCCCCAGCAGGGCGCCGCCCCGCCCGATCAACACCACCTCCTGCGGGTTCCTCCCCCGCCGAAGCTCCACCAGGATCTTCGGCTCCCTGCCCTTTCCGGCCGGAGCGGCCGGCGAGCGCGCTCCCGCGGCCGGACCGCGCGAGGGCTTTCCGGACGAGGGCTCGCCGCCGTTGCAGGCCACGGCCCAGAGGGCGAGCAGCAGGATCGGCCCCAGGCGCCTCATCTCAGAGCAGCGTCCCCCGGAGCAACAGGCTCGCGACCGTGAAATAGATGACCAGCCCCGTCACATCCACCAGCGTGGCCACGAACGGGGCGGATGCGCTCGCCGGATCGAAGCCGAGCCGGCGGAAGAGGAACGGCAGGCTCGAGCCGGCCAGAGTCCCCAGGAGCACGACCCCCAGCAGGCTGACCGCCACCGTCATGCCGATCCCCATCGCGTGATCCCCATAGGACCCGAACGCCGCCTGCGCGATCATCACCCGGGCGAACCCGAGCACTCCCAGGATCCCCCCGAGGCACATCCCGGCCAGGAGCTCGCGGCGGAACACCCGCCACCAATCGCGCAGCCGCACCTCGGAGAGGGCCAGGGCGCGGATGACCAGCGTCGTCGCCTGCGAGCCCGAGTTGCCGCCGCTGCTGATGATCAGGGGGATGAACACCGCCAGCACCACGGCCCGGGCGATCTCCTCCTCGTAATACCCCATGGCGGTCGCGGTGAGCAGCTCGCCCAGAAAGAGCACCGCGAGCCACCCGGCCCGCTTCCGGATCATCTGGAGGAGGCTCACCTGGAGGTATGGAGCGTCCAGGGCCTCGGAGCCGCCCATCTTCTGGATGTCCTCGGTCGCCTCCTCCTCCACCACGTCCACGATGTCGTCCAGGGTCACGATGCCCTTCATCCGGCCGTCGGCGTCCACCACCGGCACGGCGATGAGGCCGTAGCGCGACAGGAGCTGGCTGACCGCCTCCTGGTCCGTGTCCTCCGACGCGGTGACCAGATCCTCCGTGTGCATGATCTCGAAGACCGCCTTGTCCCCCGGCGCCATGAACAGCTCGCGCAGGGAGATGACGCCGAGAAGGTGCTGGTCGGAGTCGAGAACGTAAGCGTAGTTGATCGTCTCGACGGACAGGCGCGCCTGCATCCGCAGATAGCCGATGGCCTCGTCCACCGTCATGTCCGGCCGCACCCGGGCGTAGCGCGGGCTCATCAGGCCGCCCGCCTCGTCCTCCTCATAGGCGAGCAGCGTGGTCACCTCCCGGCGCGTCGTGGGAGGAAGGAGCGCCAGCAACTCCGGCCGCTCTTCGGGATCCGCCTCCTGGAGGAGGTCCGCGGCGTCGTCCGGGGCCAGCAGGCGCATCCAGGCGCGCCGCGCCGCCAGAGGAGAATCGAGCACGATGGAGAGCTGGTCTGCCGCCCGGAGCTCCAGAAAGAGCTCCTCCGCCTCCTCCGGCTCGAGAAATCCGAAGCTCTCCAGGCGCTCGGCGGGCGACAGCAGGCGCCAGGCCTCGCGAAGCTCATCGGCAGTGATGACAGCGGTCGCCATCGGGTCTTCCTCGGGGTCAAAAGCTCCGGCCGGACGGGAGGAGCAGCGCGTACGATACAGCAGGTTCCGGAGAGCCGGGAACGCGAAGCATTCGCGCTGCCACACCGGACAGAGTTGCGGGAGGATAGGGAACCGTTGGCGCGGGCGCAGTCAAAACCAGGTGTCAGGTCTCTCCAAGCGGCGAGAGTAGGTTGAGAGCCTGGAGCTCCAGCCGGTGTGACGCCGAGCTCTCCGGGAGTTTGGCGTCACACCGCCTCAGCTAGAAGCGATCCCTGAGCCCCGTCATCGGGGTCGACGCCTCGGGCCGGGAAAGAGCCGGCTCCTGAGCAACTCCGACAGGAGTATCATGCCTCCGAAAATGCGGCGCGAGATCACCTTCGCGGGAGTTGTCGGGCGTCTCCGAAGGCGGCGCCTGAACCGCCGCGCCTTTCAGGATTTCAGCCGCTCGCTGGCGCTGATCGTGGACCGCGAGGCGCTGGCGGCCAGCGTCGCCGCCCGGATCCGGGAGCTTCTGGATCCGGACCGGATGGCCGTCCTGGAACCGGACCGGGCGACCGCGAGCTTTTTGCCCGGGTTTTCCCTGGGGCTGGCGGAAACGGACCTGGAGAGCTTGCGGCTGCCGGACCGGGGCAAGCTCGCGCGCTGGCTCTCCGTCAACGAGACCTGCCTCGTCCTCGACCGCCAGCCCGGGGTCCACGAGTACCTCGATCCGGCGGAGCGCGACCTCCTCGACCGGCTGCGCCTCACCCTGGTGGTCCCGATGATCTCTCTGAACCGGCTGACCGGCATCCTGCTCCTCGGCTCGGACCGGCCGCATTGGAGCGTCGGCAGAAGCGAGATCGAGCTGCTCAACCTGCTGGCCGCGCAGGCCAGCCTGGCGTTCGAGAACGCCGAGCTCTACCGCTCCCAGCGGGAGCGCCTGGACCGCCTCTACCGCGCCGAGCGCCTGGCCGCCGTGGGACAGCTCGCCGCGGGCGTCGCCCACGAGATCCGCAATCCGCTGACGGCGATCCGTTCCACCATGCAGTACCTGCTCCGCGGCTTCGACCCTGACGAACCCAGGCACCAGCTCATCAGCGACCTGCTGAGCGAAGTGGACCGCATCAACAGCACGGTGGGAGGCCTGCTCAGCCTCAGCCGCTCGGGGGAGGTGCGCAAGACGGAGATCGATCCGCTGGAGCCGCTGCGCAAGGCCGTACAGCTCGTCCAGGTCCGGGCCGCCGAGCAGGGAGTGGAGATCCGCAGCGACCTTGGCGCCAACGGTCTGCGCATCCTCGGAGACGCCGGCCAGTTGGAGCAGGTCTTTCTCAACCTGCTGATCAATTCCCTGCAATCCATGCCGGCGGGCGGACGGATCTCGGTGGCCGTGACCTCCTGGGCGCCGCAGCTCGGAGGTGCCGAAACTCCCTGGGTGCAGGTGCGGATCGCGGATACCGGACCGGGGATTCCGCCGGAGCAGTTGCGCCGGGTCTTCGACCCGTTCTACACCACCAAGCACGACGGCACCGGCCTGGGGCTGGCCATCTGCCACGGCATCATCGAGCAGCACGAAGGAGAGATCCAACTCGAAAGCGAGGAGGGAGCGGGCACCATGGCGTCGGTCCGCCTGCCTCTGGCCGAGGGAGAGCCATGGCCAACATCCTGATCGTGGACGACGAACGGCCGATCCGGCGCATCCTTTCCGTGCTGCTGGCTGAGCGCCGGCACCGGGTCACCGATGCGGGCTCGGGCGAGGAGGCCCTCGCCGCCCTGCCGGAGGCGAAGCCGGATCTCGTGCTGCTCGATCTCAAGCTTCCGGGCATCGACGGGCTGGAGACCTTGAAGCGCCTGCGCGCCCTCGACCCGCGTCTGGACGTGGTGATGATGACCGCCCACGGAACGATCTCCTCGGCGGTGGAGGCGATGCGCCGGGGAGCCTACGATTACCTGACCAAGCCCTTCGACAACGACGAGCTGCTGATGATCGTCGACCGGGCGCTGGAAATGCGGCGGCTCAACGCGGAGGTCGAATCGCTGCGCGAAGACCTCGAAACCCGCTATGGCTTCAGCGAGATCGTGGGCGTCAGCCGGGAGATCCAGGCGGTCTTCCGCATGATGGCCAAGGTCGTCCGCGTGGACGTCACGGTGCTGGTGACCGGCGAATCGGGCACCGGCAAGGAGCTGGTGGCGCGGGCCATCCACCGCCGCAGCCAGCGCGCGCAAGGACCCTTCGTGGCCGTCAACTGCAGCGCCATCCCGGCGACGCTGGTCGAGTCCGAATTTTTCGGTCACGAAAAGGGAGCCTTCACGGACGCCCGCGAGACGCGGCCCGGCAAGTTCGAACAGGCGGACGGCGGCAGTCTCTTTCTCGACGAGGTCGGCGATCTGGCCCTCGACGCCCAGGCCAAGCTCCTCCGCGCTCTCCAGGAAAAGCAGATCCAGCGCGTCGGCTCCCGCGCGCCGCGGCCCGTGGACGTGCGGGTCATCGCCGCGACCAACAAGAACCTGGAGAAGGAATCGCACGAGAGTCGCTTCCGCGAGGACCTCTTCTGGCGGCT
>DASQEB010000214.1:0-5470 GCA_035633875.1 Thermoanaerobaculia bacterium
CGCCGGGCGGTTCCGGGTGGGGCTCCGCTTTAAGCCGACGCCGCGGAGCAACGGCGCCCGCGCGCTTCTTTTCGAGCTCAGTCCCTTCGCCCGGGTGACGGCGGTGCGGGAGGAGGGGAGGGAGCTTTCCTTTGTCCGCGATCACGTCGGGGGGCGGACGACTTCCCTGGACAACCGGTTCTACGACGACTCGCTCCTCGTCTTCCTGGACAAGCCCCTCGCGCGAGGCCAGGAGCGGCGGCTCGACTTCGAGTACGAGATGGAGCTCCTCAACTACGCGCCGGGCCGGTCCTGGTATCCCGGAGTGGAGGGGGACGAGATCATCCTCCGCGATCCCCACACTGCCCGCCTGGAGCTCACGGTCCGCAAGAAGCACGAGATCCGCGCCATGGGCCGCCGGGAGGAGGGGAGCGGAGGAGGAGAGGACGAGAGGGGCTCCACCTCCGTGTGGGTGGTGGAGGAGCCCGCCAAGATGCTCACCTTTTCCTTTGCCGAGCACTTCCACGAGGAAAAGGTCGGGGGCGAAAAGGGCCTGCCCGAAGTGATCTGCTTCGGCCCCCGGGTGGGAGTGACCAGCAAAAACAAGTTCTGGAACGTGGGCGCGGACGTGGTCAACAGCATCAATTTCTTCCAGCAGCTCTTCGCGGCGCCGCTGCCGGAGCGCACCCTCTACGTCACCGGCATCCAGGGCTATCAC
Organism: Thermoanaerobaculia bacterium; assembly: GCA_035633875.1. GTDB lineage: Bacteria > Acidobacteriota > Thermoanaerobaculia > Multivoradales > UBA5704 > DATARR01. Next base: position 698 of record DASQEB010000214.1, read on the forward strand.
GGCCAGTCCTTCGACGGCTTCATCCACATGGCCGAAGGGAGCTTCGACATCACGAGCCCGGGGGCGACCGAGCTCTTCCGCGCCCACGAGGTGGCCCACCAGTGGTGGGGTCACCTGGTGGGGCCCGCGACCTACCGCGACACCTGGCTGGGGGAAGCCTTCGCCGAGTACTCGGCCATGATGTTCGTGGAAGCCTCGATGAAGGACGGCCGCAAGCTCTTCCAGGAGATGGTCCGCACCTCGGGCGAGGAGCTCAACGGCTCGATCAAGAGCGGCTTCAGCAAGTTCGCCCGCCCGGGCGTGAGCCTCGTCAACCGCGCCCACGGGGACCGCATCGGTCCCATCGGCCACGGGTGGCGCGCCAGCACGGGCGAGGCGCCCACGGGCTATTCGTCCCAGGTCTACACCAAGGGCGCCCTCGTCCTCCACATGCTGCGCGGGCTTCTGCGGGACATGACGAAGAGCGACCAAGCCTTCGTCGATGTCCTGCGCGACTTCGTCCGCACCCACCGGGGCGGCTATCCGTCCACCAGCGACTTCCAGGCAGCGGTGGCCAAACGAGTCCCGGCGGACTGGTCCTGGTTTTTCGACCAGTGGGTCTATGGGACGGCGGTCCCCACCTATCGCTGGAGCTCTACGGTCGCCAACGCGCCGGACGAGAAGGGGGAGTGGGTGGCCACCCTCACCGTCCGCCAGACCGGCGTTCCCGCCGGCTTCCGGATGCCCGTGCCGGTCGCGGTCGAGCTTCCCGGAGGCCGCACGGGCCGCCTCCGGGTGATGGTCCACCAACCCGAGGAGACCTTCCAACTCCGCTTCCCGGAGAAGCCGAAGAGCCTTGTCTTCAATCCGGACGACGAGGTGCTGGCGAAGATGAAGCGGGATTGAGCCCCGAGCCCGCCGAAATAAGCGGCTGATGCTCCCGGAGCCCTCCCGGTTGCCGAAGGCACACCTGAGGTAGAATATGGCAGCCGAACGTCCGACATGAGCGCTACGAACGACGCGAAGTTCTTCCTCCGCTACGTGGAGAGCCGAAGGTTTCTCCTGCCCGGAGTCCTCTCGCCCCAGGCCTTGTCCAAGGGCCTTCAGTTCCCCTCCGTCCCTCTCGATGAGCTCGAAGCGACCTGGCGGGAGAAGGTGAAGGGGAAAGGCGGAGACAAGGTGTTCTGGGAACGGGACAACAAGGTTGGCCGCAGCCCCGATTTTTCGGAATGGACGGTGCGCTTCGAACAGGGCTCTTTGGCGGACGTGAAGCCGGGCTCCGATCCCGGGAGCCTTTATTCCTCCACGTCGGGGGAAAGGCTCGTGATCACGTTCAACGACAAGGCCACCTCGTCGTTGCGAGAGGCGCTGCGCTCTCCGTCGCCGTGGGAGTTGGAGCACATGGTCTTGAATCTTATGGGACAGTCTCCCCTGGCGAACCTGGTGACAGTGTTTCGGCCGACCGGAAAAGCGGATCCGAAAGAGTTCGAGACGCAGTACGCGGCTTTATCGGATCGCATCGATCCGCTCTGGCCACTGTTCTACGCGATCCTCGACGCCCTCAGGCCTGCCAAGCGGGGCGGGAAATCCCCCCGCCGGAAGGAGAAGCCTCTGGAGATCTGGTCGGACAGATATTACCCGTTCGGCATCCCACCCAGTCTCCAGGGGCATCCTGAATTCGACCCATCCCAGGAGTTCCAGTACGAGGTCTTCGTCTTCTTGAGCGGAGACCGGGCGCAGATCGATACCTGGAAGGAGGGCCTGCTCTCCGGCCTGGCCAGCGACCACCTCGAATCCACGACCAGGGCGGGGCGTGAGGTCGTCGACAAGACCTGGGGCACGACGGTCTGGGAAAAGCCGAGACCTCTGACCGCGGATGAGATGGCGGACCAGGTGCTGCGCGTGGCGATCTCGAGCGACATGTTGAAGCACGCCACTTTCATGGAAAGGCTGTCCGCTGCGATCCTCGAAGATATTCATGTGGATCGTTCCGAATTCGCTCCTGAGGAGTTGCGTCGGATCGTCTATCAATATCATGCGATCCATCAGCACCTGTGGCGACGCATCCGCCTCCTGAGCGAATTCGATCACCACCTGTTCGAGCGCGATCTGAAGATCTGCGGCGGGGAGCGTCACTTCTCCTCGGCCCGCCATATGGGCGACATGTTGATCGCTGCTGCCGAAGGGCTCGAAGCGAAGTCGGAGGCGCGTTTCGAGAAGCGGATCCAGTTCGCCGCGTTTTCTCTGGCGATCATCACGCTTGCCACGATCCTCATGGACGGCTACAACTTCATCGTCGGCTCACCGAATGAGCCGGCCCATCCGGGTTGGCAGAACGAGAGAATGGCTTTCATCTATTCAGTCGCTCTGGGCATCGCGATCGTCGCCGTCCTCTTTCCGATCGTATTGCGGGGTTTCGGTTTCCGTCTGACCCGGAGGAAGAGGAGGTTGCAGGCATGAGCGTCGGACGGTCTTCACTGAGGTAAGTAAGACACCAATCCCGAGTCCCGTCGGAACAGCCGGACCTTCCTCACCTGCGTCCCTCCGAAATCCTTCTCCCCGAGCAATTGGGCCTCGGCAACGGCCTTCAGAGCCTCCCCTTCCCGCCCCCGTTCACTGAGAATCAGCTCCGTGGTCCCGGCCAGGAACGGCAGGTAGAGCTGCGACAGATCGGAGCGGCGGCGGTGGGGGACCATCACCAGGTAGGCGTCGCTGCCTTCGAGGAAGTCGAGGATGGCCTCCGCCTTCCGGCGCGCCTGAAGCAGCCGGGGGGAGTCCGGGGGGCTTTGGGTGTCCGGAGAAGCGGCGAGGGCGTCCAGACGGCTCTGGAGGCGGCTTCCGCCAGGGGCGACCACGAGCCAGCTCTGTGAGAGGCCCGGCAGGCGGACGCGGTAAACGGCGTGGTCCGAGGGGAAGGAAGGAGCGGCGGAGACCGTGAGGAGGGGCCAGTAGGGTTCGAAGTGGTCGGCCGGGAGGAACTTCACGGGTGTGCGCAGGACGTTCGAGAGCCGGGAGAGGGTCCGGTGCCGGCCGCCGCCATCGCTCTCCCGTTCGAAGAGATAGAGGGCCGAACGGTCGGCGGTGAAGACGGCGGGATCAGGCCGCGGGCCCCGCGGCTCTCTGTCCCAGAGGACGCGTGCCGTCCGTACCCGGCAGGGCTGGCAGATCCGGGCTAGGAGCGCTACGGGCCGGGTCTCGATCTGCAGGCTGGCCGGATCGAGGGTGGGGCTGCCGGACGGGGAGCTCCGGAAATCGGCGTGGAGATAGGTGGGAGGCAGCGGCCAGAGCCCCACCCAGGCCGGATCGTTGCCCGTTCCGGGCAGGGGGAGCACCGCGCCCATCAGGAGGGCTCCGGCCGCACACGGGATGATCCGCCGGGGCAGCCGCGCCAGGGCCTCGCCGAGCATCAGCCCCGCCGGCCAGGCCACATAAACGAGGAAGCGCTTGGCGTTGAAGTCATAGACGAAGACGAAGAAGGCCAGCAGCCCCGCGAAGAGCGCCAGGGTGAAGAGATGCGAGGCGCTCCGGGCTGCGGTACGCCGGGCCGTCCAGGCGAGGCCGGGGAGGAGGAGCAGGCAGGCGGGCAGCCCGAGCAGGGAGACGAGCTCGTAGAGATAGAAAAGGACCGAGTCGGTGTGGAAGCGCAGGAGCTCCCACTGACGGGCCGGGAGATTGCCCTCCGTCCCCAGGATCGCGAGTTGGACGGCTTTCCATACCGCCGGAACGCCGGCAAAGAGGAGAAGCCCGGCCCAGGGGAACGGCGACCGCAGGTCCCGGGGACGGGCGACGAGGATGGTGACGGCCGCGGCGGGCGCCCAGAGCAGGGCCGCCGACTGCGTGAGATACGCGAGGCCGGCCAGCAGCCCGCTCGCACCATAGAGCCAGGGCCGCTCGCTCGCCAGCAGGAACGCGGCTGCGGCGAGGAACAGCAGGCAGGAGGCGGGCACGTCGGCCATGACCTGCAACGCGAGCCCCTGGAGGGAGTGGCTCACCAGCAGGGAGAGGGCGACGACGAACGCCGCCCATCGGGGCTGAAACTGCGCCGCTACGCCGTAGAAGACCAGCACGGTCCCGTGGAACAGGCCCTCCAGTACGACCGGCAGCCAGGGGAGCGCGCCGAGGCGCTCGAGCAGCGCGATCAGGAGGGGGAGCAGGGGAGAGCGGCCGGTATAGCGGACGTCGTGGCCCGCCAGGCGCAGGCCGTTGGAGATCCAGTCGGGCGAGTCCCCGTCGACGAACGGGTAGTCCAGGTCGAGGTCCGGATAGACGAGGTGCGCCGCGAGGAATGCGAGGTGGAGGAGGCAGAGCAGGACCAGGATCCGGAAGCGCGGGTCGCGAGAGAGGGTGCTGGCTCCACGGGGGCGTTCAGGTTGGGCAGGCAAGGCGGGAATCCTGGGAGATCCGCCTCAATCTACAAGAAAAAGAGCCCCGGAGAAGGGGAGGACGTCCCGCCGGGGCTGGAATGGAGCGTGCCGCCGGGTGTCCCGGCGGTGCTGCGTGTCCTTTTCGAAAGGAGGAACGACGGAAGGGGGAGGTTTCCCTCACCCCCGCCAGCCGAGGATCTCGTCGATGCTGTTCTGGGAGACCGAGTGGTAGCCGGCGCGGGCCTGCTCGTAGATGCGCAGGGCCATCTCCGTCCCCGCGGGAGTCTTGGCCAGCTCCTGGTAGAGCGGCCGTAGGAACTTGCGGCGGCCCACGGTGGTCAGGAACCGCTCCAGGGCCGGGTAGGCGGGCTCGTAGCGGTTGGCGACGACGTTCATCAGCCAGGCGTGGAGGACTTCCGAGTTGCCGCTG
>DASQEB010000215.1:0-10026 GCA_035633875.1 Thermoanaerobaculia bacterium
GTCCCGCCCGCCGACGAGGACGAGATCCTCGATCTGTCCGTCCCGTTCTCCCGTGTCACCGTGGAGTGCCATCCACGCCTGATCGGGGAACGCTGCCTCCGCTTCGCCGCGCGGCTCACCGGCCGGCTTGAGGTGGCCATGGGGCTGGAGACGGTCCATCGCGAAGCCCTGGCCCGGCTCGACAAGGGGATGACCGTCGAGGACTTCGACCGCGCGGCGAGCAGGCTCAGGCAGGCGGGGATCGGCCTCCGGGCCTTCGTCCTGGTCTCGCCGCCGTTCGTGCCGCCGGAGGAGGCCGTGGAATGGGCTGTCCGCTCCACGGCCCACGCCTTCGAGCAGGGAGCCGAACGTGTCTCGCTGATCCCGGTCCGGGAGGGCAACGGCGCCCTGGACGCCCTGCGGCAGACGGGAGACTTCACCCCGCCCCGTCTCGATCAGCTCGAGGAGGCCCTGGAACGCTGCCTCGCGCATTGCCGCGGGATCATCACCGCGGACCTCTGGGACGCCCACCGCTTCGCAGACTGCCCGGCCTGCGCCGGAGCGCGCCTCGCCCGCCTCGACCGGATGAATCGCACCGGCTCGGTCGTGCCCCGGACCGCCTGCTCCGACTGCGGCTGGAACTGACCGTGGCCGGCCTGCGGATCGCCGTCGTGGGCTCGGGCTTCGCGGGATCGATCCTCGCCCGCATCCTTCAGATCCAGGGCCACCGCGTGCACCTCTTCGACCGCACCCGCCACCCCCGCTTCGCCCTGGGCGAGTCCTCGACCCCCCTGGCCGCCCTCTGCCTGGAGCGACTCGCCGCGCGCTACGGCCTCGCAGACCTCCACGCCCTTGCCGCTTGGGGCCGTTGGACGGAGCGCCTCCCCCACCTGCGCCGGGGTCTCAAGCGGGGTTTCACCTTCTACGGCCACCAACCGGGGCGCCCTTTCGCCAACGGCCCCGCCAACGAGCGCCGGCTGCTGGTGGCCGCCAGCCCCTCGGATCGGATCGCCGATACCCACTGGCTTCGGGAGGACGTGGACCACCACCTGGCCCGCGAAGCCGCTGCCGCGGGTGTCGAGCTCCTGGAGGAGGTGGATCTGGACGGCCTCGCGCCCACGGCCGCCGGCGGCTGGCGCCTCTCCGGGATGCGCCGGGGTCGGTCCATCCGCCTTGAGGTCGACCTCCTCCTCGACGGGTCGGGACCCGGAGGATTCCTGGCGCGCCACCTGCCTGTACCGGCAGTGGCGACCGGTCTCCGGCCGGACACGATGCTCGTCTTCGGTCACTTCGAGGGGACAGCACGCTTTCCCGAGATCGCTGCGGCCGGCGGCGCGGTGCTGCCCGCCGGCCCCTATCCAGACGAGCAGGCGGCCGTCCATCACCTCCTGCAGGAGGGGTGGATGTACGTCCTCCCTTTCGATCACGGCACGGTGAGCGCCGGATTCGTGATCTCCCGCAACGGCGGGCTCGGAGCGCTGCCGACCGCGGAGGCGTGGGAGCGGCTCCTCTCCCGTTATCCCACGCTGCGGGATCAATTCGCCTCCGCTGCACCGGTGCGCCCCATCGGGATGATCCCGCGCCTCCAGCACCGGCTCTCGCAGGCCGCCGGTGAGGGCTGGGCAGTGCTGCCTCACGCCTTCTGCTTCCTCTCTCCCCTGTTCTCGACGGGCATCGCCTGGAGCCTTCTCGCTGTGGAACGGCTGGCCCTGCTGCTGGAGCCCGGCGCCGTGCCCAACCTCTCCGCAGGGCTCGGTCGGTATGGCGCTCTCCTCCACCGGGAGGCGGACCACCTCCAGCGCATCCTCGGGGGAGCCTACGAGGCCCTGCGGGACTTCGACCTCTTCGCCGCCTACTCCTTTCTCTACTTCGCAACCGCCAGCTTCAGCGAAGCCTCCCAACGCCTTCTCCCTGCGGCGCCCGGCGGCCCCTGGTGCTGGGAGGGTTTCCTGGGGAGCACCGACCCAGGGATGGCTGAGATCCTGGAGCGCTGCCTCGCTGCCCTGGAGCCCGGCCTTCCGTTCGAAGAGGAGATCCGGGCCGCCATCGTGCCGCGCAACGTCGCGGGTCTGGCGGACCCGGAACGGAACCGGCTCTATCCGGTGGATCTGGAGCCCCTGGTGGAGAACGCCGGGTTGCTGGGGCTCACGAAGGAAGAGATCCGGCGGGAGGTCCCGCGGCTGCGCGGAGGCTGATTCAAACCACGAAGAGATGGGCCTCGACGGCGGCCCGGACCGCGAGGATATCCCCGTCCAGCGTGCGGTCGGTCAGCATCGGCGGCGCCAGCTCCCGCACCCAGAGCCAAGCCCGCCGCGTCCCCGCGCCGAGCCTGTCCGCGATCCCGGCGCGCCTCTCCGGACGGGTCGCGTCTTCGAAATCCCGCCCCTCCCGGACCGCGCCCTCCCACTCCGAGGCGGGCTTCGCCTTGCCGTTCGTTCTGGGATCGATTCCCATCCCGACCCTCCACTCCACGCCCTGGGCGGCGGCGAGGAGCTCGATCGCGAGGACGGCCTGGACGTTGCGCAGCACCGTGCGGAGCTTGCGCGCGGCGATGGTGGACATGGCATTGTGGTCCTCGGCGTTGGCGGAGGTGGGGATGGAGTCCACGGAGGCGGGATGGGTGAGGACCTTGTTTTCGGAGACGAGGCCCGCCGCCGTGTACTGGGCAAGCATGAACCCCGAGTTGACGCCACGGCAGGGGATCAGGTTCGCAGGGAGGTTGCGGCTCTGGCGCTCGTCCAGGAGCATCTGGATGCGCCGCTCGGAGATGTTGGCGAGCTCCGCGACCCCGATCGCCAGGAAATCGGCGGCCATTCCCACGGGCTCGCCATGGAAGTTCCCGGCCGAGTAGCCGGCCCGCTGGTCCCCCCGGTAACCCTCGGGCCAGTTGTCCCGGAACTCCCAGTCCCAGGGAGGGGTCTCGTCCGCCGGGAAGAACAGGGGGTTGTCCGTGGCCGCGTTGATCTCCATCTCCGCCACGCGGCGGGCGTAGGCGATGGCGTCCCGAGCGGCCCCGTGCACCGCCGGGGCGCAACGCAGGGAATAGACGTCCTGCACCGCGCCGGCCGCTTCGAGCAGCCTGCTCCCACGGAGCAGCTCCCGCAGGTGGGCGGCGACGGCGATCTGTCCGGCTTGCCCCCGGGCCTCGTGGACCCGGGCGTCGAAGGCACGGGCGCTGCCGCAGACGGCCTCCAGGGAGAGAGCGCAGGCCACGTCGGCCGTGTCCGCCGCGGCCTCGGCATCGTGGACCGCCAGGGCGAGGAGAGCCGTCGAGAAGGTCGTGCCGTTGTTGAGGGCGAGCCCTTCCTTATAGGACGGCTGGACCGGAGGCATCCCGAGGTCCTCTTCGAGCGGTCTCAATCCCCGGCGGATCTCCCGGGGACGGTGCCCCAGATCGGCCGGCTCGCGGACCAGGAACCAGCTCCCCTCCCCCAGCAGGACGACGAAGAGATGGGAGAGCGGGCAGAGGTCGCCGCTCGACCCCACCGAACCGTGGATCGGCACCCGCGGCACGATTCCCCGATTCAGCATCGCCTGAACCGTCCGCACCAGATCGGGCCGCACCCCGGAATATCCCTTGAGAAAGGCGTTCAGACGGACGGCGAGGACCGCCCGCACCACGTCCGGCTCGTAATAATTGGCGGGATTGTCCGGATCCGCCGTGAGGCCCGCGCCGGCGGAGTGGCTGAGGAGGAGGTTGCGCTGGAGTTGCTGGAGCTGATCGGGCGCCACCGGGATGTTCTTGAACTCTCCGAAGCCGGTGGTCACACCATATTCGAGGACGGGGCTTCCTTCATCCCCCTTTCCCCACTCCTCGACGTACCTCTCGACCAGCCTCTCGATCTGGGCCCGGCTCGCCTCGACCCGGGCGTGGGCGTCCGGGTGGTTCTCGATCCGGACCCGCGGGTCGCGGGCGAGGCGGGCCAGGTCCCGGAGGGTGAGGGAGCCGCCGTCGAGGACGACGGCGGCATGATGATCGGGCTCTCTCACCGGCCCTTCTCTCCCATCTGGGCCAGCATCTCGCGAACGGTGGCGACCAGCTCGGTGCGCGGGACCTCGCGCTGGCCCGGCCGCTCCTCCAGCCACTCCTGGCGATTGGCGAGGGCCTCGGCGCGCCGGCGCCCCAAGTCCATATCCTTCAAGGTGACGATCCCCTTCTCTTTTTCGTTCGAGCCGTAGAGGACGGCGAGGGGCACTCCCCAGGAATCGGCGTACTTGAGCTGCTTGCCGGGCCCCTTCGCCGGGCCGAGGTAGAGCTCGGTGGGGATCCCCGCCCGGCGCAGCTCCCAAGTCATCGCGACGTAGTCGTCCCGGAGGCCGGGGTCCATGTTGGTGATCAGCACCTTGGCCGTGGCCCTCTGCTGGCCGGCCCGGCCGAGGTGGATCAGCGCGGCCAGGAGACGGTCGACGCCGATCGAGGCGCCCACGGCCGGGACCCTCTCTCCCAGGAACCGCATCACCAGCCCGTCGTACCGGCCGCCGCCGAAGACGGACCCGAACTGCGGGGCGTCCAGGAGGATCGCCTCGAAGACCGGCCCGGTGTAGTAGGCCAGACCCCGGGCGATCGAGAGGTCCAGGGCCACCCGGTCATTGCCGTAGCCGAGAGCATAGAGGTGCTCGGAGATCGCCTCCACCACTCCGATCTCGCGATCGGCTCCCTCCACTCCGGCGAAGAGCTCGCGAAGCTGGGCGACCACCTCGCGCCGGTTGTCGGCGCGGATCGCGAGGAACCGCTCGATCTTGTCCACCTGCTCCGAGGCGATCCCGACACCCGGGATGGGATCGCCCGAGGAGTCCACGTATCCGGTCGTCAGCTCGAGACGGACCTTCTCGCGGCCCACCTTGTCCAGCTTATCGAGGACCCGAAAGACATCGGTCCCCAACTCCGCCGCGATGCCGGCGTAGGCCAGGAGGAGGTTCAGGATGCCCCGGGAGGAAAAACGGACCAGGTACGAGCCGACCTCCAGGGCGGAGAGGGTGTCGCACATGCCGGCGATGATCTCGGTGTCGGCGATCTCCGACTCCACCCCGACCGAGTCGAGGTCGAACTGCGTGAACTCGCGGAAGCGGCCCGGGCCCGGCTTGTCTGCGCGCCAGACTTGCGAGACCTGGTAACGGCGGTAGGGGCGAGGCAGATCGCGATACTGCGCCACGACCCGGGCGAGGGGGACGGTCAGGTCGAAGCGGAGCCCCAGCTCCTCCCCTTCCGGGTTGCGCACAGTGAAAATGGACTGCTGGGCCTCCGCGCCCGCCGAAGAGCCCAGGAGCGCGTCCAGATATTCCACCGCCGGGGTGCCCAGGGGGACGAAGCCATACAGCTCGTAGACGCCGCGGATGGTATCGATCATCCACTGCCGCGCCAGCATCTGGTCGGACAGCAGGTCCCGCAGGCCGCGCGACAGGCGCGGTTCGACAGACTCTGTCATGGCTGGTGTCCTCCAGCGAAACGGCTGGTCTGAAGGGGGTTTGGTACCGGCGTCCGGACTTGAACCGGAGACCTCCTGATCCACAGTCAGGCGCTCTTGCCAACTGAGCTACGCCGGCCCGGACGGGGAATCGTAAGGGCTGGAGGGCTACTTGTCAAAGGAGGGGACGGCGAGGAGGCTGGAGGCGAACCTCCCGCCCGAGTCGGTCCACGTCCGGGCGAGCCGGAATCCCGCCTCGCGGGCCAGCACCGCGACCTGCCCCAGGTCGAACTTGTAGGAGCTCTCCGTGTGGATGGTCTCCCCCTCGGCGAAGGGGACCTCGATTCCCAGAGACCGGACCGGCACCGTCTGCGCCCGCCGGCTTTCAAGGTGCATCTCGATCCGCCCCTCTTCCCGGTTGTAGACCGCCCGGTGACGGAAGGAGGCGAGGTCGAACCCGCCGCCCAACTCGCGGTTGATCCGGACGAGGAGGTTGAGATTGAACGCCGCCGTCACTCCCAGCGGATCGTCGTAGGCGGGGATCAGCACGTCCTCGGATTTCTTGAGGTCCACTCCCAGGAGGAAAGCGTCGCCGGGGCGGAGCAGAGCTCGAACCTCCCGCAGAAGCGAGAGCCGCTCTCCAGGGTTCAGGTTGCCGAGCGTCGAGCCGAGAAAGAGGATCAGCGTCCGCGCCCCCCGCTCTCCGGCCATCGCCTGGAGGGCCTGGTGGTACTCCCCGACATACCCCGTGACCTGCAGGCCCGGATAGGAGAGGAGCAGAGACCGGCTGCTCGCCTCCACGGCGGACTCGGAGATGTCGATGGGCAGGTAGTCCAGCGTCCCCTGGCGCTCCAGGAAGGCCTCGAGGAGGAGACGGGTCTTCTGGCCGTCCCCGCTGCCCAGCTCCACCACCCGGACCGGTCCGCCGAGGACCGCCGCGATGTCCCCCGCGTGGGTGCGCAGGATCTCGGCCTCGGAGCGGGTCAGGTAGTACTCGGGCAGGGCGGTGATCGCCTCGAAGAGGAGCGAGCCCAGCTCGTCATAGAAGTGCTTGGGGGGAAGGGATTTCCGAGGAGCCGTGAGGCCAGCGCGGACGTCCTCGGCGAAGGTCCGGCGGGCCAGCTCCCGGGTCACCCGGCGCAGAGAGAAGCGCTCTCGCGGCAGAGCGGCGGTGACCTCCTCCAGGGCGAGCCGCGTTCCAGGCACGGCGGGACTGTAACACACCGAAGAAAGCGGCAGGCCGCCCGTGGTAGCATCCCTGCGCCGATTCAAACCCCTTGACGGAATTGCACGAGAGGACATCGCACGCATGAGCGACGAGCCGCGCGAAACCCTGGAGGTGGACGTTCTGTTCGTGGGTGCCGGGCCGTCCAGCCTGGCGGGGGCCTACCACCTCGCCCGGATGGCCCGGGAGGCCGGGATGGAGCTTTCAATCGGGGTCCTGGAAAAGGGCAGGGAGATCACCAGCCATGCCCTCTCCGGCGCCGTGGTCGACCCCCGGGCCCTGAAGGAGCTGTTCCCTGAAGACTGGCGGACCGCGCCATTCGAGGGACGGGTCGAGCACGAGAAGTTCCTGTTCCTCACCGAGAAGAAGGCCCTCTCCCTCCCCATCCCGCCCCCCCTGGAGAACGAGGGGAACTACGTCGCCTCCCTGGGCAAGCTCCTCAAGTGGATGGCTCCCCGGGTCGAGGCCGCCGGCGTCGACATCTTTTACGAGTTCCCGGCCGCCCAGGCCCTGGTGGAGGACGGCCGGGTGGTGGGCGTGCGTACGGGTGACAAGGGCATCTCCCACACCGGACAGAAGAAGGCCAACTACGAGCCGGGCGTCGACATCCGCGCCCAGGTCGTGGTGCTGGGCGAAGGCCCCCGCGGCACCCTGGTCAAGCAGCTCGACGGGATGCTCGACCTCTGGAAGGGGAAGAACCCCCAGATCTATGCCATCGGGCTCAAGGAGATCTGGGAGCTCCCCCCAGGCCGGGTCGAGCCGGGCGAGGTGATCCATACGCTCGGCTGGCCGCTGGACTTCGACACCTTCGGCGGCGGCTTTTTCTACGGCATGCAGGACAACCAGTTGATCGTCGGCCTGGTGGTGGGGCTCGACTACAAGAATCCGCTTCTCGACCCGCACGCCGAGTTCCAGCGGATGAAGACCCATCCCGAGATCGCCCGCCTCCTCGCCGGAGGCCGGATGACCTACTACGGCGCCAAGGCCCTCCCCGAGGGCGGGTGGTGGTCCCAGCCGCGGCTGGGGGGGGACGGATTCCTGATCATCGGCGACTCGGCCGGCATGCTGAACAGCCAGCGTCTCAAAGGGATCCATCTGGGGATGAAATCCGGGATGCTCGCTGCCGAGACGATCTTCGAGGCGCTCCAGGCCGGCGGGATCACCGCCGAGCGCCTGGCAGCCTATCCGGAGAAGGTCGAGGCGAGTTGGATCAAGGAAGAGCTCTGGCCGGTGCGCAACTTCCACCAGGCCTTCGACCACGGTCTCGCCGCCGGCATGGTCCAGGCCGGCATCGGCCTGGTGACGGGAGGCCGCGGCTGGGGGGTCCTCGACCGCGTGGGAACGAAGCCGGGGCACGAAAGGATGGTGCCTCTCAACACCCCGGAAGGGCAGCGACTCCGGCGCCCCGAGCCGGTCCGGGTGGACGGCCAGCTCACCTTCGATCGCCTGGCCGACGTCTACCACTCGGGCACCGCTCACGACGAGGACCAGCCGGTCCACCTCCTCGTCGCAGACACCGACATCTGCATCTACCATTGCGCCGTCGAGTACGCCAACCCCTGCCAGCGCTTCTGCCCCGCCGCCGTCTACGAAATGGTGCCGGAACCGACCTCCCCCACGGGACAGCGCCTGCAGATCAACGCCAGCAACTGCGTCCATTGCAAGACCTGCGACATCATGGACCCCTACGGGATCATCACCTGGGTTCCCCCGGAGGGCGGGGGCGGGCCGAACTACGGAAAGATGTAGAGGCGGGGTGTGAAACCCCGGGCGGGAATGTAGCCCGCCCAGGGCTTCCGCCCTGGGCTTACCGAAAATCGCCCCTGGGGGGCGACGTTCCGTCAGCCCGGGGTGGAAACCCCGGGCGCTGGGGACGGGCTTTTACTGCTGGTCCTTTGGGCTGATCACGCAATCACCGCTGCCGGTCTCGACACGGATGACGGTCCGGCCATCGCCACGCCTGGCGCCCACGACCTTGCGGCCCGCCCTTCTCAGGCTGGCGTCCGCGTAGCCGACGACCAGCTCGCCGCTGCCCTGCTCCGACTCGATGTCGAACGAGGCGTTCGGTCCCGCGTGGATCTCGATGTTGCCGCTCCCGGTGTCGGCCACAACCCTCCGGGCCTTGGCCAGGGAGCTCCGCACGAGGACGTCGCCCGAGCCGGTGTCCGCCTGCAACTCCTCGAGCTCCACCTCCACGATCCGGACGTTGCCCGAGCCGGTGTCGGCCATCACCCGGGCGGCGGTCCCCTTGCGCACCTCCACGTCGCCCGAGCCGGTGTCGATGGAGAGCTTGCCAGCCGAGACGTTCTCTACCGTGACGTCCCCCGACCCGGTATCCACCAGGCCGTTGCCGATCAGCCGCCGAACGGTGACGTCCCCGGAACCGGTGTCGATCGAGGTCTCGCCCCGGGCCGAGCCCAGCACCACGTCGCCCGAGCCGGTGTCCACGACCAGACCCCCGGCGTAGGAGGCGATCTGCACGTCGCCGCTGCCGGTGTCCACCGTCAGGGTCCCTTCGAGGTCACCGCCACGGACACCCCCCACCGCGTTCCGGACGAACACGTTGCTGTCCGCCGGCAAAGCGATCTTCAGGTCGACAAAGAGAGTCGGCACCGAGGAGCGCTTCTGGCCGTAGATCTTGACCTTCTCCCCTCGGTACGTCGTGGAGGTGTGGCCCTGCTGCTCCAGAAAGCCCAGGAAGCTCGAAGCCTCGCCGTCCCTGCCCGGGCGGGGATAGTGATAGGAGCGGTACTTCTCCACCGGATAGGTGAGGACCCACTCCTCCCGACCCTCGCGGTCGCGGCCCTTCACCCATTTCATACCCTGGAGCAGGCGCTGGGTCTCGGCGGAGCTGCCGGCCTCGGCGTGGGCCGTCGCGTCCACCACCACCTCCCGCCCCTGGCCGCGGACAAGCTCGATCCGGCCCGCGAGATTGGCCAGGCGCAGCTCGGCTTTGCCGGCGGGGAATGCCTGGCGGAAGCCCCGGGTCTCGGCGGCCCGAGCGGCAGGCGCGGCGCTCAGCCCGATCGCAAACAGTGCCGCAGCGGTCGCGGTCACACTGGAAAGCCGTTTCATGATCTCTGCCCTCCTTCGTCCATCATCTTCACCCGAGCAACAGTACGACCCAGTGCAGGAAAAGGTTGCAGGCGCGCCTGCTAGACTCGGACGGCTTGCACACGACCTTTCGGAGGATCCATGCGCCCCTTCCCAGCCCTGCTGATCGCCTGCTGCCTCGCCAAACTGGCGTCCGCCCCCATGGCGGCCCAGTCCGGAAAGAAGCTCACCGTGGAGGAGGTCTTCGCCACCGGCGCCACCGGCCGGCAGGCTTCCCAGGCGTCCTGGTCCCCGGACGGGACCCGTCTCACCTACGTTTGGGATGAGAAGGGGGACGGCAAGGAAGAAGCTCTCTGGTCCCTC
>DASQEB010000216.1:0-5334 GCA_035633875.1 Thermoanaerobaculia bacterium
ACGCGACGCCGGAGTGGAAGAGATCGCCGGGGTGGTGTCTCCGCCCCGGGCCCCCGATTCCCCCACCCACCGCCCCCAGCACCTGCGGATGGTGTCCCCCCGGCCCCTCGAGCCGATCCGCGCCGAGCCCATGCTGCTCCAGCGGACCCTTCTCCCTCCCGTCCGGCCGGGAGGCAATGGGAGTCACCGGGAGCCCTGCACCGTCCTCTTCGACATCGAGACCCTCCGCTCGGCCGCGGACGTGGGGGGCTGGGGAAACATCCATCGCATGGGCGTGGCCCTCGCCGTGGCCTGCTTCCTGGAGGAGGGCCGCTTCGAGGTCTTCCGCGAGGCGGAGGTCCGGGCTCTGGTCGAAGCCCTGCGGTCGGCGAGCCTGGTGATCGGCTACAACATCCGGAGGTTCGACTACCGCGTCCTCTCGGGCTACACCGGCGAGGACTACTCCCGTCTGCTCCCCACCTTCGACCTCCTGGAGGACGTCCATGCCCGGCTCGGGTTCCGGGTGGGGATGGGCCACCTCGCCCTGGAGACCCTGGGATACCCCAAATCCGCCGACGGCCTCCAGTCCCTGGCGTGGGTGCGGCAGGGGAGGCTCGATCTGGTGGAGGAGTACTGCCGGAAGGACGTGGAGATCCTCCGCGAGCTCTATCTCCACGGCCGAAGAGAGGGCTTCCTCCTCTACCGGGACCGGCGGCGGGACGTGCGATTGAAGCTCTGCGTCGAGTGGTGAGCCTGTAACCTTCCCGGCCCTCGGCACTCCTTGAAGGTGACACGGAAAGGAGACCGGCCATGGCGACGACCGACGCTTTCGCGCATCAACGCTCTCATCAGGCGTACCAGATCCTGCATCTCGGCTTCACCCTCGCACCGATCCTGGCGGGCCTGGACAAATTTTTCAATGTCCTGGCAGATTGGGACCAGTACCTGGCGCCGATCTTCCCCCGGATGCTGGGACTCGATCCCGAGACGTTCATGATGATCGTCGGGGTGATCGAGATCGTGGCGGGGATCGTGGTGTGGGTGAAACCCCGCTTCGGAGGCTACCTGGTGATGGCGTGGCTGTGGGGCATCATCCTGAACCTGCTGTTGATCCCCGGCTACTTCGACATCGCCCTGCGGGACTTCGGGCTCTCGCTCGGCGCTCTGGCCCTCGCGCGCCTCGCCGAGGCCGAGGCACCGGTCCACGCCGCCGACCGCATGCGTGAGGCCCACGTCTGAGGGACCAGCCAAGGAGCGGGGCCGCCTTGAGCGACGGCGTCCCCGCCGGCCTCTTTTACACCGTCAGCGGTCCCACCATGACCTTCTTGCTGTAGACCCCGACGAAGACCAGGACGTCCCGCTCCGGAATGGTGAGGATGTAATGCGGCTCGTCGATGCCGGGGTAAAGAACCCAGCGCAGGCTGACGTTCGCGATGGCACCGTCGTAGCCGGTCCGGCGGGCGAGCTCCTTGGCGTCCTCGACGTCGAGGTCGAGCGGCAAGGGGATGGGCTGGTCGCTGGACCACGGCGCCTCGATATGCTGCGGCTCCTGGAAGCTCTCCCCGTTGCTGCACAGGATGACGGTGGAGTGGCTGTCCCGCAGCCCGGCAGCCGGCAGGTCGAACACGAACCTCCAATCGCACCCGAACCTCTCCAGGTCGATATCGGCTTCCAGGAGCTGCGCGCCCGGGTACCGTTTGCGCGCGATGGCGGCGGCTTCGTGGAGCCTGTCCAGGAAGCGGGTGGGCGCGGCGACGTCCGCGGCGGCGGCTCCCGTCGTTCTGTTGACCTTGTCCTCTACGGCAAGCTCGGCAAGCATTCCTGATCCCTCCGTTTCCGATCGATCCCCTGTGTCGTCTCCCCCCGATGCGTCCGGGGCGCAATGAAACTGCCGAGCGGTCTTTCAAAGAACGCGCCACCGACCCATAGACATCTCTGCATGGATTCGCTAAGCTCCACGCAACCAGTCGACGACTGACTTTGCTGGCCACGCGGTCCTGGCCTTGATCGCCTGGGGCGCGTGCCGAGGAGCGGTGTATGCGCAGGCTGACCCTCGCCTTCGCGCTGCTGCTCGCCCTGCCGGCCCTGGGGATGGGGCCCTGGCCGAGCGTGGAGCGGCAGCTTGCGGAGGACCGCGTCCCTCCGGGCAGCGCTCTCGAGAGGTTGATCGAGAGCCACCAGGATTTTCAGGTGCTCCGGCCCGGAGAGGCGGCGGACGGCCTGCCGCTCCCTCCCTGGCTGCGGGTCTTCTGGCGGAAGGCCCACCCGCAGGGGCGCTACACGGAAGCGGACGCCGCGGGCGGATATCCCCTGATCCTCAAGGAGATCCACGAGTGGATGGAGACCCATCCCGACCTGCTGCCGGGGCGTCCGGAGCCGGACGTCGTCCCGCGGCAGAAGGCCGCTTCCGAGAGCGCGAACACGCGGGTCTCGGGGGTCGCTCCCAACCCGCGCAGCGAGTCGGACATCCGGGTCGACTTCCGCAATCCGCAGCGGATCATCGCCGCCTCGAACAACATCAGCGGCAGCGGCCTCCAGATGCAGTACTACTCGTTCGACGGCGGCCTGACCTGGGGGCGGACCACCCTGCCCCTGGTCCCCGGCGATGCCTTCCACACCGATCCCACGGTGGACTGGACCTCGGACGGCACGGCCTGGGCCACGACGATCGGCGTCACCACGGGGGGCCACACGCGGATCCGCGCCTACCGCTCCCGCGACGGCGGCGCCACGTGGACGTTCGACGGCACCGTCTCCGGCGACCAGAAGAGCGTGGACAAGCAGCAGGTCTGGGTGGACCACAGCGCGTCGTCCCCCTGGCGGGACACGCTCTATGCCATCTGGCACAACGGCGGCCCGGTCTATGTGAGCCGGCGCCGGCCCGGGGGCGGCTGGGAGAGGCCGGTCCCGGTGAGCGCCGAGCAGCCCGGCACGGGGATCGGCGCGGACGTCAAGACCAACGCGGCCGGCGTCGTCTTCGGCCTCTGGCCCAACACGCGGACCCGCAATGTCCAGGTCGTGCGCTCGACGGACGGCGGTCGCACCTTTTCGGCGCCGGCCCCCGTCGCCACCACCCTCGACGCCTTCGACATCGGCATTCCGGCCCAGAGTCGCCGTCGCGTCCTCATCTACGTCTCCGCGGGCGCCTGGCGGGCTGCGTCCCAGGAGCTCGTCTACGCCGCCTGGACGGACCTGAACGCCGCCGGCTGCAAGACCGGCAGGAGCGCCCCTCCGGCCCGCGCGTGCAAGACCCGTATCTGGTTCACCCGTTCGACCGACGGCGGCCGGACCTGGGAGCCCGCCCGCAAGGTCAACGATCAGCGATCCGTGAACGATCAGTTCAACCAGGCGCTCGCCGTGGACGAGGCCACGGGCACGATCGGCCTCGTCTACTACGACACCGCGGACGACCCGGGCCGGAGGAAGGTCCACCTCTGGTACCAGTCCTCCACCGATCACGGGGTCACCTGGACGACACCCCGCCAGGTGACCACGGCCGCGACCGACGAGTCGGCCCGCGGCTCCGAATATGGCAATCAGTTCGGGGATTACAACGGCCTCTCCGGCTTCGGCGGCGTCTTCTTTCCGTCGTGGACCGACCGCCGCGACAATGGCAGGGAGGAGATCTGGACGGCGCCGGTGAAGGAGGAATAGGCGCCACCCGGTCACCTGATATCTTCACCCCATGACCGGACCGGCCGAGACATCCGTCAAGCTCTGGATCGACGCCGATGCCGCACCGCGCGAGGTGAAGGAGATCGTGTTCCGGGCGGCGAGGCGGCTGGGGCTGGAGACCGTGCAGGTGGCCAACCGGTGGCTGGAGGCTCCGCCGAACCATCCCTTCGTCAGGACCGTGCTCGTGGCGGGCGGCCCGGATGTGGCGGACCGTCATATCGCGGAGAACGCAACCTCAGGCGACGTGGTGGTGACGGCGGACATCCCGCTCGCCGCGCTCCTGGTCGAGAAGCAGATCCTGGTGATCGACCCCCGGGGAGAGGAGTACACGGCGGAAAACGTCGGCGAGCGGCTCGCCGTGCGGGACTTCATGGACGGACTGCGGGGAGCGGGCGTGGTGACCGGCGGGCCGCAGCCCTACGGTCCAAAGGACAAGCAGGCGTTCGCCGCCGCTCTGGACCGCGTGCTCACCCGCGCCCTGCGGCGGCGCTGATCCGATCCCGTCCCGCCCTGACATTCACGGCCGCTGGCGCGCGGTCCAGGTTCCCTTGGCGCCGTTCGGCTGCAGCGCGACGCCCCAGTCCACGATGGCGCCGGAGAGGGTGCCCGCGAATGCGGGGCTGGTGTCGCTCTTGACGGAGAGGAGCAGCAGGTCGCCGCTCCGGACCCAGACTCCGCTGTAGCCGTCGCTGCTGTAGAACGTGCCGTTGTGCCGCAACGTCCAGTCGACGTTCTGGGCTTGGCGGCCGTTCCACTGGATCTCCACCTGCCACTTTCCGCCTACGTCGCTCGCCTCCGCGGTGGCGGCCGTTTCCGGAACCAGCCCGGCAGCCATGGTTCCCGCGGCCAGCCCCGCGAAGAGGAAGTGACGTCGGCTGAGCTGCTCCTGGTTTTCGGTTGCAGTGACGTCTTCGGACATGGAGCCTCCTTTGCGCTGCGATAGACCTCTTCGAGCGTGTATACGGCTCCCGAAGCTCTGCTGTCGCAGGCCGAAGGCTGGAGGCCCCTCCGAGCGCCCCCAGCCTCGCGAGACTCTTACGGCTTGGGCAGGTCGTTGCGGCGGTAGAAGTGCGACAGACCCAGGGTTTCGCCGTCCGCCCAGGTGGCGGGCTCGACGAGCACGAGCTCCTTGCGACCGTCGCCGTCGAGGTCCGGTCCGGCGGCCACGAATCCGCCGAGGCCGGCCCCCTTGGTCGTGCCGGCGATCGAGGCGAGCTCCCGGCCGTCGCCGCTCACCAGCTCCCCCCGGCCGCCCTTGGGGACGCCTCCGGCGCTGCTGCCCGGAGCGCCCACGAGGAGCTCGTCAGCGGCTCCTTCCGGCGACCGGGCCACCACGGCGAGGGCGGCGCCGTAGCGTTCCCCGGCTTCGCGGCCGGTCCTGGCCCAGAGGCGGGTGCCGTCAAAGCCGGCCAGCACGACCTCGCCGGCCTCGGCAAAGCCGCGGGTGGCGCCGGGGGCTCCCGCCAGCACGTCCGGCGTGCCGTCGGCGTTCGTGTCGCCGGCCGCGGCGAGCGCCTCTCCCAGGCGGTCGCCGGCCGCCTTGCCTTCGAGCATCCGCCAGAGGTCGCCGCTGCTGGCGGCCGCGTAGACCGCGCCGGCCCCGGCGAGCTTGCCGGCGGAGCTGCCTGCTCCGGGAGCGCCGATGGCGAGCTCTTGCCAGCCGTCGCCGTCGACGTCCTC
>DASQEB010000217.1:0-6792 GCA_035633875.1 Thermoanaerobaculia bacterium
GGTGGCGGTCCGCCGCCAGGGCGAGGGGTATTGGGTCAGCACCTCCCAGGGCTCCGGCCCCGTGGAGGTGACCGATCCCCTGACCCATCTCGCCGCGCAGACCCGGGGCGGCAAGGGGGGCCGGGGCCGTCAGCGGGTCACCGCCTACATGCCCGGCCGGGTCGTCACCCTCCTCGCCGAGGAGGGGCAGCCGGTCACCGCCGGCCAAGGCATTCTCGTGCTGGAGGCGATGAAGATGGAGAACGAGATCCTGGCGGAGAGCGACGGCACGATCACCCGGATCTACGTCCAGCCCGGCCAAGCCGTCGAGACCGGCGATCCCCTCTTCGATGTGGAGTAGGGCCCGCCCCTACAAAAGGTCGTCCAGGGAGTCCCCGGCCTTCCTCTCCTCGGGCTCCTGACCCCGCCGAAAGATTCGCGCCCCCCGGGCGCCGCCCAGGGTGGCGTGACTCCCCTCCACCCGGATCCACGCCCCTTCCCGGAGGCCCACCACCGGGGTTTCGTTCTCCTCGTGGAACTCCTTGATCCGCTGCTCCCGGGTCTCGCCCATGTGGGTGGAGCCCGGGTCGGGATCCAGGTAATGGGGGTTGATCTGGAAGCGGACGAGATCGAGGGCGTCGAAGGAGGCCGGCTCTACGATGGGCATATCGTTCGTCGTGCGGATCGTCGGGGCGGCGATGTTGGTGCCGGCGCTGCTGCCGAGGTAGGGCATGCCCGCCCGGGCACGTTCCCGCAGGACGGGGAGGAGGCCCGCGTCCTGGAGCGTCTTCAAGAGCCGGAACGTGTTCCCTCCGCCGGTGAAAGCCGCCTCGGCGCTTTCCAGCATCCGCCGGCCGGTCTCGTCGGCGGTGAGCGCTTCGACCTGGACGCCGATGGCAGCGAGGCGTCCCCCGATGCGGGCCGTGTACCCCGCGCGGTCCTGGAGGGCGAAGGGGATGAACACCAGGCGGCGCACCGGCCCGAGGAAAGCGTCGATCTCGTCGATGACGTGATCCAACGGTCCCTGGCCGTGATTCGTCGTATTGCTGATCAGCAGCAGCCGTCGCGCCATGGCATCCCTCCGTTCGCGTTCCGATGACAGATCCTATGCGAAATGAAAGCCGCCGGAGCAACATCTCTGATAGGCTTTATCGTTGAGGTCTTCCTTCCATGAACGACGGTCGCTATTGGGAGCTCTACCACCGGGGAAGCCAGGCCCTTGCCGCGGCCCGGCTCCTGGAGGCGGAGGAGGCCTTCGCGCAGGCCTGGCTCGAAGCGAGCCTCCAGGAGCTCCATCCTCTGGTCGATCGGGCCTGGTGCAATTGGGCGGCGGTCCGGTTCGAGCGCGGCGAGACCGCGGGGGTTCAGGACGGCCTGATGCGGGTCCTCGGCACCAGCGCCGACCCGAAGGCCCGTCAGCTCGCCGCCTACAACCTGGCGGTCCAGCTTCGGGCAGAGGAGCGGACCCGACCGGCGAGGCTCTACGCCGGGATGGCCGAGCGACAGGCGGCCGAGCTCGGCGATCAGCGGAGCCGGGCGGCCTGCCTGCACATGCTCGGCCTCCTGGAGATCGACGAGGGACGGCTGATGGATGCACGGGAGCACTTCACCATCGCTCTCGAGATCAGCGTCCAGGAAGTGGCGAACCCCCACACCTTCGTCTCCATGACCTCCCTGGGAGCCTGCCTGACCTTCCTGGGCCGCCGCAGCGGAAGCCTGTGGCTCCTGGAAGAGAGCCTCGCGATGGCCACAGATCTCGGCTCGACCTTCTACGAGCCGTTCCTCCGGCTCAACCTCGGCTTCGCCCGCCTGGAGTGGGGGGACTTCGACGAGGCCATCGCCCACGGCCGGCTGGCCCTCGACCTGCTGGACGGCGAGGACGCCGAGATCAAGTACGCCCTCTACCTCCTGGGAGAGGCCCACGCCCGGCGTGGCGACCGTCCCGAAGCCGAGCGCTACCTGAGCTCTTTTCAGAAGGCGTACTACCCGGACTTCCCCGAGGTCGTCCCCTTCCTCCTCGCCCATCCGACCCACCGGTTCGTCAACTGGCTGCGACGCTAGCGGCCCAGTCACGCCGATCCGGCAGCCCGCCCCGGCGAGTTGGGAATCCGCCCCCGCGAAATCCCACTGCGCCCTCGCGAATTCTCTCTGCGCCCCCGCGAACTCCCGCTGCGCGCTGGCGAATTCTCGTTGTGCCCCGGCGAATTATGTGCACGCCCTGGCGAGGGCTGCACAATCCCCGGCGAGGGCGCATGCGGCCCCCGCGGGGGCGCTGTCTCCACCCGCGAGGGCGCCACCGAAATTCGCGGGGCGCACTCTCCCCTTTGCGAGGGTGCGTCCGGAATTCGCGAGGGCGGACCCTTCCCTCGCGAGGGCGCGTCCAAAATTCGCGAGGGCGCGTCCGGAATTCGCGGGGGCGCACTCTCCCCTCGCGAGGGCGCGCACAGGCCCGGTGAGTTTTTGCACATGGTTCGCGAGGGGGGATCACTAATACGGCGAATCCGGCAGCCGGAAGGTCCACTCCCGTCCCCGCTCCACGGCGTCCATGTGGAGCAGCAGCATGCCGATTCCCGCGGCCCCCTGCATGTAGCCGGTCTGGGCGTACGTGTACTCGGGGCGGGCGCGGTGCTCGGCGTGGATCCATTTGAGGCCGTCCCCGGGAGTGGGGGTCGCCCGGGCGAGGAGGTCGTTGGTGACGCGACGGGCGAAGGCGAGATAACGGTCCTCGCCGGTGAGGCGGTGGAGACGCAGGAAGAAGTCGGCCACCCCCGCCGAGCCGCAGCACTGGCCGAGATTGTTCCAGAACCCGGGGGTGGGGGTCTCCGGGATGCCGCTCGCGAGGATGGAGCCGGCCCCCTTCCGCACCCAGTCGAGCCAGGCGGCATCGCCCGTGGAGCGGTGGAGCTGGTAGAAGAGCCGGGCCGTGCCCACCGGACCGTGACACCAGCCCAGGTAATAGAGGTTCCTGCCGTCCGGCTCGGGCTCGTGGTGGTGGATGAGACAGCCGTCTCCCGTCGTGTTCGCCACGGCCCGGAGGTAGCGGGCGCCGGCCAGGGCGGCGTCGAGGAATTCCTTGCGGCCGGTCTCCTGGTGGAGGACGGCCAGGAAGTAGGCGACGCCCGCCGTGCCGTGGGAGAAGTTGGGCATCAGCCGGGGGAAGTCCGGCGCCATCTTCCACTTGAGGCCCCCCTCCTCCGGGATACCGAGCTCGATCAGGCGGAGCCCGGCGCGGGCGGCCAGCTCCCGGGAGGCGGAGTCCCCGGTCTCACGGCTTGCATGGAGAAGGTAGAGGCCGGTCCCCGCGGCGCCGCCGACGATGTCCGTGACCGGCCCCCACTCCACCCCCGCGCCCGCCGGTTTGGCCGCCGCGTGCAGCAGGTCCCGGCAGCGGTCCGCGCCCCTGCGGAAGGCCTCGTTGCCCGTGGCCTTGAACGTCTGGTGCAGGGCGAACCCGATCCCGGCCACGCCGGTATAGAGGCCCGTCTCCCCGAGGACGGGATCGGGGGCCTCCGGCAGCGTCGCCCTCAGGAAGTCCGCCCCGGCGGCGGCCTCCTCCAGATACGCCTTGTCTCCCGTGGCGCGGCCGAGCTCCAGAAGGAAGAGGACGACTCCCGACGAGCCGGTGTAGAGGTTCGGGCTGGAGTCGAGCCCCTCGGGACGCTCCGGCCCGGAGAGCCAGAGGAGACCCTGGGGCGTCTGGACGCGGGTGGTGCGGAGCCACCGCGCCGCCTTCACCGCAGCGTCCAGGAAGCGGGTCGGGGCCGGCTTCTCCTGTCCCAGCAGGATCGATCCGTCCAGCCAGGGAAGGCCCGCTCCGGCGAGAACGCCGAGGCGGAGGAGGTCTCGGCGGGTGAGGGTGGCGTTCCGGGTCATGGCGTTCCCAGGATACCGCGGCAACCCAGATTCTCCGACATACAAAGTATACTGTGCCTGCTTACCGGTCGATAGGCATAGTATACTGTGCCTATCTTACCCTCCCACAGGAACAGTACACTGTACTTCGAGGTGACCCATGAGACTGCTCCAGCCGGAGGACATCCTGCGGGTCCTGTACGGGTTCAACCCTTGGTGGACGAACCGGACGGCAGCGGTTCCCCCCTTCCACCGCCTGGCTTTCGATGCTTCCAGCCGCTACCTGTTCGACGAATCGATCCGGCGAGGGGTGCTGCTGGCCGGTCCCCGGCGGGTGGGGAAGACGACCGTTCTGTACCAGTTGGCCGAGAGACTCCTCTCCCGCGGAGTCCCTCCCCGTTCGATTCTCTATCTCAGCCTCGACCACCCGGTCTTGAAGCTCCTGACGATCGATCGGAGTCTCGCGGAGTACCACGATCAGGTCCACCCGAAGGGGGCGCCCGCCTTTCTTCTTCTGGATGAGGTCCAGTACTCCGACGAGTGGGATCTCCATCTGAAGTTCCTGATCGATCACCGTCCGGAGCTCCGGATCGTCGCCACCAAATCGGCGGCCCTGCGGCAGAGGCGCGACTCGATCGACAGCGGTGTCGGGCGCTGGATCACCGTGCCGATGCCGACCCTCTCTTTTTATGAGTTCCTGCAAATCCGCTGCCGGTCCCTCCCGGACGTGCCGCGGGACCTCCGTCCACAGGACCTGTTCCAGAAATCCAGGCCCTACCTGGCGAACCTGGCCCAGAGCTTCCAAGGGATCCTCTCCGAATTCCAGCGGTACCTCCTGGTGGGCGGATTCCCCGAAACGGCGCTCAGCGACGAGACGGACTACTGCCAGCGCATCCTCCGGGAGGATGTGGTGGAGCGCGTGCTGAAGAGGGACATGGTGGCTCTGTTCGGAGTGCGCAAGATCAACGAGTTGGAGAAGTTGTTCATCTATCTTTGCCTGAACAGCGGGGGCGTGCTGTCGGTCAAAACCTGCGCCTCCGAGTTGGGAACGACGGCCGCGACCATCTCCGGGTATCTGGAGCTTCTCGAGAACGCCCATCTGGTCTACCGGCTCTCGCCGTCCGAAGTCGGAGGCAAGAAGGTGCTGCGGCAGCAGAACAAGTACTACCTGACCGACGCCGCCCTGCGGAACGCCGTCCTGTTGCGAGGAGAGGAGGTCCTGACGGATCCGGACGAGCTCGGCAAGGTGATCGAGACCTCGGTGCTGCGGCACCTCGTCGCGTACCACTACCTCGACATTCCCAAGGTCGCTTATTGGCGCGAGGCGAGGACGAACAAGGAGGTGGACGTCATCGTCAAGAGCCCGCGGTACGTCATTCCGGTCGAGGTGAAGTACCGCAAGACACCGACTCTCGACGCCGCGGACGGCTTGGCCGTGTACTGCGCGAAGGACCCGCGGGTCCGGTACGCCTACATGGTCACTCGGGAGGACCGTGATTTCGGGGTCACGGACATCGAGGGCTTGCAGGCGCGGTTCCTGAAGATCCCGGCGCATATCTTCACGTATCTGCTCGGCCAGGCGGAGCACGCCCTCTGGGAGCAGGCGGGCCGGAAGCGCGAGCCCTCCGTGAGCTAGAGCTGCGCCACGGTCTCCCGGTAGAACCCCTCCAGCACGTCCCGGTGCCGCTGCTCCACCACCTTGCGCTTGATGCTCATCTTGGGGGTGAGCTCGCCGGTGGCCTGGGAGAAGTCGTGGTCCAGGAGGGCGATGTCCTTGATCCGCTCGTAGGAGGCGAGCCGGGCGTTGACGGCCTCGACCGCCTCGCGGATGAGTTGCTTGACCTCGGGGCGGGATGTGAGGTCGGCGTAGTCCTTGAAGTCGATCCCCCGCTCCCGGGCCCACTTTCCCGTGGTCTCCTCGTTGACCGTGATCAGGGCCACGCAGAAGGGGCGCCGGTCGCCGAGCATGACGACCTGGGAGACGTACTGGCAGCTCGCCTTGAGCATTCCTTCGATGTTCTGAGGAGCGATGTTCTTGCCGCCGGCGGTGACGATGATGTCCTTCTTCCGGTCGGTGATGGAGAGAAAGCCGTCAGCATCGAGATGGCCGATGTCGCCGGTGTGGAGCCAGCCGTCCTTGTCCAGGGCTTCGGCCGTCGCGTCCGGAAGGTTGTAGTAGCCCTGCATGATGTTCCTGCCGCGGATCAGGATCTCGCCGTCCTCCGCGGTCCGGATCTCGACCCCCTTCAGGGGGCGGCCCACCGTCCCGAACTTGAACTTTTCGAGACGGTTGCCGGTGCTGCCGGCCGAGGTCTCGGTGAGGCCGTAGGCTTCCAGGATGAGGATGTCCGCCGCGTGGAAGAACTCGGCGATCGCCCGGGAGAGGGGGGCGCCGCCGGAAATCATGAAGCGGAGCCGGCCGCCGAAGCGGGCCTTGAGCTTGGAGTAGACGAGCTTGTCCGCCAGCCGGTGCTGGAAGGCCAGCGGGCCGGTCGGCGCCTGGCCCTTCTGGCGGAGCTGGGAGACCTTCCCGCCCACATCCAGGGCCCAGCGGAAGATTTTGTACTTGAGCCCCCCCGCTTCCCGGGCGCCGGAGACCACCTTGTTGTAGACCTTCTCGAACACCCGGGGCACGGCCGCCATCACCGTGGGCCGGACGACGGCAAGGTTGTCGAGCAGGTCGTCGACGACGCCGTCGATCGCGGTGGCGACGCCCGTCCGGATGAAGGCCACCTCCAGCACCTTGGCGAAGGAGTGGGCGAGGGGAAGGAAGAGCATCTGTTTGTCGTCATGCCCCATGATCCCAAGGTCGGCGATCGAATCCGCCTCGAAGAGCCAGTTGTCGTGGGTGAGCATGACTCCCTTGGGGTTGCCCGTCGTGCCGGAGGTGTAGATCAGGGTGGCGAGGTCGGTCGGTCGGAGGGAGCGGACCGACTCGTCGTAGCCGCCGGGGTGGGGCGC
>DASQEB010000218.1:0-4812 GCA_035633875.1 Thermoanaerobaculia bacterium
ACCTCGTCTCTATAGATAAATGCAACCATATCCGCGTCCTGCTCGATGCTACCCGACTCGCGAAGATCCGCGAGCTGTGGACGATGATCGCTCCCCCGCCGCTCCGGCTGCCGGGAGAGCTGGGAGAGGGCGATGACGGGGACTTCCAGCTCCTTGGCGAGCTGCTTCAGGCCCCGGCTGATGGCAGCGATCTCCAGGTTGCGGTTCTCGTACCGGCCGCCGGCCTGCATGAGCTGGAGGTAGTCGAGCACCACCACGGCCAGGCCCCGCTCGGCCTTGAGGCGCCGGGACTTCGAGGCAACTTCCAGGAGCGTCGGGTTCGGCGAATCGTCGATGAACAGGGGCGAATCCCCGATCGAGCGAACGGTCTGGATGATCCGCGTCCACTCCTTCTGGGAAACCCGGTTCGAGCGCAGGCGGGAGAAAGAGATGTCCGCCTCCGAACAGAGCACGCGGAGCGCGAGCTCCTGCTGGCTCATCTCCAGGGAGAAGATGCCCACCGCCTTCTTCTCCCGGATCGACACGTGCTGGGCCATGTTCAGCGCGAAGCTGGTCTTGCCCATGCCCGGGCGGCCGGCGATGATGATCAGGTTGCCCTTGTTCAGGCCCTGGCTGATGCGGTCGAAGTCGATGAACCCCGTGGGCACCCCGGTGAGCATCGTGCCGGGGCGCTCCTCCAACTCCTCCAGCGTCACATGGAGCACATGAGAGAGCTGGGCGAAGCCCCGCTGGACCGCCTCCTCCCCCAACCCGAGCACCGTCTGCTCCGCCCGCGCCAGCGCCTCCCGCGCCTCGACGCCGCCGTCCAGGCAGTCGCGGATGATCTGCCCCGACATGTGGATGAGCCGCCGGCGGACCGACCGCTCCTTGACGATCTCGACGTAGTTGTCGATCCGCCCGATGTCCGGCAGATCGAGATCGAGCCCGGTCAGGTAGGCGAGCCCGCCCACCCTCTCGAGCTGCCCCCGCTGCTCCAGCCGGGCCTGGAGGGTCCGGAGGTCGATCTCCACCTGCTCGTCCTGGAGGTCGAGCATGGCCTGGTAGAGGATCTGGTGGCGCTCCGAGTAGAAGTCCTCCGCCCGGAGCCGCCCCGAGATCGTGGGCAGGATCGCCGGGTCCAGGAGCACGCCGCCGAGCACCGCACGCTCGGACTCTTCGCTGTGCGGCAGCGCCTTCTGCTGGGGAATCGCTTCGAGGATCATGCTGGGTGAAGGAACGTCGTAGAGATTCTCTCCCGCGGAGGGGTGGGGGAACAATGACCCTTATTTACGCCTCCGGGGAAATTGCGAGCCCGGGGGAGGTCGGGGGTGGATCGGGACGGGGCTGGGACGTGCTGAGGACCGGGGCTCGATGGCGGGATCCCACCGAGACGTACCCGTCTCAACCCTCTTCATGGAGGGTTCGCCCCGCGAGGCGAAGAGCCGCACCCGCCGGTTGGACGGCTCAACCACGCGGGGTGGACGGTTCGCCTCGGGATGCGAAGAACCACACCCGCGAGGCGGACAGTGCGTGTCCTGGGTTGGCCGGCTCGCCCCGCGGGGGGAACAGCCCCACCCGCCGGGGGAACAGCTCGCTTCGGGTGGGGCTCGGTTCCCGGCGCTCACGCGCCGCGAGCCGGCTGGAGATCTTCAGTCGCTGATAAACTCTCTCCGTCACACGTCCAGCAGGAGATCGCCTTGACCGAGGTCTTCGACGTCTTCCTGAGCTACAACAGCAAGGATAAGCGCGCCGTGCGGCAGCTCGCCCAGGCGTTGCGGGCCCAGGACGTCCGCGTCTGGCTCGATGAAGACGAACTGGTTCCCGGGAGACCGTGGCAGGACGCCCTCGAGGAAATCATCCAGACGGCCCGCACTGCCGCCGTGCTGGTCGGCAAGGATGGCCTGGGTCCCTGGGAAATCCCCGAGATGCGGGCCTGTCTGTCCGAGTTCGTTAACCGGAAGATGCCAGTCATTCCTGTCCTTCTTCCAGGAGCACCGCAGAAGCCCGAGCTTCCTCTCTTCCTCCGCGCCTTCACCTGGGTGGACCTCCGCAGCGGGCCGGGCAAGGGCGGGCTGGATCGGTTGATCTGGGGGATTACTGGGAAAAAACCCGAGCCGCGGGCGTCCGAACTGGCAAAGATCCTGGACGCCCTCCGTACGAACAGCCCTGTCAATCGCGCGGACATGGCAATCCTGATTGTACAGGCCACCCGCGGTCGAGGTTTCGTTCCTCCTCCCGCTCAGGGAATCTTTCGGGATGTCCCTACCTCACACAGAGCTGCGGCATTCATCGAACAGCTTTACCGGGAAAGAATCATCAACGGGCACAGCCCTAACCTGTACCGTCCCGATGCCAAGGTACTTCGCGCCGAAATCGCTGTCGTCCTAGTGCGCCTCATCCATGGTGCCAGCTACGTTCCTCCCCGAGCCACAGGAGCGATCTTTAGAGATGTGCCGGCAGACCACTGGGCAGCGATCTACATCGAGCAACTCTACCGGGATGGCATCACGAAGGGATGCAACAAAAAGCCTCCCCTCTACTGCCCTGATCAGCCCCTCCTCAAGGAACAGATGGCGATCTTCCTCAGAAGGTCTTCCTCTGACTTGGATACTTAAGGAGCGGACTGGCTGGTTTGGACTTGCTCCGAATTTGCGGTGGGTAGTACTGAGGTCAACGTGGACACCGACGAACAATCCCTGTCGCGCAGGGAACCGTAGGAGCTCCGAAGGAGGGTTGGGGTGATGAGAGTCCGGGCGAGCATGTTTGAGCTCCAGGACGAGGGTTGGTCTCGTCGAGCGGGCGCGGCCGAGATCAGTCTCCCAGGACGTCCCGGAGACTCTCAGCCGTCAGGATACGCTGGCTCCACTCCAAAAGACGGTCCGCGTCAGCGGACAGCACCCGGTCTTCGACTTCGGGCTCCAGAGGACCGAACTTCCTGCGGAGTTGCAGAAGTAGTAACTCCTGACGGCCCTCCTGACGGCCCTCTTCCTTGAGCTCACGGTTCCAACGGTCGATGTTTTCAGCCAGCATGGTTCTGAAGTCCTCCAAACTCTGTATGGCATCCATCTCCTGCGTCTTGCCGAAGCGTGGGGCGACGATCTTCTTCAGCCAGGTCACGAAGGCCTGCCGCAGGTAGGCCTCGGAGGGTGGGAGGCTCTCGCACAGCCTGTCCACGCACTCCAGAACCTCCGTCCAGTCGCTGCTCCTCTCGATGCGGAAGAGCTCCGCCACCGGACTCTTCAGCTTCGCCAGGTCCTCGTGGGTATAGGCCGACTCCTCCACCAGCCGGTAGCGCAACTGCGGCCGGTAGATCTCCGCTGAGGGGTCCAGGTCTCCAATCAAAGAACCGAGGTCCGTCGCCACGTGCCACGGCTCCCTTCCATTGTAGAGGACAACCGGGATGATCAACGGCAGGTTCCTCCAGGCGGCCTCCGGTTGGCCGGCCCCCAGGGCCTGGTAGAAGAGGCCCTCGTAGCCCATGAACCGGACCGGCATTGAGGGGTCCGGCCGGGACTGGAACTCCAGGAAGAGATAGACGGAGGCCAACTCTCCCCCGTCCGTGCGCCGGAACTTCCAGATAATGTCGCTCTCCCGGTTTTCGTGCTTGGGGGAGACGACGGAGGTATCGACCCTCTCGCCGGAGTCGAGGTCGACGCGCTCCACCCATCGGTCGCCCAAGATCTCCTGGAGAAGGCCCTGGATCATCTGCCGGTGGACGAAGAAGGCGCGATAGCTGAGGTCGTGCTGTCCCAAGATTTCTTCCGCCAGGACTCTACCATGGAGTCTCCGGCCGGGACAACAACTTCCTTCCGCACGATCCTAGCGCGCCGCCTCCACCTCCCGCAGCCGCAGAGGCGGCAGCACCGCCTCGATCTCCCGCCGCTGGGGCTCGTACCAGGGCGGGAGGATCAACCGTTCGCCCAGGTGGGCCAGATCCTCGTCCACCGTGAAGCCGGGCGTGTCTGTCGCGAGTTCGAAGAGGACGCCGCCGGGCTCCTTGAAGTAGACCGACTGGAACCAGAAGCGGTCGATGACGGGGGTGGGCTGGGAGCCCGCGGCCAGGACTCTCTGCCGGACGCCGAGCTGTTCCTCCTCGTCCGCCACCCGGTAGGCCACGTGGTGGACGGCGCCGGTGCCCCAGGAGCCGCGGCGTTCCTGCGGGAGCTCACGGATTTCGACCCACTTTCCGGAGCCCCCTCCGTCCGCGCCGAAGCGGTGCCAGCCGGATTCGTCTCCGAAGGGCTCGAAGCCGAGAGCGTCACTCAGGAATCGGGCGGTGGTGGCGAGGTCCCGCTCCCAGAGGCGCACGGCGTGGAAGCCGCGGATCTGGTGTCGCTCGGGGACGGGTCCCTGCTGCCAGGGGGCGAAGTCGCGCGGACCGTCCGCCTCGGTGAGCGAGAGGTCGAGACCGTGCGGGTCCCGGAGCCTCAGGGCGGTCTCTCCGAAGCGTCTCTCCGGGTCTTCGACGGCGACGCCCATTGCCTCCAGCCGCTCGGCCCAGAAGGCGAGGCTTCCCTCGGGAACGGCGAAGCCCACCTCGACGGTCAGTCCGATCCCCTTGCGGCCCGGGGGCATCTTCGGCCAGGGGAAGAAGGTCAGGTCGGTGCCGGGGTGGCCCTCGGCATCGGCGTAGAAGAGGTGGTAGGTGTCGGGCGCGTCCTGGTTGATGCTGCGCTTGACCAGACGGAGGCCCAGGACTCCGGTGTAGAAGTCGAGATTCTCCTGGGCGTCTCCGGAGATGGCAGTGACGTGATGGATGCCGTGGACGCTGGTCATGGTGAAACTCCTTTCCCTGGGAGCGCCGGCATCCTTGCCGGCCTTCTTGCTTGTTTG
>DASQEB010000219.1:0-15437 GCA_035633875.1 Thermoanaerobaculia bacterium
TCCCCGCCTCTGCGAAGCAGAGCACCAGGAGCAGGACGGCGAACCCCGCCAGCACCACCGCGCCGATGCTGGCGGACCCCAGGTGCGCCGCGGCGACCGCCGGCAAGAGGTAGACGCCGCTGCCGATCACGTCGTTAATCGAGAACCCGACGATTTCCCAGCGGGAGACGGCCCGGCGGAAACCGGGGGCGGAGGGCTCGGGGAGGGGGGTGGCGGTGGCCAAGGCGGGGAGATCCTAGCAGAGGTCCGGGAACATCCCTCCCTCCCCCTCCGGTTGATCGAGGTGTCATGAGACGGATCGCCCCCCTCCTTGCCCTCTTTTCGCTGCTTCCCGGCGCCATGCCCGCCGGTGCCCAGGATCTGGGGCGAGAGCTCCTTGAACGCATCAACGAAGAGCGTCGGGAGGCCGGCTCTCCTCCTTTGCGCCTGTCCGGACCGCTCACCCGGGCGGCCCAGGAGCACGCCGAGGAGATCGCCCGCAAGGGCTCCTCACGGCTGGAGGCGGGTCCCCCCGGAGCCATGCAGAAGAGAATCGAGCGGGCGGGCTACGACGCCCATGCCTGGACGGAGAGCCTCTCGGTCACGCCGGGCGGCGCCAATGCCGCGATCCGGAGTTGGAAGCGCAATGATCCCACGACCTTCCGGCGGCTGCTGAGCGCGGAGTACAGGGATCTCGGGATCGGTCTCGATCGCCTGCGGGGAACCCCTCTCTACGTCTTCCTCTTCGCTGTGCCGCAAGGGGACTACTTCATCCGCGCGACGGAGGATCTACGAAACCTGGAGCGGGTCCGCGCCGAGGTGCTGGCCCGGGTCAACGAAGCCCGGAGGAGGGCCGGCGTCCAGCCCCTCCGCTCCGATCACCTCCTCGACCGGGCGGCCCAGAGGCACGCCCAGGACATGCTGGCCCGCGGCTACTTCGCCCACGAGAGCCCGGAGGACGACACGGTGCGGGAACGGGCGAAGGAGGCCGGCTACGCCTGGCGCACCATCGGAGAAAACATCGCCGAGGGCCAGCGCACCGTGGACGAGGTCATGACGACCTGGCTGAACAGCCCGGGGCACCGCCGCAACATCCTCGATCCCCGCTTCGAGGAGTTGGGCGTGGGGCTCGCCCTCGGCAGGTCCAACGGACGGTACCGCGTGCTCTGGGCTCAGGCATTCGGTACGCCGCGTTAGCACTTTCCTGGTATATTCTCCATTCAGCATCTCCTTTGAGCCAAGGAGGATCGGGCCACGGTGCTCCGGGTCTGCTGGATGGTCTGCATTCTGCTCGCTCTGGGCCTACCCGCTGTGGAGGCCCAGACGGAGCCGGCCTGGCGGCAGGCCTGGCTCGCCCGTCTGAACCAGGAGCGGGCGCTCGCCAGGGTCCCGCCGCTGCGGTTGATCCCGGTCCTCGTCCAGGTGGCCCAGGAACAGGCGACGGAGATGACGTCGGGCGGGGGCCGACGGTACCGGCGGATCCCGGCGGACGTGATCGCGCAGCGGCTGCGGCGGGTGGGATACACGGCCCACGACTGGCGCGAGGACTTCGTCCTCCTGACGGCGGACCCCGAAGATGTGCTCTCCAGGTGGCGCCGGGAGAGCTTCCATGCGGCGCTGGACGAGCGGTTCCGGGATCTCGGAGTCGGCGCGGTCCTGGTCGGCGGCGTCCCTCTGTACGTCTTCCTCTTCGGATGGCACGAGGGGGACTACTTCGCCCGCGAGACGGCCGGGCTCAACGACCGGGCGCGGGTCGCGGCCGAGATGCTGGAGCGGGTCAACGCCGTGCGGAGGCGGTCAGGGCTCCCGCCGCTCGCAGCCAACCCCCTGCTCGACCGGGTGGCCCAGGAGCATGCCGAGGACATGCTCGCGCGCTCCTACTTCGGGCATCGGACGCCCGAAGGCAGGGGGCCGAGCGAGCGGGCCATGGCGGCCGGCTATTCGTCTGGTATTGGCGAGAACCTCGTCGAGCAACGATTCTCGGCGGAGCAGGCCCTGGAGGCCTGGTTGAGCAGTTCGGGCCACCGCCGCAACATTCTGGACCCGGGATGCCGGGACATGGGCCTCGGGCTCGCCATGGGCAAGGGCTATGACGCAGCTCCCGGAGGATACCGTGTCATCTGGGTCCAGAGCTGCGGAGCGGGAGGTTGACCGGCACGCTTTTTGCGGTTTGGCTCCGGTAGGGGCGGTGAGAGGTGGAAACCTTAGTCCCCCTCAGTCAATCTACGTTAGAGGCCTCCTCTTCTTCCCCTTACAGCAACCGGGCAGACCCTGAGCGGAAGAAACTAAGATCTGAGCCCGGCGGCGGAATTCGAGGGGGCGGAAGCCGGTTGTGGGGTGAAAGGACCGACGGCCCTCCAGGTCCGCCGGTCCGCAAGGAGATCCAGATGACTGAGAGAATGACACTTCCCGTTCTTCCGCTGAGGGACTACGTCCTCTTCCCCGGGGTCACGGCGCCCATCAACGCCGGCAAGCCCGGGACGTTGAAGGCGATCGAGGCCGCGCTCAACACTCCCGAGCGCCTGGTCTTCGCCGTCTCACAGCGCGAGGACGCTCAGCAGGCCACGCCCGAGGTGCTCCATACCATCGGGACGGTGGCCCGCATTGGCCAGGTCCAGCGGGGTCTGGCAGGTGTTCAGCTCCTCCTCCATGGCGAGCATCGCGGCATCGCGATGAAGGTCACGGAGAAGGACGGCTACCTCATTGCCGTTCTGCGCGAGGCCGAGGAGATGAACCCGCTCAATCCGCAGGATCCGGCGTTCCTCGCCCTCTTCCGCGAGCTGCGGGAGCGGGCGGCCGAGCTCGGGACCAAGGCCGGCCTTCCCGAAGAGGTGGTCCACCAGGTGATCGAAGGGGTCGAAGAGCCGGGCCGGCTCGCCGACCTGGTCGCCGGCTACACGGATCTGAACAAGGCCCAGCGTCAGAGCCTGCTGGAGACCCTTTCGATCGAAGAGCGGATGCGGCGCGTGCTGATCCACGTGCAGCGGCAGCTCTCGGTCCTGGAAGCCCAGGAGGACATCAAGACCCGCGTGCAGGAGGAGCTGGGCGACCGCCAGCGCGAGATCTTCCTGCGCGAGCAGCTCAAGGCCATCCAGAAGGAGCTCGGCGAGGGCGAAGGTGGCAACGACGTCGAGGAGCTCCAGGAGAAGCTGGCCAAGCTGGACCTGCCGGAGGAGGTCCGCAAGGAGGTCGACCGCGAGCTCGGTCGTCTCGGCCGGATGGGCCGGGAGGCCATGGAGTCCCAGGTGATCCGCACCTATCTCGAGACGATCGCGGAGCTCCCCTGGAATACTCGCAGCGAGGAGCACCTCGACATCCCGAAGGCGGCGGAGATCCTGGAGGCCGACCATTATGCGCTGGGCGACGTCAAGGACCGCGTGCTGGAGTTCCTGGCCGTCCGCCAGCTCCGGGAGGAGACCCGGAAGGCGGAGGAAGCGGCGCGGGAGGTCGAGGGCACGGACGGGGCCGAGGTGGAGGACAAGCCCGCCACCAAGGAGGAGCGCCGGGCCAACAAAGGCCCGATCCTGCTCTTCGTGGGCCCGCCCGGCGTGGGCAAAACCTCGGTCGCCAAGTCCATCGCCCGGTCGATGGGACGCGAGTACGTCCGCATCTCCCTGGGCGGCGTGCGCGACGAGGCCGACATCCGCGGCCACCGGCGCACCTACGTGGGCGCGATGCCGGGCCGGATCATCCAGGGCATGAAGCAGG
Organism: Thermoanaerobaculia bacterium; assembly: GCA_035633875.1. Classification (GTDB taxonomy): domain Bacteria; phylum Acidobacteriota; class Thermoanaerobaculia; order Multivoradales; family UBA5704; genus DATARR01. The sequence continues at coordinate 3,688 of DASQEB010000219.1, forward strand.
CCGGAACCAAGAACCCCGTCTTCCTCCTGGACGAGGTGGACAAGCTCGGCGTCTCGTTCCAGGGCGATCCGGCGAGCGCGCTCCTCGAGGTGCTCGACCCGGCGCAGAACGACACCTTCGTCGACCACTACCTGGGCGTGCCGTTCGACCTGTCGGAGGTTCTGTTCATCGCCACGGCGAACTTCATCCAGAACATCCCGGGGCCGTTGCTCGACCGCATGGAAGTGGTGATGTTCTCGGGCTACACCGAGCAGGAAAAGCTGGAGATCGCCAAGCGATACTTGGTGCCGCGGCAGCGCAAAGAGAACGGCCTGACGGAGAACCAGTTCACCGTCGCCGACGAGGCCACGTCCGAGGTGATCACGGGCTACACCCGCGAGTCCGGCGTGCGGCAGCTCGAGCGCGAGTTCGGCAAGCTGGCCCGCAAGGTGGCGCGCAAAGTCGCAGCCCGGGAGGTGGAGCAGGTGGAGGTGGACGCGGCCAAAGTGCGCGAGATCCTGGGCCGGCCCAAGGTCCACCCCGAGCGGGCGGCGCGCGAGGACCAGGTGGGCATCGCGACGGGCATGTACTACACGCCGACAGGCGGCGACATCATGTTCGTCGAGGCCTCGACCATGCGCGGCAAGGGCGAGCTGGTGCTCACCGGCCAGCTCGGGGACGTGATGAAGGAATCGGCCCGCGCCGCCTGGACCTACGCCCGGTCCCACGCGGACTCGCTGGGGATTCCGCCCGAGTGCTTCGAGCGCGACGTGCACGTCCACGTGCCGGCGGGCGCGATCCCGAAGGACGGTCCCTCGGCCGGCGTGACCATGGCGACCGCCCTGGTCTCGGCCCTCTCGGGCCGGGCAACGCGGCACAATCTGGCCATGACCGGCGAGATCACCCTCTCCGGCCGTGTGCTGCCGATTGGCGGCGTCAAGGAGAAGGTGCTGGGCGCTCTGCGGGCGGGGATCACCGAGGTCCTGCTGCCCAAGGACAACGAGGCCGATCTCGAGGATCTGCCCGAGGCGGCCCGCGGTCAGCTCCAGTTCCACTTTGCCGAGGATCTGGGCGACGCGCTCGCCCTCACTCTCCGGGGCGCCTCGTTCCGCGAGGGACGGCTCCTCTTTGAGAGCTCGCTCGACAGCACCCAGCTCTCGGGCATCCCGCACTGAGGATCGAAGAGATTCCGGACGGCTAGGCCGGTGCTTTCGCAGCGCCGGCCTTTTTATTTTGATGGCCGTTTTTACCAGAAATTCCAGGAGATGCCGGCGGCAAATTCCCGGCCCGAGAGGTCGAGGTCGCCTAAGCCCAAGCCCTCGAAGTCGTCGGCCAGCTCGTCGTCCGCCCGGGTCCAGCGCCCCTCGGCGAAGAGGGAGAGGCGATCGCTGATGGGCGCCTCGAGACCCGCCAGCCAGTACCAGCCGAAGGCCACCCCCTCGGATTCCAGAGTCGTCGTGAAGATGTCCGGCGGGTTGGTGTCGAAGTCGATGAAGTCGCCGTCTTCCTCGAGCCGCCACGGATAGGCGCCGCCGCCGATGCCCAGGTAGGGGCTCAAGGGCGCGTCCGGACCGGTCAGGTGGAGGACCAGACCGATGGTGGCCGAGGCGATGTCCAGCGTCGTGTCGTGCCGGATGCGGTCGCCGAAGTTGTCCTCGAAGTCGAGGTAAGACTGGGTGGTCTCGCCGCTGAAGACCGATCCCGAAAACATGACGCTCAACCGGGAGCCGATGGGCAGGAGGTAGTCGAGCCCGAACGACGCGCTCTCGAAGTCGTCGGCGTCGCCGGTGAAGTCCCTCTCCTTGTCATCCCAGTACTCGGAATCTCCGCGCGGCTGGAAGGCGCCCAGGTGGAGCCGGAAGGCGCCATCCCGCTCGGAGTAGCCCCGGTCCCGGTGGTAGCCCCGTTGCGCCCAGACGGGAGCGGTCGTCGCGAGCAGCCCCGCCAGGGCGAGGATCGCGTGTGCTTTCTTGAAGCTCATGGTTTTTTCTCCTGTTGTCAGACAGCCATGACGCCACCAACCCGAGCAACCGGGATGCCAGACGGGTGCAAAATCCACAAATCTCGATTTTTCAGTCATTTCGGGCTGGAGAGCTGGACGGCTGCGAGACGGGGGCCGGCCTCCGGCGAGGACGGCGCCGGCCCCCGCGAGGACGGTTCGCTACGGCGAGAAGGCCTCTGTATCTCCCTGGCCGCAGAGATTGCCGGCCGGGTTCCGGTACGTGCGGGTGGCGCCAGAAACGGTATCGAGCACCTCGATCTCGTACTCCACGTCCGACAGAGCACCGTAGAAGAACCACAGCTTGCCGTTGAGCGGCGTGCCGTCGATCATTTTGACGACCAGCTCGATGTTGGCCTGCTCGAAAAACCAGAAGAGCCCCGTCCGGTCCGTGCCGGCGAGGGGCACGGCCTTGCCCGTTCCTTCGGTGCCGTCCCCGAGCCGCCAGGCAACCTTCACCTGGAAGCGGTTCCCGAACAGACAGAGCGTCTCCGGGGCCGCCGTGCAGGGGACTGCGGTGGCGAAGGAGAAAACCTCCGCCGGTTGCTCCAGGGCCGCCACGGCCGCCGCCCCGGAGGTCTCGGGAAACGCGCTCGTATCGCCATTCCCGCAGAGGTTTCCCTGCTCGTTGTGATAGGTCCGGCTCCTTCCGGTCTGGGAGTCGGTCACCGTGATCCAGTACTCCACGTCGGAGAGCCCCCCGTAGAAGACCCAGAAGGCTCCATTGACCGGCCGGCCGTCGAGCACCTTGACGATCAGCTCGATGTTGGAGGCGTCGAAGAACCAGACCATGCCGGTCTGGTCCGAGCTCGGGACCACCTTGCCGATGCCGTTCGTCTCCCCCGTCCGCCAGTGGACCTCCACTTCGAAGCGGCCTCCCGCCAGGCAGAGAGTCTCGGCGCCAGCGACGCACGGGCCCCCGCCGTCCGGTGTCGTGGCGCTCGCCTCGTTGGAGAAGGGGGAGACCCCCTGAGCGTTGCGGGCGCGGACGCGGAAGGTGTACGGCATTCCTGGCTCGAGGCCGGAGACCTCGTGTTCTGTGGTGCCGGCCGGAACCGTGGCTTCCAGGGAGAGCCCCTCCGCAGGGGAGCTCCGCTCGATCAGGAACCCGATCTCGTTGTCAGAGTTGTCCCTCCATGCGAGCCGGATCTCCGTCTCCGAGATGGGCTCCGCCGTGAGACCGGAGGGGGCGGCCGGAGGGGACGGGGCCGGCGTGGTGCCATAGAGGTTGCGGATGCCGGCGCGGTCGTCCCCGTTCAGGCGGGCTCCCCGCTCGTCGATGTGGGCCGACGCGCGCATCAGGGCCTGATCCTTGAGGACCGTGTCGCACAAGCCGGAGCGGCTGTCCCCGCAGGAGTGACCGAGTCCGAGGGTGTGCCCGAGCTCGTGTGCGTAGACCTGCTCCGCCCTCTTGCCGGAGGAGAACCAGCAGCCCGCGCCATCGTTGATGATGATGTCCGCGCCCGCGATGGCGCGAGGCTCGGGCGCGTTTTGCACGGTCCAGGTGCCGCCCAGCGCAAGGATTCCGAAGCCGACCCCGGGCGCAGAGCACCGGAAGGTGCCGGTTACCTCGTTGTTCACGTCGCTGAACAGGATGGCGTTGATCTCGTCGAACTCGGTGAACCCCTTCCTGCTGGTGGTCGTGCCGTCGTACCGATAGCGGATGTTCGTGTCGGGGTCGCCGTTCCACACCTCGATCCCGCGCCGGAACTGGGCGAAGCCGCCAATGGCGGAACCGGACTGGCCCGAGACGTGGGCGCGCCAGCCGATGCTCTCGCCGTCGTCGAACTCGACCCAGCGCTGGCGAATACCTTGGAGGTAGGTGAACTTCTCGTGGAGTCGCTGGAGCTGCGAGCCTGCGAGAGGGACGAAGTAATCCGTCGACCGCTTGAGTCCCCTGGCCCGGTCCTCCAGCCAGCCAGCGAAGCGGCGAAAATCGCGAGCCCGGTCAGGCTCCGGGACCACCTTCGAGACATCCTCCATCTCCGAGAGGTCCCGCAGAGCGAGCCTGCGGCCGCCGAGACGGACCTCCCGAAAGGTTCCCATCGCCAGGTGGAGAGGCCCGTAAGCACCGTCCTCGTACCGACCGAGGAAGAGCAGGGTGCGCTCCCCGGCCTTCAGCTCCGGCGCTCCCCAGATCTCGAGCGTCATCCCGTCCGCACCGGCTCCACCGGGCACGCGGACGACCACCTCGCCGCCCGGCGCCTGGCCTTTGAAGGCCTGTTCGACCCGCACCCGGTACTCGGTCGCCGGTCCCCCCGAGGGCGCGGGGCTCGCGGAGCGAACGGTCCCCTCCAGGACCAGAACCGCCTGATCGAACAGGTCCTCGTCGCTCCCCAGGACCATCGTGGTCGCGGAGGCAGCGCAGGCCGCCAGGGCAAGGAGGAGGACCGAAAACGTTACGGTGAGCCTGTGCATCATGCAGATCCTCGAAGACTGGACAGAGCCGAGACCTCCCGGCGGTCGGTCCATTGTCTCATACACAACCCATGGCGAAGCGTGCATACGTCTGTCACGCTCCTTGCAATACATCATCTCTTGCGACGGACAATGGAATGAGCCAGATAACAACCAAGGAGGCGCAATCATGACAAAGAAGCTGGCGGTGCTTGGACTCGTTCTCTTTCTGGGTCTGGGGCTGAGCGTGAGTCTGTATGCCCAAGACCAGGGCACGGGGACGGGAACGACGTATGAAGACACCCGTGACGACGACATGGATTGGGGCTGGATCGGGCTCCTCGGGCTTGCCGGCCTGCTCGGCCTGCGGCGCCGGGAACCTGTCCACAGGGACACGAGGACGACCGCGACGGCGCGGTGAGCCCGGGCAACCTGTTTTGGCAGAGAGCCGGGCGAGGGTGCTCGCATCCTCGCCCGGCTCTCTTTGTAAGATCGCCTCGACGCTCCGTCCACGGAGCCTCCGCATGCAAGGAGACCTTCATGGTTCAGCTCTTCGACAAGCAGACCGGCGTCCCCCTTGGCTCGATCACCGACGACCAGCTCCAGTTCATGATGGACCGGCTGGAAGAGGAGTCATCCCGGGACGACGACTACTATCTCAACCGCACCACAGTTGACTTCTTGGAGTCCGAGGGTGCCGACCCCGCCTTCATCGAGACCCTGCGTCGCGCCCTCGGCGACCGGGAAGAGACCGAGATCCGCTGGACGCGTTCCTGAGCCGAGAGGCCGGAATAACGCCCTCGCCCGTCCTCCTTGTACAGGAATGCCGCGGGCGAGGGTTCTCTTCCTCCCCGGCTCCCCCATGGCTCTGCTCCTCCTCCTTTTCGTCCTCCTCCTGCCGCAACGTCCGGCCGCACCTCCCGCGGCAATGGATCCGGAGGCCCTCTGCCAAGCCTTTCTCGCGCGCTTCAACCAGGAGCGCCAGACGGCCGGCCTCGCACCGCTCCGGATGGTGGACAGCCTGAACGGGATCGCTCAGGACAACGCCGAAGATGTCCGCAAGACCAAGGCTGCCCTGTTCGAGGAGAAGTCGATTCGGGAAATCCGGTTGCGCGTCCTCCGGGCGGGGTACGAGGCCCACGGCTGGAGCTACAGCTTCGCCGTCTCCCCGGGAGATGTGGACGAGGTCTTCTCCTGGTGGAAGACCTCGAACGCGGACGCCTACACGCGGCTCCTGGACCCGAACTACACCGATGTGGGCATCGGGGTGAGCGAGTACGAGAACACTCCTCTCTACACGTTCCTGTTCGCCTGGCGCGAGGAGGAGTACTTTGCGCAGCAGACCACCGGGCTCAGGGACCTGGAACGGGTCCGGCAGACGATGCTCGCGCGGGTGAACGCCGAACGCGCCACGGCCGGAGCGCCTCCGCTCGCCCTCGATCCACGCCTCACCGCGGCGGCCCAGAGCCATGCCGAGGACATGCTGGCGCGCTCCTACTACGGTCACGAGAGCCCCGAGGGCACCCGTCCCCGGGACCGCATCCAGGCGAAGGGCTACACGCCGGAGATGGTGGCCGAGAACATCGCACGGGGGGCTCTCTCGGTGGACGATGCGGTGGACGGCTGGCTCCGCAGCCAGGAGCACCGGAGGAACCTCCTCCACCCCCGTCTCAGCGAGATGGGAATCGGTCTCGCGGTCGGCAAGGACAGGACCGGCTACACCGCCGTCTGGGTCCAGACGTTCGGGACGCCGCGGCCGTCGATCCCCTGAGCCTCAGTGCCCACCCGGCGAGCGGCCGGGGATCAGGCTCCCGGGCACCCGGATGTAGCCGTGGGGCAAGCCGTCGTTCGGATCGATCGTGTTGGAACGGCGGCCGTGATGCCGGGGGCCGTGACCGGGCGGGACGAACACGGGGGGGAAGAAATAGCCGGGGAACACCGCCAGGGGAGCGCTGTAGCCACGGACATCCGGCTCGGAGCGGGCCACCTCACGGACCAGCACGAGCTCGGTCAGCGCGGCGAGACGGTCCTCCCGGGCAGCGCGGGCCTGCTCCTGGCGAGCGGTCCGGCGGCGCTCCGACTCCTCCTCCCGGGCGCGAGCGGCCGCCTCGTACTCCTGACGCGAGATCCACTGGCCGTACGAGAGCACAAAGCCGCGGCGCCGCATGGACTCGGCGTAGGGAATCCAGCGGTCGAGCTGCTCGTCATAGACGTAGCCGAGGCCGCGCAGGACCGGAGCCACCCCCTCGAGCCGGGGATCGAGCTCCGCGGCACGCAGCGCGGACTCGCGGGCCCCATGCTGGAGCCCCTGGGCCTGCGCCCAACGGGCCAGCGCCAGCCAATCCGCAGCCCGGGCCTGGCTGATGGCTTGGAGATCGTCCTTGCGACGCAGGTACTCGGCCAGGTCCGACTCCTCCTTCTCCACCCTGGCCACCTGGCTCGAAGGGAGGCTGAGGACTCCTCCCGCCATCCGGATGCGGACCTGGGAGCCCGCCGTCTCGGCGATCACCCCTTCGAACTTTCTGCCGTTGGTGAGATAGACGTCGTCCGCAAAGGCCGGAGGGATTGAAGCGAGGAGGACGAGAATGGCAACAAACCGGACCCGCATGCCGGGGCTCCTTTCGTCTTGCACCTCCATCTTACCACTCCGGTCGACGGCCCGGTGAGATGAAAGAAGGGCGGCCGCACGGCCGCCCTTCGGATTGAGAGATGGATCGCCCCGGAGGCTAGTCGCCCTCGAGGACCTCCTGCGGCAGACTGCGGATCTCCTCCTCGCCGAACTCGAAGAAAAGCTCCTCCTCAGCCTCCGGCTCGGCCTCGATGTATTCCTCGGCCATGTGGAAGTCGTGGTAGTAGTCCATGCCGGTGCCGGCGGGGATCACCCGGCCGACGATGACGTTTTCCTTGAGTCCACGCAGGTTGTCCACCTTGCCGCTGATCGCGGCCTCGGTGAGCACCCGGGTGGTCTCCTGGAAGCTCGCCGCCGAGATGAAGCTCTCGGTCGAGAGGCTGGCCTTGGTGATCCCGAGGAGCAGCGGCCGGCCGATGGCGGGGGTGCCGCCCGCGGCGACGACGCGCTCGTTCTCCTCCTGGAACTTCCAGCGGTCCACCTGCTCGTCGATCAGGAACTCCGTGTCGCCCACCTCCTCGATCTTCACCGACCGCATCATCTGGCGCACGATGACCTCGATGTGCTTGTCGTTGATCGCCACGCTCTGCGACCGGTAGACCTCCTGGATCTTGTCGGTCAGGTAGCGCTGCAGCTCCTTCTCGCCGAGCACCTGCAGGATGTCGTGCGGGTTGATCGGACCGTCGATCAGCGGATCGCCGGCGCGCACCCGCTCGCTCTCCTGCACGTTGATGTGGATCGACCGCGGCACCAGGTACTCGCGGCTGTCCCCCATCTCGCTCTCGACGATCACCTTGCGCAGGCCCTTGTGGACGTCGCCCAGGCGAACGGTGCCGTCAATCTCGGTGATGATCGCCGGCTCCTTGGGGCTCCTGGCCTCGAAGAGCTCGACGACGCGGGGCAGACCGCCGGTGATGTCCTTGGTCTTGGTGGTCTCGCGCGGGATCTTGACCAGGGTGTCGCCGGCGTAGACGTCCTGCCCGTTCTGCACCACGAGGTGGGAACCCGAGGGCAGCAGGTACCGCTTCTCGCGGCCGTCGTCGCTGTGGATGACGATGGCCGGCACCCGCTTCTCGTTGGCCGAGGCCTCGACAATGATCTTCTGCGACAGACCCGTGACCTTGTCGGTCTCCTCGCGGACGTTCTCGCCCTCGACGATGTCCTGGAACTCCACCCGGCCGCCGATCTCGGTGAGGATGGCGTAGGTGAAGGGGTCCCAGGTCACGAGCTCGGTGCCGGGCTGGACCTCGTCGCCCTCGTGCACCAGGAGTTGCGAGCCGTAGGTCAGGGCGTAGCGCTCCCGCTCGCGGCCCTTTTCGTCGGTCAGGACGAGCTTGCCACTCCGGTTGATCACGACCAACGCCCCGCGCTTCGACTCGACGGTGTTGACGTTCAGGAACTTCACGAGACCCGGGTTCTTGGCGATGTGCTTCGACTGCTCGGACACGCGCGAGGCGGTGCCGCCGTAGTGGAAGGTCCGCATCGTGAGCTGCGTGCCGGGCTCGCCGATCGACTGGGCGGCGATGACGCCCACCGCCTCGCCGATCTCGACCATCCTGCCGGTGGCGAGGTTCCGCCCGTAGCAGAGGGCGCACACGCCCCGCCGCGCCTCGCAGGTCAGCACGGAGCGGATCTTCACCCGCTCGATGCCGGCCGCCTGGACGGCGTTGCCCAAAAGCTCCGTGATCTCCTGGCCCACGCCGATGATCAGCTCGCCGGTCATCGGGTCGTAGATGTCCTCCTGGCTGACGCGGCCGACGATGCGGTCGCGCAAGGGCTCCAGGATCTCGCCGCCTTCCATGATCGCCGTCACGGTGATGCCGTCGATCGTACCGCAGTCGACCTCGTTGATGATGACGTCCTGGGCCACGACGACCAAGCGGCGCGTCAGGTAGCCGGAGTCGGCCGTCTTGAGCGCCGTGTCGGCGAGACCCTTGCGGGCGCCATGGGTCGAGATGAAGTACTGCAACACGGAGAGGCCCTCGCGGAAGTTCGCCGTAATCGGGGTCTCGATGACCTCGCCCGAAGGCTTGGACATGAGGCCGCGCATGCCGGCGAGCTGCCGCACCTGCTCGCGGGAGCCGCGGGCGCCGGAGTCGGCCATCAGGTTGATCGGGTTGAACACGCCCGTCGACTTCTCGATGTCCCGCATCTCCCGGAACATCTCCTCGGAGACGCGCTCGGTCACCCGGTGCCAGATGTCGATGATCTTGTTGTGCCGCTCACCGGCGGTGATCACGCCGGCGGAGCGCTGGTTCTCGATCTCGATCACCTCGTTGCGGGCCTGCTGCAGGATCTCGGGCTTCCGGCTCGGCACCACCATGTCGTCCACGCCGAAGGAGATGCCCGCCCTCGTCGCGTAGAGGAACGTGACCTCCTTGACCTCGTCGAGCATGCGGACGGTGGCCTCGTTGCCCAGCTTGATGAAGCAGTAGCCCACCAGGTCCTGGAGGCCCCGCTTCTTGAGCAGGCCGTTGATGTACGGGATCTCCTTCGGCAGGTGCATGTTGAAGATGACCCGGCCGACGGTGGTCTCGATCAGCTCACCTTCCAGGGTCTCGACCTCGGCGTGCACGATGTTCTGCTTGTCCAACTGCGTCTCGAGGTTGATGTACTCGCCGGTGAAGCGCACCTTGACCGGGGTGAGCGTCTCCACCTCCCCCGCCGCCAGGGCGAGCAGCACCGTGTCGAAGTCCGCGAACACCCGCCCCTCGCCCTTGGCCCCGGACTTGCCGAGCGTCAGGTAGTAGCCGCCAAGGACGAGGTCCTGCGACGGCACCGCCAGCGGCCGGCCGTGGGCTGGCGACAGGACGTTGTTCGAGGAGAGCATCAGGACCTTGCTCTCGATCTGCGCCTTGGGAGACAGCGGCACGTGGACCGCCATCTGGTCGCCGTCGAAGTCGGCGTTGAACGCGGCGCAGACGAGCGGGTGGATCTTGATCGCCTTGCCCTCGATCAGCACCGGCTGGAAGGCCTGGATGCCCAGGCGGTGGAGCGTCGGCGCGCGGTTCAGGAGCACGGGGTGGTCCTGGATCACGTCCTCCAGAGCGTCCCAGACCTCGTCGACCTCGGCCTCGACCAGCTCCTTGGCGGCCTTGATGGTCCCCACCAGCCCCTTCTCCTCCAGCCGGTTGTAGATGAACGGCTTGAAGAGCTCGAGCGCCATCTTCTTGGGCAGACCGCACTGGCTCAGCTTGAGCTCGGGGCCCACGACGATCACCGAGCGGCCCGAGTAGTCCACGCGCTTGCCGAGCAGGTTCTGGCGGAAGCGGCCCTGCTTGCCCTTGAGCGTGTCGGACAGCGACTTGAGCGGCCGGTTGTTCGAACCCTTGAGCACGCGGCCCCGGCGGCCGTTGTCGAAGAGAGCGTCCACCGCCTCCTGGAGCATCCGCTTCTCGTTGCGCACGATGACCTCGGGGGCGCGCAGCTCGAGGAGCTTCTTCAACCGGTTGTTGCGGTTGATCACGCGCCGGTAGAGGTCGTTGAGGTCGCTGGTCGCGAAGCGGCCGCCGTCGAGCGGCACCAGCGGGCGCAGCTCCGGCGGGATGACCGGGATCACGTCCAGGATCATCCACTCCGGCCGGTGGCCGGAGCGGCGGAAGGCGTCCACCACCTTGAGGCGCTTGGCCGCCTTCAGGCGCCGGATCTGGCTCGTCTCGGTGCGCATGACGATGCGCAGCTCCTCGGCCAGCTCGTCCACGTCGATCCGCGACAGGAGCTCCTTGATCGCCTCGGCGCCCATCTTGGCGACGAAGGCCTCCTCGCTGTACTTGTCCCGCAGCTCGCGGAAGCGCTCCTCCGAGAGGAGCTCCTGCTCCTTGAGCTCCGTGTCGCCCGGATCGATGACGACGTAGCTCTCGAAGTAGAGGATCCGCTCCAGGTCCCGCAGGCTGATGTCCAGCAGGTGGCCGATTCGTGAAGGCAGCCCCTTGAAGAACCAGACGTGGGAGACCGGGCAGGCGAGCTCGATGTGGCCCATCCGCTCGCGGCGCACCCGCGAGCGGGTGACCTCGACGCCGCATTTGTCGCAGATGACGCCGCGGTGCTTCATCCGCTTGTATTTACCGCACAGGCACTCCCAGTCCGTGATCGGACCGAAGATCTTCGCGCAGAAAAGCCCGTCCCGCTCCGGCTTGAAGGTCCGGTAGTTGATCGTCTCCGGCTTCGTGACCTCGCCGAAGCTCCAGGAGCGGATCTTCTCGGGCGACGCGATCGAGATCTTGATCGCGTTGAAATCCCTGAGCGACTGTGGCTTGTCAAAGTTGCTGAATGGTTGCAACGTAGTTCCTCCCATTTAAACCTTGAGGAGTTCAACGTCGAGACAGAGGCTCTGGAGCTCGCGCACGAGGACGTTGAAGGACTCCGGCAAGCCCGGGGGCTCCGGCACGTCGCCCTTGACGATCGCCTCGTAGACCTTGCTCCTGCCCTCCACGTCGTCGCTCTTGACGGTCAGCAGCTCCTGGAGCGTGTAGGCGGCGCCGTAGGCTTCGAGCGCCCAGACCTCCATCTCTCCGATGCGCTGGCCGCCGAACTGTGCCTTTCCGCCCAGCGGCTGCTGGGTGATCAGCGAGTACGGTCCGATGGACCGGGCGTGGATCTTGTCGTCGACCAGGTGCGAGAGCTTGAGCATGTAGATGTAGCCCACGGTCACCTTCTGCTCGAAGGCCTCGCCAGTCATGCCGTCGTAGAGCGGGGTCTTGCCGGAATCCGGCAGCTCCGCCTGCTTCAGCAGCTCCTTGATGTCGG
>DASQEB010000220.1:0-10086 GCA_035633875.1 Thermoanaerobaculia bacterium
TCGCGGCGAAAGCCGCAGCAGCAGCATCGTCCCATGCCAGGGTGGCCTTGAGCTCGGCCGTGTCGGCGGCCACGGTGACGAAGTAATTGTCGACGCTGCCGTTGGTGGCCGAATCGGTGCCCCAGGCAGTCGCGGCGTCGCCGAGCGTGCCGTTGCCAGCGCGCAGGATGTCCACCGATTTCTGGATGTTGACTGCACCGTAGCCATAGATGAAATCCGGTCCGTCCTCGCCCAGGTCGCGCGCGCCGTGGATCAGCCAGGACTTGACCAAGGCGGGCAGCGGCTGGTCGTTGACGCCGCCGTGGCCGTGGCTGCGCCAATCTTCGATCATCAGCGTAACGGCGCCGGCCACTGCCGGGGTGGCCATGGACGTGCCGCAGGCGCCTCCATAGGCGGTGTTGGTGGTGTTCAGCGAGGAAAAGATGCTGGTCTCGCCGGTGACGCGGCCGGACTCACAGCCGGGGGCGGAGATCACCGGCTTCATGCGGCCGTCATCGCACGGGCCCCAACTGCTGAAGGCCGTCATCGAGGAGCCGTCGGAGTTGATGGCGCCGACGTGGATCGGGTTCTTGGCGCACGAAGGCGGGGCCGTGGTGCGGTAGTTCGCGCCGCAACGGCCGCGCGGCGAGCCGCCGGAGCGCTCGTTGCCGGCGGCCCAGGTCAGGATCACCGAGCCGTTGATCGAGGGGTTGTCGTCGCGCACGATGCCGTCCAGCAGGCTCCCGGTGAGATCGTAGTCCCCCTCGCGATCGCAGGGATATCCGTTCGCCGCCGTGTTGCTGCCGATCGAGTTGGTGATCAGGTCGGCGTTGTGCGTGTTGCGGCCGAGCGTGTAGTCGACCTCGATGTCGCCGGCGTTGTCCCAGAAGAACATGGTGCCGCCGACCTGCTGGTAGCCTGCCGAGAGGATCGACGCGCCGGTCGCGACGCCACGGCCACGGCCGCCCGCGCTCGAAGGGGCTCCGTCGCCGCCCACCGTGCCGGCCACGTGCGTCGGGTGATCGGCGGACGCTTGGGCGTCGATCACGGTCACCCGGCTGCCCGTGCCGGGGTTGAACGTCTCGTGGGTGGAGCGCGCCGTGCCGGCGTCGAAGACGAAGGCGCGCACCCCCGAGCCGGTCAGGTTGTAGGGGGCGGCGTTGACCGCGTCCACCCTCATGTTGCTGCGCGCGCCGTCATTGGTGGGGGTGAGCGGCGGCGGCCCTTCCTGGATCCACAGCACGTCTTCCGAGCTCGCCAGCTCCTGGACCTTGTCGTCCGTCACCCAGATCGTCAGGCCATGGAGCCCTTCGACCGGGGGCATGGCGGCGCCGCCCACCGCGTCGGCCAGCGCGTAGCCGTTCTCGATCGGCACGTCGTGATGGAGCTGGACGAACAGCATGACCCAGCCGGGGCGCGACTCGTCGCGCGCCCAGGGGGCGAAGTCGCCGGCCGTGACCCGCGGGTGGACCTTGCGCGGGGCATCCCAGAGCACCAGCGCGCGCACGTCGGGGCGCGACCCGATGGCGTTCAGCGCAGCCGCCGGGACCGAGGCGATCCACGCCCGGCCCGACGCATAAGGGCCCACGTCGACCCCGGCCCGCGACAGATCCTGGAAATTCACCGGGATCTCGTGGAGCTGGAGCAGGACGTGGACCTTCCGCCCCGGCGAGAGGTCCTTGAGCCCGACCGGCCGCGTCCCCGGGGCCGGCGTGAAGCTCCCTCCAAGCAACTGAATCTCATAAGGGGAGGATGCGGCGTTCGCCGCGGCGGCGGCCGCGAGGGCGAGCAGAAGTACAATGGAAACGACAAGCTTCCTCTGCATTGATTCCTCCTGTTTCAGGGGATAGGAACGCGTTCGTGAACGACTCCTTCAAAAGAATGAGTGCGCTGGGGGGCGGAAGGTGATACCGCCACCTTCACCGCGGTGCTGACAAGGTAGAATCCCCCGGCCATGAAGCACGATTCGAACACCTACGACGCCGTCGTCATCGGCGGCGGTCCCGCCGGTTCGACGGCCGCCCTGGTGATGGCCCGCGCCGGACTGCGGGTGCGGCTCCTGGAGCGGACCCGGTTTCCTCGCTTCCACATCGGCGAATCTCTGCTGCCGCGCAACTTCGCATTGTTCCGCGAGCTCGGCCTCCTGGACGCGCTCGAGGGGATTCCCAAGACGGACAAAAAGGGGGCGGAATTCATCCTCGGGAGCGGCGGCGAGCCCTCCCTCTTCCCTTTCACTCTGAGCCTCGTGGACGGCGAGACGTCCTCGTACAATCTCGAACGCGCGCCGTTCGACGCCCGGCTGCTCGACACCGCCCGGCAGGCCGGCGTGGAGGTCCGCGAGGGAGTCGCGGTCCGCAAGATCCTGCACCTGGAGGACGGACGGGGCGAAGTGGCCACGGATGAAGGCGACGTCGCGGCGCGCTTCCTGGTTGACGCGAGCGGCCAGTCCACCCTGCTCGGCAAGCACCTGGGCACCCGCCGCGTCCTCCCTCACCTGCGCAAGATCGCCTGCTTCGGGCATTTCGAGAACGTCTGGCGCCGGCCCGGAGACGAGGGCGGGTACATCGTGATCGTGGCCTGCGAAGAGGGGTGGTTCTGGCTGATCCCCCTCGACGAGACCCGGACCAGCATCGGTCTGGTCATGCACGACCACAAGGCGCGCCAGGTGGGGCTCCCCCCCGACCAGATGCTCGCCTGGGGGATCTCTCGCTGCCCAGTGGTGCGCGAGCGCACCGCCCACGCAACCTTCCCCTCGGAAACCCACGTGCTGGCCGATTTCAGCTATCGCTGTGCGCCGTACGCCGGCCCCGGTTATTTCCTGGCGGGCGATGCCGCGACCTTCGTCGATCCCATCTTCTCGACGGGAGTCTGCCTGGGGATGATGAGCGGTGCCGAGGCGGGGCGGGCGATCCTCGCCGCTCTTCGAGAAGGCGAGGAGCCCGCGCACCTGCGGCGGCGCTACATCCGCTTCGTCGAGCAGAGCTCCGCAGCGTTCTTCCGCCTGGTCGACATGTACTACGACCACTCCTTCCGCGAGCTCTTCCTGAACGGACAGGGGCCGCTCCAGGTCCACCGCGCCGCCATGGCGATCCTCGCCGGCAACGTCTTCCCGCGGCCCCCCTTCGCGCTGCGCTGGCGCTTCCAGTTGCTCCAGCTCCTCGCTCGGATCAACCGCTACATCCCCCTCGTCCCCCGGCGGGAGCGCTTCTCCCTGTTCGCGGAGCCGCCCTCTTTCACAGATTTCCAGGAGCAGGCGTAGAGACGCCCCAACCCGCAACGACGGACCGCGTTCAAAGGCCCGACCGGTCCGCCCTTGCTCCGCCTTCCGAAGGGCAATACCGGCGGGACGTCTCTTCTACACCGATTTACGCGTGCTCCCGAACATTTGCCAGTGCCCGCCCTAACGCCTCCAGACTCTCCAGGTTGTGAACCGGCCGGTGCTCATCCACATGCGGCAGCAGCGCCCGCACCCCCTGTGCCCGCGGCTGGAATCCCTCCCAACGCAGGAGCGGGTTCAACCAGATCAATCGCCGGCACGAACGATGGAGGCGATCGGCTTCGGCTTCCAGGCCGGGCTCGGGGTCCCGGTCGAGGCCGTCAGTGACGAGGAGGAGCACGGCTCCTTGACCGAGGACGCGGCGCGACCAGGTGCGGTTGAAGTTGTGCAGGCAGGCGCGCAGACGCGTTCCCCCCGACCAGTCCAGAACCTCCTGGCCGCAGCGGGCGAGGGCTTCGTCCACGTCGCGGCGGCGGAGGATGCGCGTCACGTTCGTGAGCTGGGTGGCGAAGAGGAACGCGTGGACACGGGTGCGGACGGCGAGCAGAGCGTGGAGGAAGTGCAGGAGCATCTCGGAATAGCGCCCCATCGATCCCGAGATGTCACAGAGAACGACGAGCGGCGGCGGCTGGAGGACGCGCGTGCGGAAACGCAGCGGGGCGAGGTCCCCGAAGGTCTTGCGGCTTTCGCGCACGGTGCGCGCGAGGTCGAGGCGCTCGCCGTGGGGATCGGGCGCGTAGCGCCGGGTGCGGACCGGGCGAAGCGTCACGACCATTTGTGCGACGATCCGCTTCGCGCGGGCGAGCTCGTCGGCGCTCATCTGATCGAAATCGCGGGTGCGCAGGACCTCGTCCGCCGAAAAGGTGAGCACGGCGTCGAATTCGACGCGCTCCGGGGGAGCGGTTCCGGCAGGGGACGGCGGACGCCAGGCCTCGGCCACCCGGCGCGAGACCGTAGAGGCCGGGGGCACGCGGATCTGCGGCAGCATTTGGGCCAGCGCGGGGTTCACTCCATCCGGGTCGCGCCAGAATAGATGGAACGCCTGATCGAAGAGCTCGAAATCCTCCGGACGCTTGACCAGGACCGAATGGAGCGCCCAGAAGAGCTCCTCGCGATGGAAGATTTCGATGGCGGACGCCGCGGCGAGGGCGTCCAAAGCGCTCGCCGGACCGAGGCGGAGGCCGGCGCCGCGCAGGAGGCGGGTGAAGTGGATGACGTTTTCCGCCAGCTTGGACGTCACGGCCCGGCCGGCTCTTCGGCCAGCACCTCCCGCAGCATCGCGGTCACCGGAGCTCCCGCCGTCTTTTCGATGTCGTCCTGATATTTGAGGAGCACGCCCAGGGTCGCGTTCACAGTGCCGGCGTCGAGGGAGACCTGGTCGAGTGCGAGGAGCGCGCGCGCCCAGTCGAGGGTCTCGGCAACCCCCGGCAGCTTGAACAGGTCAGCCGTGCGCAACCTCTGGACGAAGCCCACGATCTGCCCGGCGAGAGCTTCGGCGAGCTCAGGGGCGCGCAGGCGCAGGATCTCGAGCTCGCGGGCCGCGTCCGGATAATTGATCCAATGATAGAGGCAGCGCCGCTTGAGCGCGTCGTGGATCTCGCGCGTGCGGTTGGAGGTGAGCACGACGATGGGCGGAGACGGCGCGCGCACCGTGCCCACCTCCGGGATGGTCACCTGGAAATCGCTCAGGATTTCGAGGAGAAAGGCTTCGAACGGCTCGTCCGTGCGATCGATCTCGTCGACCAGGAGCACGGGCGGCCCCGCCTCGTCCGGCTCCAGGGCCAGCAGGAGCGGCCGCTTGAGCAGGAAGCGCTCATCGAAAATGTCGTGCGCGAGGCGCTCCCGCCCTTCCGCTCCCGCCTCGCCGCCGAGCTCCGCCAGCCGGATCTCCAGCATCTGGCGGGGGTAATTCCATTCATAAAGAGCCGCCGCGGCGTCCAGCCCTTCGTAGCACTGGAGGCGGATCAGCCGCCGGCCCAGGGTCTCGGCGAGGACCTTGGCGATCTCGGTCTTGCCCACGCCCGCCTCCCCTTCGAGGAGAAGCGGGCGTCCCAGCTTGAGGGCGAGAAAGACCGCGGTGGCCAGGCTCGCATCGGCGACGTAGCGCCCCGACGCGAGAAGCCGCCGCGTGTCCTCGACATTGCGCGGCAGGTCCAACTTACAAACACGCCTGGACAGCGCGGCGCGCCATCACCGTCACGAGATGCGCCCGATACTCCGCGCTCGCTTCGCTGTCCGACCGGAGGTCCCGCGGATCCACGATTCCCGAGCCGACGACATCGGGTGCGAAGCGTTCATTGAGCGCCGCCTCCAACCTGGGGATTCGGAACACGAAATGGCCGGCCCCCGTCACCGCGACGCGCACGCCGCCCGCGGTCCTCGCCACCATGACGCCGACCAGCGCATACTTC
This sequence comes from Thermoanaerobaculia bacterium, assembly GCA_035633875.1. Classification (GTDB taxonomy): domain Bacteria; phylum Acidobacteriota; class Thermoanaerobaculia; order Multivoradales; family UBA5704; genus DATARR01. Next base: position 5,668 of record DASQEB010000220.1, read on the forward strand.
GACGCCGGGCTTCCGAATTTGGCGTAGGCCGCGCACTGCGGCACGGGAAAATGCACGGCGGTGACGATTTCGTCCGGCGCAAGCGCCGTCGTGAACAGGCCCGTGAAGTAGTCATCGGCCGGGATGCGGCGGCGGTCGGTTTCGATCGTCGCTCCCAGGGCGAGCACGGCCGCGGGATAGTCGGCGGCCGGGTCGGCGTGAGCGATCGAGCCGCCCAGGGTGCCGCGGTTTCTCACCTGCGCGTCGCCGATCGATCCCGCGAGGGCGGCGAGGCCTGGGATGCGCTGCCGCACCACGGGCGACATGGCCACCTCGTCGTGCGTGACCAACGCCCCGATCACCAGGGGATCGCCGTCGCGGATCTCCTTGAGACCGCGGATCGCAGCCAGCGACACCAGGGCCTCCGGCTGCGCCAGGTCGAGCTTCATCACAGGAATGAGGCTCTGCCCTCCCCCGAGGACCTTGGCCGCATCGTTGCCCTGGAGCAGCGCGACCGCGTCGGCGATCGATTGCGGGCGGTGGAATTCGAAGCTCTTCATGCCACACCTCCCTTCGCGGCCTGGATCGCCCGCCAGACCTTCTCCGAGGTCGCCGGCATTTCGATGTGGGTCACACCGAGCGGAGCCAGGGCATCGAGCACGGCGTTGATCACCGCGGGCGGGACGCCGATCGCGCCCACCTCCCCCACTCCCTTGACTCCGATCGGATTGTGCGTGCACGCGGTCACGTGGTTGCCGACCTTGAACATCGGCAGGTCCGCCGCGCGCGGCATGCAATAGCTCATGAACGAACCCGTGAGGAGCTGCCCCTCGGAGTCGTAGACGGCCTCCTCCAGGAGCGCCTGCCCGATCCCGTGCGCCAGGCCGCCGTGCGCCTGGCCGTCCACGATCATCGGATTGATGATCGTTCCGACGTCGTCGGCGATCGCACACTCCACCACCTGGACTACGCCCGTCTCCGGGTCGACCTCCACCTCGACAAGGTGGCAGCCCCCGGGGAAGGTGAAGTTCTTGGGATCGTAGAACGCAGAGTCCTCGAGCCCCGGCTCCACCGACTCGATCGGGTAGTTGTGCGGCACGTAGGCGGCGAAGGCGACCTCGCCGAACGACTTCTCGCGGTCGGTCCCGACCACGCGGTACTTCCCGTCCGCGAACTCGATGTCGGCGACGCTCGCCTCCAGCAGATGGGCCGCGACCTTCTTGCCCTTGTCCACGATCTTGTCGATCGCCTTGACGATCGCCGAGCCGCCGACCGCGGCCGACCGCGAGCCGTAGGTCCCCATGCCGAACGGAATGCGATCGGTGTCGCCGTGGACGATCTCCACGTTGTCGAACGGCACGCCGAGCTTCTCCACCACGAGTTGGGCGAACGTGGTCTCGTGTCCCTGCCCGTGGCTGTGCGCGCCCGTGAACACGGTCACGCTCCCCGTGGGATGGACGCGCACCGACGCCGCCTCGTACAGCCCGGCGCGCGCGCCGAGCGCTCCCACCAGGGCGGACGGCGCGATGCCGCACGCCTCGATGTAGGTCGAGATCCCGAACCCGCGGAGCTTCCCCCGCGCCTCGGACGCGGCCCTGCGCTGCGGGAACCGTTCGTAGTCGATCGCCTTGAGGGCGAGGTCGAGCGTGGCTTCATACTCGCCGATGTCGTACTCGAGGGCGACCGGCGTCTGGTACGGGAACTGGTCCGGCTTGATCAGATTCTTGCGCCGGATCTCCACGCGATCGATTCCCAGCTCGCGGGCGGCCTTGTCTACCAGGCGCTCGAGCAGGTAGGTGGCCTCGGGCCGGCCGGCGCCGCGGACTGCGTCCACGGGGACGGTGTTGGTGAAGATCGCCTTTACCTCCGCATAGATCGCCGGGATGACGTACGGCCCGGACAGCAGCGTGGCATGAAGGTAGGTCGGGATGGCCGGCGCGAACGTCGAGAGGTACGCCCCCATGTTGGCCAGCGTGCGGACGCGCAGGCCGCGGAACCGGCCGTCGGCGTCCAGCGCGAGCTCGGCGTGGGTCACGTGGTCTCGGCCGTGGGCGTCGGAGAGGAAGGCTTCACTGCGCGACGAGGTCCACTTCACCGGCCGGCCGACCCGCTTCGAGGCCCAGAGGACCAGCAGCTCCTCGGCGTAGTGGAAGATCTTCGAGCCGAAGCCGCCGCCCACGTCCGGCGCCACCACGCGCAGCTTGTGCTCCGGCACCTTCAGGGTGAACGCGCCGAGCAGCAGGCGGATCAGGTGCGGGTTCTGCGACGTGGTGTAGAGCGTGTAGCGGTCCTCGGCGGCGTCGTAGTGGCCGTTGGCCGCGCGGGGCTCGATCGCGTTCGGGGCGAGGCGGTTGTTGACGAGGTCGATCCCCACGACGTGCTCCGCCTTGGCAAACTCGGCCTCGGTGGCCTCGGCGTCGCCCAGGTGCCAGTCGAAGCAGACGTTGCCGGGGGCCTCGTCCCACACCAGGGGCGCGCCGGAAGCCACGGCGTCGGTCAGATGGGCCACCGCCGGGAGCGGGTCGTAGTCCACCTCCACGAGCTGAGCCGCGTCCCGCGCCTGCGCCTTGGACTCGGCGATCACCAGGACGACCGGATCGCCGGCGTGCCGCACCTTCCCCTGCGCGAGGGCCGGGTGCGGCGGCTCGACCATCACCGAGCCATCCTTGTTCTTGATCTGCCAGCCGCAGGGGATGCCGCCCAGACCGTCGGCGGCCACGTCGTCGCCCGTCAGAACGGCGAGCACTCCCGGAGCCGCCGCCGCCTGCGAAACGTTGATCGACCGGATGGCCGCGTGAGCGTACGGAGAGCGGACGAACACGCCCCACGTCTGCCCCGGGAGAACGATGTCGTCGGTGTAGCGCGCCTTGCCGAGGAGGAAGCGGCGGTCCTCCCGGCGGGCGACGGAGGCGCCCATGCCCTGGCCGCTCATCGCGCACCTCCCTGCCCGGCGCGGAGGGTCTCCGCCGCCGCGAGCACGGCCCGGACGATGTTGTGGTACCCGGTGCAGCGGCAGAGGTTGCCCTCCAGCCAGTGCCGCACGTCGCCCTCGGTCGGCTCCGGGTTGCGCCGCACGAGGTCCGCGGCGCTCATCACCATGCCGGGCGTGCAGAAGCCGCACTGGAGCCCATGGCAGGTGTGGAACGCCGCCTGCATCGGATGCAGCTCGCCGTTCCGGGCCAACCCTTCGATGGTCGTCACCGCCGTGCCGTCGGCTTCCACCGCCAGCATGGTGCAGCTCTTGACCGACTTGCCGTCGACCCAGACCGTGCAGGCGCCGCACTGACTGGTATCGCAGCCCACGTGCGTCCCGGTGAGCCGCAGGTGCTCGCGCAGAAGCTCGACGAGCAACGTCCGCGGATCCACGTCGACGGCGTGTTGTTTCTCGTTGACTGTCAGAGAGATCGTGGCCATGAACCTCCCCCTTCCCAGAAGGCTTGCCCACCGGGCGCTGGAGCCTGTGGCGGGATCATCTTAAGCCTCGAATCTGGGCGGTGCAAGCTTCGTCGCCGGGTTCAGGAGACCCGCGATCGAGATCGTCTTTGCGTCGATGTACTACGCCAATTCTGCCCTCACCCGCGAAGGTTGGGAGCCCTTGCGGGACCACCAGGGCACCACACCGGCCTCCAGAAGCTCGACAGCCTGATGGACCTCCGCGACTTCACCCGCTTCAACGATCGTCATCCCCTCGGGCTGGAGCTCACCGAGATCCGCTTCGACGACCTCCTCGACCGCTCCGAGGCCGACGGGCTCACTCTCCCGGCGCCGGGAAGCTCGTCCTTCGATCTCCCTCCAACCCGTTTCGGCCTTGCGCAAAGGAAAGCCGCGGGAGGAGGAGAACCAGAGGGAAGACACAGGGCGTGGATTGAAACAACGTTTACGTCTACCTCCTGCGCCACTACGTCGAGTTCGCCCCCCGCGCGGGGCTGGGATTGAAACGCGTGATCCTCGGTCGTGCCCTGCTCGCGTCGCCCCCTCTGGGGGCTCGCGCCTTCCGGCCTCTGAGGGCGGCCTTCCGTCCGGGGCCGAGCCATTCCGTTGACGGACGGAGCGACGACGTCTCCATCCCATGCCGCTCCGTCTCGAGACAGCGCCATGCCGTCTGTTGGCGGCGAGCCAGCATCTCCTTCCCACACCCTGCATCCCGGGACAGCGTTCTCCGGATGGGGACGAAGCAACGACGCCTCCTGCCACAGCCCTCCGTCCCGGGACGGCTCCTTGCCCCCGCTGACATTCAGCCAATGTCTCCTTCCCAGACCCGCTGTCCCGCGACGGCGTCCTCTGGATCGGAACGGAGCGCCGACATCGCCTTCCACGGAGCTCCGTCCCGAGACGGCGCCTTTCCCTCCGCGGATGTTGAGCCACGTCCCCTTGTTGAGACCTTCCGTCCCGGGACGGCGCCCTCCGGAGGCGGACAGAGCACCGACCTCAGCTTCCAGA
>DASQEB010000221.1:0-8526 GCA_035633875.1 Thermoanaerobaculia bacterium
GAATGAAGCGCTCGGCGGTGAGATCGGGCCGTCCTAGGTAGCCGCGGGCGAGGCCGGCGCCGCCGAGATGGAGCTCGCCCGGCACGCCCGGCGGCACGGGCCGGCCGCCCGCGTCGAGGACATGGGCCCGGGTCCCGGGCAGGGGCCGGCCGATCGACGGCGCCTCCTCCGTCTCCCGATCGACCACGGCGGCCGTGGCCACCACGGAGCTTTCGGTCGGACCGTAGTGGTTCACCAGCTCGAAGGGCGCCCCCTCCGGCGGGCGCCGGGAGAGCCGGTCGCCGCCGGTCAGCAGCCGGCGGAGTGCCGCGCCGCGGGACCAGGGCTCGGCGAGGACCGCCTCGGCCACGGGCGTGGGCAGGAAGCAGGAGGTGATTCCCCGCTCCTCCAGCCAGCGGACGAGGGCGGACGGGGCGGAGCGGAGCTCGTCAGGAGGCACGTGCAGGCTCGCCCCCGCGGCGAGGGCGGACCAGATCTCCCAGACCGAGGCGTCGAAGGCCGGGGAGGCCACCAGCGTGGTCCGGTCCGCGGGTGACGTGCCGTAGGCCTCCCGGTGCCAGCGCGCCAGGGCGGCGAGCCCGCGGTGGGGGATCTCGACCCCCTTGGGCGTCCCTGTGGAGCCGGAGGTGTAAATGACGTAGGCCCGACGGTCCAGATCGGGGGAGACGCTCTCCAGGACCTCCCCGGCGGACAGGTCTTCCCGGGCGAGATCGAGAACGATGACGTCCGTCCCCATCGCCGGCCCGTCTCCGCGGGTGATCACCGCGCGCGCGCCGGAATCCGCCAGGAGGAACGCCTGACGCTCCCACGGATACGCGGGATCGATCGGCAGGAAGGAGGCGCCCGCCGCGAGCGCCGCGAGCTGGGCCACGACGAGGTCGGCGGACCGCGGCAGGAGGAGCGCCACCGCGTCCTCCGGGCCCACTCCCGATTCCCGCAGGCGGCGGGCCAGCCGGCCCGCCTGGGCGCGCAGCTCCCCGTAGGTGAGGGCCACGGCGCCGTCGTCGATGGCGAGCCCGCCGGGGACACGGGAGGCCCAGGCCTCCACCTGGAGATGGACGGGAACGCCGAGTCCTCCGCCACTCCGCCGCGCGCCGCTCCACTCGACGAGGAGCTGCCGGGACTCGGCCTGGGAGAGGAGGGGGAGGTCATCCAGGGCGCGGCCGGGCTTCCCGGCGATCCCTTCCAGGAGACGCCCGAAGCGCGCCGCCAGGCGCGCCACGGTCGCCCCGTCGAACAGGGCGGTGTCGTACTGGAACGCGAAGCCCAGCCCGCCGTCCCGCTCGGCGGCCATGACCGTGAGGTCGAACTGCACGGCCCGGGGCGGCAGGCCCAGGGACTCGAAGACGAGGGCGCCGAGGTCGATCTCCGCCCCGTCCTCTCCCAGGGTGCAGGCCGCCAGTCCGGCCAGCCGTCCCAAGTGAGGCTTCTGGAAGGCGAGGACCACCTGGAAGAGCGGCGAGCGGCCCGGGTCCCGCACCGCCTGGAGGCGCTCGGCGAGCAGGGGGAGGGGGTAGTCCTGATGCGCGAAGGCCTCCAGGGCCGTCTCCCGCGCCTGATCCAGGTGCGCCTCGAAGGGCTCCTCGCCCCGGACGGCGGCGCGGAGCGCCATCAGGTTCACGAAATAGCCCACGAGCGGCGCCGTGCGGGCCAGCCCGCGCCCGGTGGTGGGAGCGCCGACCACCAGGTCCTCCTGGCCGGTGTGGCGGCGGAGCAGGACCTGGAAGGCGCCCAGGAGCACCATGAACGGCGTCGCTCCCCGGCTGCGCCCGAGGGCGCCCAGCCGGTCGGCCAGCTCCGCCGGAACCCCCAGCGTCACGGCGTCGCCGCCGAAGGTCCGCGCGGCGGGCCGCGGCCGGTCGGCCGGCAGCTCGGTGACGGGCAGCGGACCGGCCAGGCGGCGCCGCCAGTAGTCCCAGAGCCTCTCGCCCTCGGGCCCGGCCAGCCGGCGCTCCTGGAAGCCGTAGACGTCCAGGGGCGACACCTCCAGCACCGGGAGGTCGTCCGCTCCCGCCCCGGTCTCCCGGGCGTAGAGCGCGCCCAGGTCGCGCACCAGCACGGTGAGCGACCAGAGGTCGGCCACGAGGTGGTGGACGGCGAGAGAGAGCACGTCGCCCGAGAGGCCCGTCCAGAGCACTGCCCGCACCGGCGGCCCGGCCACGAGGTCGAAGGGCCGGTGGATCTCCTGCTGGAGGCGCTCGCGCAGCTCGCCGTCGCTCCAGCCGGCGGCGTTCACCACCGCGAAGCCGGGGTCCAGGCGCGCATGGACTCGCTGCCAAGGCTCGCCCTCCCACTCGCCGAAGGTGAGGCGCAGGGCGGGATGGCGCAGGGCGAGGCGCCGCAGGGCCTCGCGGAAGGCGCCGGCGTCGAGGCGGCCGCGCACCCGCACGGCGCCCCCGAGATTGCCCACGCCACTCCCGGCGCCCAGCCGCTCCAGGAGCCACAGGCCGCGCTGGCCGTGCGACAGGGGGCGGGGGAGGAGGGCCTCGTCCGGGGGCAGCGGCTCGATCTCGCCGCCGCCGAGGGTCTGGCCGATGCGCTCCGCCAGGACCGCCGCCAGCTCGCGCGCCGAGGCGCTTTCGAACAGCTCGGAGAGCGACACGGAGGCGCCGAGCTCGGTCTCCAGGTCATTGCTCAGCTCGACCGCGGCCAGCGAGTCCAGGCCGAGGGAGGACAACGGGCGATCCAGGTCGCCGGCGGAGACCGGGGCGCCGGCCAGCCTGGCGATGCGGTCGGAGAGATCGGCGAGCAGCGCCTCGCGGCGCTCCGCGGGCTCCAGGGCCAGGAGGTCCTCGCGGCCGCAGGCCCCGGCGCCGGCCGCCGCGGGCTCGTCCTGGACGGCGTCCGCCAAGCTGCGGCCGAGGACCTCCAGGGTGCCTTCAAGATAGGCCTGGCGGCAGGTCCGGCGCTGGATCTTGCCGCTGGAGGTCTTGGGGATGGAGCCGGTGTCGATCAGCACCACGTCATAGACCTGGGCCTCGTGCTCCTCGGCCACGGCGCGGCGCAGGGCGGCGGCGGCCTCCTCGACGTCGACGCGGAAGCGGTCGCGCCGCTCGACCTCCTGGACCACCACCAGGCGCTCCTCGCCGTCGGCCTCCACCGAGAAGGCGGCGGCGCAGGTGGGGCGGAACGCCGGATGGCTCGCCTCGGCCGTCCGCTCCACGTCCTGCGGGTAGAGGTTGCGGCCGCGAAGGATGATCAGGTCCTTGAGGCGGCCGGTGATGAACAGCTCGTCGCCGAGCCGCGCGCCAAGGTCGCCGGTGCGCAGGAAGGGGCCGCCGCCGTCCCGCAGCAGGGCGTGGAAGGTGCGCTCCGTCTCCTCGGGACGGCCCCAGTAGCCGCCGGCCACGCTGGGCCCGCCCACCCAGACCTCGCCCACCCGGCCCGGCGGGCACGCCTCCAGGGTCTCGGGATCGACGATCTCCAGGTCCTGGCTGAGCCAGGGCCTGCCGCAGCCCACCAGATCCCGGGAGCGCCCTTCGGCCGTCGGCGTCGCCACGTTCCGCTCCAGGGCGGCGGGATCGACGCCGCGGACCTGGGCCCCCTCGCCGGGAGTGCCGCCGGAGACGAACAGGGTCGCCTCGGCCAGGCCGTAGCAGGGGTAGAAGGCGCGCGGGCGGAAGCCGGCCGGGGCGAACACGCGGGCGAACTGTTCCAGGGTCTCGGTGCGGACCGGCTCAGCGCCGCTGAAGGCCACCTCCCAGGAGGAGAGGTCGAGGTCCGCCACGTCCGCCTCGGTGGCCCGGCGGGCGCAGAGCAGGTAGGCGAAGTCCGGGCCGCCGCTGGTGGTAGCGCGGTAGCGGCTGATCGCCCGCAGCCAGCGCATCGGCCGCTGCAGGAACGACGTGGGCGACATCAGGACGCACGGGGCGCCGAGGTAGAGCGGCTGCAGAACGTTGCCGATCAGCCCCATGTCGTGGAACAGCGGCAGCCAGCCCGCGATCACCGAGTCCGCCGTGTTGCCGAAGGCCTGGCGGATCATCTCTTCGTTGTGGAGGAGGTTGCCGTGGCTGACCATCACCCCCTTCGGGATGCCGGTGGAGCCGGAGGTGTACTGGAGGAAGGCGAGCGCGCCGGCGCCCGGCTCGGTGACGTCCCACAGCGGCTCCACGACGTCCGCCGCGTCCGCCGCCAGCCAGGCGGACCCGGCCAGGGCGGGGATGTGCTCCTTCAGGGTGGCGGCGCGGGCCAGGGTGGCGGCGGTGGTCAGCACCGCCCGCGGCCGGCAGTCGTCGGCGATCGCCCGCAGGCGCAGGTCGGGGCGGTTGAGGCGCGGCGGATAGGCCGGCACCGCCACCGCCCGGGCGTAGAGGCAGCCGAAGAAGGCGGCGATGAAGTCGAGCCCGTGGGGGAGGAGGAGGAGCACCCGCTCCCCCTCGGCCCCGGCTTCCCGCAGGAGGGCGGCGATGGAGCGGGCGCGGCGGTCGAGGGCGGCGTACGAAAGCTCCTCGGCCTGCGCCTCCCCGTCGTGCAGGAAGGTGAAGCCGACGTCCGGACGGTCCTGGGCCCGCTGGCGCAGCAGCGCCACTAGGTCCTGGCACTCGCTCGGCTTCACGCGGTCGGCGATCATCGTCTCAGACCTGCTCCCTGCTAGTCGGCTCGGCCATGCCCACCAGCACCTTGCGGGAGCCGGTGTAGGGGGCGCGGGCATGGGCGACGAGCATGTTGTCGAGCAGCAGGAGGTCCCCCTGCTGCCACGGGAACGCGACCGTTGCGGCGCGGTAGGCCTCGCGCAGGTGGTCGAGCACCTCCGGCTCGATGGGCGAGCCGTCGCCGTAGTAGGTGTTGGTGGGCAGGTCGCTCTCGGCGAACTCCCGCAGCAGCTCTTCTCGCACCTCCGGCACCAGGGTCGAGACGTGGAAGAAGGTGGCGTGGTTGAACCACACGTCCTCGCCGGTGCGCGGGTGCCGGGTCATCGCCGGCCGCACCGCCCGGGTCCGCAGCCGGCCGCCCTCGCGCCACTCCACCTCGATGCCGCTGCGGCGGCAGTGCTCCTCCACCTGGGCGCGGTCCGAGGTCTGGAAGACCTCCTGCCAGTCGAGGCCGAAGCCGTCGCCGAAGTTGCGGACGTACATCCACCCCTTCTCCACGAAGCGGTCGCGGATCTTTTGATCGATCTGCGCCAGGACGCGCCGGCAGTCGGCAATGGGAGTCTCGCCCCCGGTCTCGGATGGGGTCTCGCAGAGGAAGAAGATCTTCAGCGGCCAGGTCTTCTGGTACGAGTTCTCGTTGTGCAGGAAGATCGGATAGGCCGGCGGATAGTCGGTCGAGGTGTAGACCCGCCCCGCCACCGAATGCCGCGGCGACGAGCGCTCGCGGTACTCCAGCGCCTCGCCGCACAGGGCCCGGATGATCTCCTCGAGGCCGGCGGGGCCGCGCAGGCCGAAGCCGCTGAAGAGGATGCCGCCGTGACGCCGCAGAGCTGTCTCGACGAAGTCCCGGTTGCCCGCCACCCAGGCGCTCAGATCCATGGACGGCCCGGCGGGCTCGATCACCAGGGGGAGCTCGCTCGCCGGATCGAGAAGACGGGTCTTGATCAGGGCATCGGACGACACACTGACGGCCCGGCGCTTGAAGCCGGCCGGCCGGCCGGGAACGGTTTCGGCAAAAGCTCTTTCAGACAAGAGTCGTCTCCTTTTGATCCACCACGGCGGGTGGGATCGGGGTCCTGCGAAAGACTTCGAAGCGGATCTGCTGCGACGGCTACTGAAGAATGCTCGCCAGGATCGCCTTCTGGATGTGCAGGCGGTTCTCCGCCTCGTCGTAGCGAATGGACTGCGGGCCGTCGACCACGTCGGCGGTGGCTTCGTCGCCCCGGATCAGGGGCATGCAGTCCATAAACACGGCGCCAGGGTTGGCACGGTCGAAGTGGCTCTGGGAGACGCACCAATCCGGGCGCGCCCGCTCCCGCAGCTCGCGATCCCGCTCGGTCGTGCTGCGGAGGCTCTTCCAGCTTTTGGCATAGATCACGTCCGCTCCCTCGCAGGCCTCGTTGAGGTCGTGGGAGAACTCGATCCGGCCGCCGGACCGCCGCGCGGCTTCGAGAGCGAACGCCGTGTATTCCTCGTCCGGCTCGAACCCCGGGGGGAAGGCGACAGTTAGGTTCGCCCCGAGCAGGCCGGCGGCGGTCATGATCGAGTGGGTCACCCCGGGCGATTTCTGGCGCTTGGCATAGGCCCAGGTGAAGACGACCTTCTTCTTCTTGTAGTCGGCGCCGAAGCGCTCTTTCAAGGTCAGGAAGTCGGCCATCACCTGGCAGGGGTGCTCCTTGTCATCCAGGGCATTGACCACGGGCTTCGCCGAGTGCTCGGCCATGGTCAGCAGGCTCTGCCGGCCCTGGCCGTAGGCGCTCATGTCGTACAGGCGCACGACGATGGCGTCGAGATAGCGGCTCATCACGGCGGCGGTGTCGATCAGACTCTCGTTGTTGCTCATCTGGAGCTCCGCCGGAGAGTAGTGGTCGGCGTAGGCTCCCAACTGGCGGGCTGCCACCTGAAACGAGATCCGGGTGCGTGTAGAGGGTACGGTGAAGAGCGTCCCGAGGGTCTTCCCCTCGAGATAACGGGTCCGATCCTGGCCGGCCTTCATCGCAGCGGCGAGTTCCAGAAGGTGCTCCAGCTCGGCCGCCTTGAAATCTTTCAATCCGAGAAAATCGCGGTTTTTCAGACTATCCATGTTGCCTTACCTCGTTGATGAGCGGGAGATCCGATCTCCCGTAGTCTTAAAGGAACGCCGCTTCGACAGGCTCGACAGAGATCTCGGCCGGGCTCCTCCACAGGTGGTCGACGTGTCCGAAATGGTGCTGGACCCATTCGTCGGAGTAGATGGTATCCAGATAGCGCTCGCCGCGATCGGGAAGGATCGCAACGCAGGTCGCGCCAAGCGGCAGACGGTCCAGCATCTTTTCAATGGCCGACAGGATGCCACCCGAGGAGCCTCCCGCCAGGACGGCCTCACGCGACACTAGCCGCCGGCAACCGGTCACGCACTCGAGATCGTTGACATGGACGACCTCGTCGATGAGCGACGGTGCGCTGAGAGGTGGTTTGACTCCCGCACCGATCCCGGGGACCATCCGCTTGGCTTTCACATTGCTGAAGATCAGGCTGCCGACCGCGTCAACCGCCACGATGCGCGTCCGCAATCCATGGTCGTGCACATATTCGGCGCACCCCCGGATCGTGCCGCAAGTGCTCGTTGCCACGAACAAGTAGTCGACTTGTCCTTTCAGAGTCTCGGCGATCTCTCGCATCGTAGTGCGATAGTGCGTACCCGGATTGTTCAGATTTTCGTATTGATTGGGCCAGAAGGAGTTCTCGATCTCTTGAAGGAGAATGCGGACGCGATTGATCCTCGCTTGCAGAAACTCCCCTGTCACCGGATCGGGCTGGTCGACGTAATCGACATCGGCCCCGTAGACGCGGAGGAGCTGGAGGTTCTGTTCCGCCGTGCGGGGATCCACCACACAGACGAATCGCAGGCCGTAGTACCGGCACGCCTGCGCCAAGCCGATCCCCATGTTCCCCGAGCTCGACTCCACGATCACTGTTTCAGAATTGATTGCCCCCGACCGCAGGGCGTTCTCCAGGATCATGGTGGCGGGCCGGTCCTTGATGCTCCCTCCGGGATTGAGCATCTCCAGCTTGGCGAAAAGGTTTACGTCCGTGCCCGGCAGGTATTTTTGGAGCCGCACCAGAGGAGTATTGCCGACCACTGCCAGCACGTTCTCCTGGGTTGGTCGCGATCGAGCGCTGTGCATCTCTTCCATGATGATCTCCCGTGCTTCGGCGTAGAGACGACAGGACCCCCCTGTCCGGTTTCGAACTGCCACCGGCCCATTCCAACAGACCTCCCCAAGGGAGGACCGCGGATATTAGGCCATGCGGCGCGATCTGTCAATAGCTGGTTTCATAAAATCAGCGTTGGATTTCTAAACGATCTTTCATTTCCGAGAGGACAGACCGATCCCGCGCCTTCAAACGGAAGGCAAAAATGCTAAGAAAATCGGATCTCCCTTGCCGTGTGTGGCGCAAGACGCTTCAGTACCTTCTCATGCAGGCAACGACTGCGAACACATCCCCGCAGAACGGCTGGAGGTTCACCGATATTCCCAACTCCAGCCGCTCGATCGCAACCGAAGCGATTCCCGGCCGGGGCGGGGTGGCCAGAAAGATCGCCGACCACCGCCCCGTCTTGCCTTTTGCGCCGCGGCTCCTTGCCGGTTGCCCCTCCGGGTATCGGACGCTGCCAGCGTGGCAGTAGTTGGGCCGGTGCCAGGCGCCACATGTACGGGAATGCGAAGCGGGGCACCTGCACGCATTGCCGTCGGCAGATGCGACCAACGGGAGCATCTTGGCCGTTTTCGGTGCCGATTCCGGCGGCCGAAAACATGGCTGGCTCGTGCGCCGGTCAAACCGGCGAGGTGTTGAGGATGAAAGAGCCTTACGGTGAAGGAGTAGCGGTCCACACCGGCCCCGAGTCATGCGCCGTCGATCGTGAGGTCGGGGGTGAAGCGTTGACAGGGGT
>DASQEB010000222.1:0-3891 GCA_035633875.1 Thermoanaerobaculia bacterium
CATCGAGTGGGTGACGATGACGATGCAGTACTGGTTGCGCAGCTCATCGATCAGCTCCTCGATCCGGGCCGTGGCGATGGGGTCCAGGGCCGAGCAGGGCTCGTCCAAGAGGATCACCTCGGGCTCGACCGCGATCGCCCGGGCAATGCACAGCCGCTGCTGCTGACCTCCCGAAAGGCCCAGGGCGCTGTCCTCCAGCCGGTCCTTGACCTCGTCCCAGAGGGCCGCGCCGCGCAGGCTCTTCTCCACGATCTCGTCCAGGTCCCGCTTCTTGTTGATCCCCTGGATGCGGCAGCCGTAGGCCACGTTCTCGTAGATCGACTTGGGGAACGGGTTCGACTTCTGGAACACCATCCCGATCCGCTTGCGCAGCGCGTTGATGTCCTCCCTGGGGTCGTAGATGCTGTCGCCCTGGAAGCGGATGTCGCCCTCGGTCCGCACGCCGTCGATCAGGTCGTTCAACCGGTTGATGCAGCGCAGCAGGGTCGACTTGCCGCAGCCCGAGGGGCCGATGAAGGCCGTGATCTGCTTCTCCGGGATCCTGAGCGAGATCTCCTTCAGGGCCCGCTTCTCACCGTACCAGAGCGAAAGGCCGTCGATCTCCAGGATCGGGTTGTCGATCCTCGGGTTGAGCGCCGGGTCGTCGCCGGCGGACGCCTGGGCCCGGACCGGGGCCTCAGGGATGGCGTTGGGGCGGGAGTCGGTGTTGATCATCGGATTCCTTCCTAGACCGCGCTGCCGGCGTACTTGCGCCGGAGGTGGTTGCGCAGGGCGATGGCCACCAGGTTCATGACCGTCACGACCACGATGAGGAGCAGGGCGGTGGCGAACACGAGCGGCGTGGTCGCCTCCACGTTCGGGCTCTGGAAGCCCACGTCGTAGATGTGGAAGCCCAGGTGCATGAACTTCCGTTCCAGGTGGACGAACGGCGGGTTGCCGTCGACCGGCAGGGCGGGGGCGAGCTTGACCATGCCCACGATCATCAGCGGCGCCACCTCGCCGGCCGCCCGGGCCATGGCCAGGATCATGCCGGTGAGGATGCCCGGCGCCGCCGCCGGGAGCACCACGCGGCGGATGGTCTCGAACTTCGTGGCGCCCAGGGCGAGCGACCCCTCGCGCACGATGCGGGGCACCGCCGCCAGGCCCTCCTCCGCGGCCACGATCACCACCGGCACGGTGAGCAGCGCGAGCGTCAGGCTCGCCCACAGGATGCCGCCGGTCCCGAAGGTCGGAGCCGGCAGGGACTCGGGGTAGAAGAGCCGGTCGATCGAGCCGCCGATCAGGTAGACGAAGAAGCCGAGGCCGAACACGCCGAAGACGATCGACGGCACCCCCGCTAGGTTGTTGACCGCGATGCGCACCATCCGCACCAGCGGCCCCTGCCTGGCGTACTCGCGCAGGTAGAGCGCCGCGAGCACCCCCAGGGGGGCCACCGCGAAGGACATGATGAACACCATCATCACCGTGCCGAAGATCGCCGGGAAGATGCCGCCCTCGGTGTTGGATTCCCTGGGGTCGTCGGCAATGAACTCCCAGATCCGCGACAGGTAGAGCCCGAGCTTGTCGAGCAGGCCCATGCGGTTGGGCTGGAGGGCGTGGACGATGGCGCCCACCGGCATCTCCTTGGTCTCGCCGCCCGCCGTGCGCAGGACGAGCGTCTCGGCCAGCAGCTCCTCGCGCATCGTGAACAGCCGCTCGGCGAGTCTCTGGTACTCGGCCTCCCGTCGCCCAAGCTCGCGGTCGATCTCCTCGCTCCGGCGCATGCGCTCGGCGGCCGGCAGGTCCCGCTCGAGCTCAAGCTTGCGGCGGTCGAGGCGCAGCGACTCGATCTCGTAGTTGATGTCGCCGATCGCGCCCTTCTCCAGGTCCCGGATCTCCTCCCGGAGGGCCACCTTCTTCTCGTGGAGGGGCTGGAAGGCCTTCCACACGGCTTCGGGGCCGCGGGCGATCACGGCTCCGTTCTGGCGCAGCTCACCGAGGAAGCCGTAGAAGTTGCCCCACTCGAGCCGCTCCAGCATCACGGCTCCCTGCGGGAGGGTCCGCCGGGCGATGTCCTTGCTGTCGATCCAGGCGAAGTCGAGGCCCTCGACGTCGCGGTTGCCGATCTTCATGCGAATGCGGTCGATGGCGGCCGTGGCCTCGGCCCCGGTGACCGCTGCGGCCTGCTCGACCTCCCAGATCTCGCCCAGGACCTTGCGGCCGTCTTTCAGCTCGAGCTGCACGAGGTCCCGCTGCCAGAAGTAGCCCATGCCGTTGTACAGCAGCAGGAGGAGGATGGCGATGACCAGCAGGAGGTTGAAGGCGAGCGCGCCGCCGCAGAGCCAGGTGAGCGCCTGGCCCACGACCTCCGAGCGCCGCCGGGCGCTCCAGAGCGATGCCCTCCGGACGTCCCGGGCGCGGCCCCGCGTGGACGTCTCGGCCGCGGCCGGGCGGTCCACGGCAACGGCTTTGGAAGCGTGCTTCGGATGGGTCAGGGCCATGCCGGGTCGACTCCCTGGATCAGAGCTGTGAATACCGCTCGCGCAGCCTCTGGCGTACGAGCTCCGCCACCGTGTTGATGACAAAGGTCACGATGAACAGCAGCAGGGCGGCGAGGAACAGCGCCCGGTAGAGCGTCCCCCCCACCGGCGCTTCCGGGATCTCCACCGCGATGTTGGCCGAGAGCGTGCGGAAGCCGTTGAAGGGGTTCCAGTCCATGATCGGCGTGTTGCCGGTCGCCATCAGCACGATCATCGTCTCGCCCACGGCGCGGCCGAAGCCGATCATGACGGCCGAGAAGATGCCCGGCGAGGCCGTGGGAAGCACCACCCGCGTGACCGTCTGCCAGCGGTCGGCCCCCAGCGCGAGGGAGCCGGCCACCAGGTTCGCCGGCACGTTCGAGAAGGCGTCCTCGGCGATGGCGAAGATGATCGGGATCACCGCGAAACCCATGGCGAGTCCCACGACCACCGCGTTTCTCTGGTCGTAGTTGAGCCCCGTCGTCGCGAGCAGCCAGGACTGGAAGTTACCCCCGAAGGCGAGCCGCTCGAATCCGGGCGACAGCTCGAAGCAGAGCCAGATGCCAAGGGCCAGCACGAACACGAACAGGACGGCCTCGGTGCCGAGGGGGAAGCGCCCCCGAAACGTTCGCGGCAGCCGGTTCCACAGGAAGCCGCCGAGCAGGACGAGCAGCGGCAGCACGGCGAGCATCAGCGCCAGCGCCGGCACCGCCTTCTCGATCCGGGGCGCGAGCCACAGGCCGGCGAGGAAGCCCAGCACCACGCTCGGCAGCGAGGCCATGATTTCGATCATGGGTTTGAGCCACCGCTTGTAGACCGGGTGCATGAACTGGGAGGTGTACATCGCTCCCAGGACCCCCAGCGGGATCGCCAGAAGGAGCGAATAGAAGGTCCCCTTGAGCGTCCCCACGAGCAGCGGCGTCATCGAGAGCTTGGGCTCGAAGTCGTCCGTGCCGCCGCTCGACTGCCAGACGTACTCGGGGCTGTCGTACCCTTCGTACCAGGCCTTGCCGAACAGAGCCTTCCAGGTCACCTCCGGGTGCGGGTTGCGGATGTCGAGGGCCGCGAGCTTGTCCCCGGCCGCGAGATAGGCGCCGTCCGCCTTCGGCGTGTAGAAGAGCGCCGTGCCTCTCTCCAGGGGAGCCGGTCCCGTCCACAGCGTGCGGTGCGAGGTGGAGTAGTAGAGGCCCAGACGGCCGCCGCCCAGGGCGAGGAAGCCCTTGTCGCGCTGCGAGGGCGCGATCAGCCGGATCGCCCCGGGGTGGGACGGGAAATCCCGGATCCGGGTGAGCTGGAAGCTCTCGTCCGGCTGGCGGACCGCGAACCAGACGCTCAGGGCCCCATTCTCCTGGCCGACCACGAGCGACCGGCTGCCGAGGAGGAGGTCGAGGGC
>DASQEB010000223.1:0-3110 GCA_035633875.1 Thermoanaerobaculia bacterium
CGTGGAAGCGAGCCCCTGTGCCCGGCCTTCCGGGAGAACCTGCTGTCCCCGGGGGGGTTCAGCGAGCACGTCCTCGTGGCGGAGCGAGCCGTGCGCGAGGCGGCATTCGGCCTGCCGCCCCACCTGGCGGACGAGGCCGCCGTCTTCCTCGAGCCCGCCGCCTGCGTGCTCCGCGGCCTCCGGCACGCCCGCTTGGTCGAAACCGCCGTGCCCGGCCCGGCGCCCGGCGGCGAAGTGGTGCTGGGGGGCGGCAGCATGGGTCTCCTCCACCTCCTCGTCCTGAAGGCGGTCCATCCCACCCTCCGGGTGGCCGTCTCCGACCCTCTCCCGGACCGGCTGGACCTGGCGCGGCGCCTGGGCGCGGACGCCGTCGCCCCGCCGGGGCGGGAGATCCGCGAGGCCGTGCGCGGCCTCTCCGGCGGCCTGGGGGCGGACGTGGTGTTCGACACGGTCGGTGGCCCCGGCCCTCTGGAGGAGGCGCTGGAGATCGGCCGGCCCGGCGGCGCCGTCGTTCTTTTCGCCCACGCCGGAGAAAGCGAGCGGGCGGGCTTCGACCTCAACGCCTTCTTCAAGGCCGAGCGGCGGCTCCTCGGCACCTACTCGAGCACTCCGGCCGACCAGCGGGAGGTCTTCCGTCTCCTCGCCACCCGGCGGTTCGATCCATCCCCCCTGGTCACCCACCGCCTGCCGCTCTCCCGCTTCGACGAGGCCGTCGCCCTCGCGCGGGAGCAGCGGGCCCTCAAGGTGCTGCTCACGCCGGACGAGGAACGGCCCTGATCCTGCCCGACCGTCAGTGGACCGCCTTCCTGCTCGGTCCGGAGAAGCTGGAGCTGCGGGACGTCCCCGTCCCCGCTCCAGGCCCCGGCGAGCTCCTGGTCCGCATCGGCGCCGCCACAACCTGCGGTACCGACGTCAAGGTCTTCCGCCGCGGCGGCCATCCACGGATGCTCAGGACCCCCACCCCCTTCGGCCACGAGATGGCCGGCACCGTCCTCGCCGTGGGACCGGAAGTCGAGCGCTGGCGGACCGGGGACCGCGTCGTGGTCGCCAATTCTGCCCCGTGCGGGATCTGCGAGTGGTGCTCCCGCGGCCGGGAGAACCTCTGCGCCGACCTCCACTACCTGAACGGCGCCTTCTCGGAGCACGTCCTCGTCCCCCGGCGTTTCGCCGAGGAGAGCACGTATCCACTGCCGGACGACCTCCCCTTCGAGATCGCGGCCCTGGCCGAGCCCCTCGCCTGCGTGCTCCACGGGCTCGAGACCTCGGCCCTGGAGCGAGCCTCGGAGATCGTCGTCTATGGCGGCGGCCCCATCGGCCTCCTCTTCGTGGACGTCCTCGCCAACTCCCCCATCGACTTCCCCGCCGCGGGGGAGCACCACATCGTGCTCGCCGACCCCAACCCCCCGCGGCTGGAGGTGGGACGGAGCGTGGGGGCGGACGAGGCCGTCCAGGTGGGCCGCGAGGGGGGCGAGGCCTTCCGCCTCTGCCGGCTCTCCCGGACCGGCGACGGCTTCGACGTCGCCATCGAGGCCACCGGCTCCCCCGCCGCCTGGCAGGACGCCCTCGCCTCCGTCCGCCCCGGCGGCCTCGTCCAGCTCTTCGGCGGCTGCCCTCCGGGCACCACCGTGCCCCTCGACACCCACCGCCTCCACTACTCGGAAATCACGGTCAAGAGCGCCTACCACCACCGCCCCGCCACCTTCCGCCGCGCCCTGGACCTCCTGGCGAGCGGCCGGCTCCACCCCGAAGCCCTGCTCTCCGCCGAGCGCCCCCTCGCCGAACTCGAGGACGCCCTCCGAAGCATGCGCCGGCGCGAAGCCCTGAAGGTCGTGATCCGGCCGTAGGTTCCCTGCCGCACTGCGGCTTGCGCGCTCTTGCCGTTAATAGCCATAATTGAATATAGTTGATCTCTTTCAGGAGGCTGCCATGACCTTCAGAGCTGCCGTACTTCGGTTGCAGTCCTGGCTGTTTGTCCTACCTCTTTTGGCCGTCGGCTGTAGTGACGGCGCCCACACCCCCACCGAACCCATCCCGCTCGAGCAGCCCAAGGCGGCGGTGACCGCCACAGCCGGGCAGGATGCTCCCGCGATCGAGGAATTGGCGGACGACCTCCGCCCCGCCGCCCGGATCCGGCTCGCCGGGACCCAGGGAACGGGACCGGCCGCGACCAGCCGCCCGGCTCTGCCCCTGGAGAAGCCGATCGTCACCCTGGCACGAGGCGGGAACGGCAATGGCAATGGCAATGGGAACGGCAAACCCAACGGCAACGGCAATGGCAATGGCAACGGTGGCGGCAACGGCGGCGGAGGGAATGGTGGCGGCAACGGGGGTGGCGGCCGTGGCAGCGAGTTGAAGCTCGACATCCAGCCCGCGACCTGGAACACGAACTGGGTCCACACGGAGGGCACGGTCCAGGCCTTCGTCCGCGGCAAGGACGCCACCAAGATCGACACTGGCTCCGTCGAGCTCGTCGCGGAGGGGGGCTCGCTACCTCCGACCAGGGTCCGCATCGCCGGAGGCCAGTTCGTCGCCCACTTCTTCAAGTCCGACGCCTTCGAGCTGCTCGGCGAGGCCGACACCGGCGAGACCCACGACGTGACCCTGCGCTTCAGGGTCGGCGAAGAGACCAAGGAGCTCACCGTGAAGATCCGTACCGTCGGTCCCAGCACCGGCGGCGACGACGATGACGACGGAGGGGACGAAGAGGAAGACGACCGCACTCTCGAGATCAAGCCGGGCGGCTGGAACATGAACTGGCGCAACAGCGCCGGCCAGGTCCACGCCTTCATCCGCGGCGAGGGCCTCGCGGACATCGACCTCGACTCCATCGTGCTGGTGGGAGACGATCGTGAAGCCGATCCCGTCGAGCCGCTGGACGTTCGCCGCGTCGGCAAGCAGATCGTGGTCCGCTTCGCCAAGAGCGAAGCCTTCGCCAGCCTGGACGATCCCGCGCCGGGCGAGACCCACACCGTGAAGATCCGCTTCTCCGAGGAGGGCGCGGAGGAAGGCTCGGAGGACACGGAGACCGAGCTCTCCGACGAAGTCCGGATTCTCGGCTCGAGCTAGGCTAGTACGGCGTCAACCTAGACATAGGGGCGGCCCTATGTGGC
>DASQEB010000224.1:0-9284 GCA_035633875.1 Thermoanaerobaculia bacterium
AAGATGAGACACGAGCGGGGGAGACTGGGGACGCCGGCATCCTTGCCGGGCTGGCCGGCTGAGGCAGACCCCTCCCTTTTCGCCCCCAGGGCGACGTCTGGAGAGCCCAGGGTGGAAACCCTGGGCTCTCTGGGGCGCACCGGACACGCAGGGCGTAACAGGACACGCCGGGCGCAACGGACAACGCCGGGCGCAACGGACAACGCCGGGCGTAACCGGACACGCAGGGCGTACCGACGCCGGCCTTCGTCGCGCCTGGACACACGACGTTCGGCCTTCGTCGCACCCTGGGTGCACCGACGCTGGGCGCAACGACCACGGGCGCACCGGACAACGCCGGGCGTACCGCACACGCCGGGCGTACCGGACACGCCGGGCGCACCGATGCCGGCCTTCGTCGCCCAGGGTTTCCACCCTGGGCTAACCGAACGTCGCCCTGGGGGGCGAGAAGAGAGCTCTTCCCCTACCCCTCCACCCGCCGCAGCACCACCACCGCCCGCCCCTCGACCGTTACCTCGCCGCCGGCCTCGAAGACCTCGCTCCCCTTTTCCGGCAGGGGCTCGTCGGTAGCCAGCACCTTGATCCACCGGTCTCCCCAGCCGGGACGGTCGGGGAGGCGGAAGGGGAGGGGCTCGTGGTGGGCGTTGAAGAGGACGTAGAAGCTGTCGTCCTTCACCTCCTCGCCTTCCGCGTTGCGGCTGGGGATGGCGTCGCCGTTTAGGAAGACGCCCAAGGATTTGGCGAAGCCGTGGGGCCAGTCTTCGTGGCTCATCAGCTCGCCGTCCGGCCGGAACCAGCCGATGTCCCGGACCCCCTCGCCGTGGATGGCTCTGCCCAGGAACCAGCGGCGGCGGCGGAAGACGGGATGGGACTGACGGAAGGCGATGAGGCGGGAGGTGAACTCGAGGAGGGTTTCGTCCACGTGCTCCCAGTCGAACCAGGAGATCTCGTTGTCCTGGCAGTAGGCGTTGTTGTTGCCCTTCTGGGTGCGGCCCATCTCGTCGCCGCCCAATAGCATGGGGATGCCCTGCGACAGGAAGAGAGTGGTCAGGAAGTTCCGCTGTTGCCGGGCCCGCAGGGCGTTGACCTCGGGGTCGTCCGTCGGGCCCTCGACGCCATGGTTCCAGGAGCGGTTGTGGCTCTCGCCGTCGTTGTTGCCTTCGCCGTTGCCCTCGTTGTGCTTCTCGTTGTAGGACACGAGGTCGCGCAGGGTGAAGCCGTCGTGGGCGGTGACGAAGTTGATGCTCGCCGAGGGGCGCCGGCCGGTCAAGGCGTAGAGATCGGAGCTGCCGGTGAAGCGGTAGGCGAACTCGTCCAAGGTCCCCTCAGCCCCCCGCCAGTAGTCGCGGACGTGGTCCCGGTACTTGCCGTTCCACTCGGACCACAGGGGCGGGAAGTTGCCGACCTGGTAGCCGCCCTCCCCCACGTCCCAGGGCTCGGCGATGAGCTTGACCTGGCTGATGACGGGGTCCTGCTGGATGATGTCGAAGAAGGCCGAGAGGCGGTCCACGTCGTGGAGCTCCCGGGCCAGAGTCGCGGCCAGGTCGAAGCGGAAGCCGTCCACGTGCATGTCCAGGACCCAGTAGCGCAGGGAGTCCATGATGAGCTGCAGGACGTGGGGATGGCGCATGTTCAGGCTGTTGCCCGTGCCGGTGTAGTCGAGGTAGTACTGGCGGTCTCCCTCCACGAGGCGGTAGTAGGCGGCGTTGTCGATCCCCTTCAAGGAGAGCACCGGCCCCATATGGTTGCCCTCGGCGGTGTGGTTGTAGACCACGTCGAGGATGACCTCGATCCCCTCCTGGTGCAGGGCCTTGACCATGCGCTTGAATTCCTGCACCTGCTCGCCCGCGAACCCGCCCGCGGCCGCGTACTCGTCGTGGGGCGCGAGATAGCCGATGGAGTTGTAGCCCCAGTAGTTGCGCAGACCGCGCTCGAGCAGGAGGCTGTCGTGGACGAAGTGGTGGATCGGCAGGAGCTCGACGGCGGTGATCCCCAGCCGCTTCAGGTGGGCGATGGCCGCCGGGTGGGTCAGTCCGGCATAGGTGCCCTGGAGCTCGGGAGGGACTCCCGGGTGCCGCTTCGTGAAGCCCTTGACGTGAACCTCGTAGATGACGGTCTCATGGGCCCGGATGCGCGGCGGGCAGTCGCCGCCCCAGTCGAAGGAGGAGTCGGTGACCACGCATTTGGGGCAGAAGGGGGCGCTGTCGAGGTCGTTCTTCGAGTCCGGGTTGCCGAAGTGGTAGGGAAAGACCGCCTCGTTCCACTGCACCTGGCCCTCGATGGCCTTGGCGTAGGGATCGAGGAGGAGCTTGTTGGGGTTGCAGCGGTGCCCCTCGGCAGGCTCCCAGGGACCATGGACCCGGAAGCCGTACCGCTGACCGGGTCCGACCTCGGGCAGGTAGCCGTGCCAGCAGAAGGCGGTGACCTCGGGCAGGTCGATCCGCGTCTCACCTCCCGCTTTGTCGAAAAGGCAGAGCTGGACGCGCTCCGCCACCTCGGAAAAGATCGAAAAGTTCGTCCCCTTGCCGCCGTAGCGGCCGTCGTAGGTGGCGCCCAACGGAAACGGGTTTCCGGGATAGATCTTCATAGGATTCCACTCCCTCACAGATCACGGTTGCGGAGCGGCGGGGGGTGATGCAAGGGACGTGCAAAGGGTTCCCCCGGGCTCGGCGGGCAGACCGTTCCGTTTCCCGGAAGTCAAGCCTTCCTCCTTCCCCACCCATCTGTTAGGGTTCGCCCCCTCGGACATGCCCGCCGCCGTTCGGGCGCAACGCCCTCCAACGATTCTCCAAGAAGGCGGCGGGGGTTCCCAAACCAACACAGAAGGAAGGAGTTCTACAATGCGGAAGATGAAGCTTGCCTTGTTCGCAATGGGTCTGGCGTTCGTGGCGTCCCAGGGTCAGAACGCGGCGGTCGCCGTTGGCCGGTGCGAGGCCCAGTGCTACCAGAACGACGCCCGGTGCCGGAAGATCTGCAGCGAGAATCCGTGCCTGATCTCCTGCGAGGATCAGCTCCGGTTCTGCCTCCAGGGCTGCGCCGCCCAGTAAGCGGCAATTCCCGGCCGGCCGGGTGTCCCCGGCCGGCCTTTTTCCTTGTTGAAAGGAGTGGACGATGCGCAAGGTGAAGCTGATGGCGTTGGCGATGAGTCTTTCCTTCCTGGCGCTCCCCGCGAGCGACAGCGCCGCGACCACGTGCGAGGAGGACTGCTGGAACGGCTACCGGCGGTGTCTGGTGGTCTGCAGCAAGAACCCCTGCCTGATCTCCTGCGAGGACCAGGTGCAGTACTGTCTCGCGGGCTGCGGACAGGAGCAGTAGGCCTCGCCGTCGACGGCCGGCCTCTGGGGTCGGCCGTCGCCTTTCACCACCCCATCCTCTCCCGCAACGACGTGACGTGCGCCACGTGATGGCGGCCGTGCCAGGCGTATATTCCCAGGAGCCAGTCGAGGTTCACGACCCCGTGGGCCGGGTGCCGGAAGGTCCGGGCGAAGTCCTGGGAGCCCAGGGCTCGCAGGAGCACGACCATGCGATAGTTGACGGTCTCCAGCAGAGTGAGGGAGACCTCCAGGGGCGTCTCCCGGGAGTCGGCCAGCTCCGCCCACAAGGCCTCCTCGTAGGGCTTGATCGTGGGCTCGTCCTCGGTCAGCGCCAGCTTCAAGCGCACGTAGGCGTTGAGGTGGCTGTCCGGCACGTGGTGCACAAGCTGGCGCACCGTCCACCCGCCCGGGCGGTAGGGAGTGTCCATCTGCTCGGGGGAGAGCCCCTCGATGGCCGCCCGGAGGCGGGCGGGAGTCTGCTCGATCTCCGCGATCCGCTCGCGCCGCCAGGCCTCGTCAGGCTCGCCTTCCATCCGGAAAGGTCCGATCGGGTACCGCAGGTCCGTCATGCCCGTTTCCTCCTCCATGGGCGGAGCATAGCAGCGCCAGGCCGGACTTCGAGGGGCCTTCTCCCGACTGTTGAGCACCTCTTTGTTCAATGCTATACTCTCTACAACTCTGAACCCGTTTCGAATCGGTACCGAGCGCAACGCCCGCCGCAGGCGGGGCGGAGAATCTTTCTTGATGGAGGCAGCGTACATGGACAAGGTCCGCGAAATCGGAAGGCACAGCACCAGCCTGGAGCTCCCAGACATCGTCCACCTGAAGCTCGTGGGCGACGTCGAGCTCCCGGAGTGCAGGGAGATCAACCAGACGCACATCGAGTTCGCCAAGGGTCTCGACCACATGTTCTACATGATCGACTTGTCCGAGCTGGAGAACATCCCGGCAGCGGTGCGCAAGGAGGCGTCGGAGACGGTCAAGGTCCTCCCCTTGCGAGGCACGGTGATCTACCAGACCCCGCTGCGGGCGCGGGTGCTGGCCAAGCTCCTGCTGACCGCCGTCAATCTCTTCAAGGGCGGCGTCACCCAGAACCCGGTGGAGTTCGTGGACACGGAGGAGGAGGCGCGGGCCTGGGTGGAGAGGCGGCGCCGGCAGATCGCCAACGCGGCGTAGCTCCTTGGAGCGCCCTGGCTGGCACAGGCCTTGCGACCCCGGGTTGGTGTCAGCGAGGAGGTGCTCCATGGAACGAAACATCGCAACCATCGAACGCTTGGGCTCGGGACTTGCGGGAGGCGCTCTGCTGGCATGGGCCCTGCGGCGTGGGGATCGGCTCTCGCCCGCCTCGGCGGCCCTGGCCGTGGGAGGCACCGCGCTCCTCTTCCGCGCCGCGACCGGCTTCTGCCCCGTCTACGGAGCGCTGGGCTTGAGCACCGCGAGCGTTGAAAACGACTGGCAGAGACCCCTCAGCCAGCGCAGGGAGACCATCCGGATCGAGGGCCGGGAATGGCCGCTGCCGGAGGGAGCGCGACTCATTGAGTCGGGTGTGAGAGACCGCAAGAGCCTTGTGGACGAGGCGTCGTACGAATCCTTCCCTGCCAGCGACCCGCCGGCGTTCACGCCCGTGAAGGTTGGCTGATCCGTACCCCCACCCCGTCGAGCCGGGGCGGGGGTCGGTATCCCCGGCACGGCTAGAGCGCGGCGCCGTACGGAACGCAGCCCGTGGCGCAGGCCGCGGTCGCGAAGCACTGGTTGCTGTAGACCTTGCCGTCGCTGCAGATGACCGGATCGTAGTAGGTCGGACAAAGAATGTCCTGCGGGCAGGTCGGCTTCGGCTTGGCCTCGATGGTGCCGACCAAGGTCCCCGCCGCGAGGGCGAAGGCCAGGGTGACCTTGGAGATCAGCTTGATGCGATTCATGTCGTCTCTCCTGATCCAGAAATCACACATCTAGATGGGAACCCGCTTGCAGCCCTTGGCGCAGGCGGCGTCGGCGTAGCACTGGTTGGGATAGGTCACGCCGTCGTTGCAGATCACCGGCGCGTAGATCTGGGGGCAGGCGACGGGCTCCTCGCTGGGGCACGGGTCCGCCTCGACGTTCGGGGCGGCGGCGAAGGCTCCCACCGTGAGGGCGGCAGCCAGGACGAACAGCTTCATTCTCTTCATGGGGACTTCCTTTCTCATCGATGTGCTGTGGGTTGCTACGATGCCTGCCGGCATTGGCCAGGCCGGGCGAGACTGTAGCGGCCGAAGGGAGACTCGGCAAGATCTATTGCTCCTCGTCGATCTGTGCTATGGGCCGACCACTCCTCCGCTTGACTTACGCCCCTTCACCCCCTAGCCTCAGCGGTGGACGGAACACCGATGGGCAAGAAGAAGGACGAGCTTCCCTCCCCTCCTCCCCGCGAGGTGGGCAAGTGGCTGGACCTCCCCGGGACCCCCTCCAAGGACTTCGGCTCCAGCCGGGAATCCCTGGAGACTCCCCCCGGGGCTCAGAAGGAGAAGCTTCGCGAACGGTCCTACGAGCCCGCGCCGGAGCCCTCTCGCCGTCCGCGCCCTCGCCGCTCTTCCCCTCCTCCGTACGCCGAGCTGCACGCCGCCTCGGCCTTCTCGTTCCTGGACGGCGCCTCCCTCCCCGAAGACCTTGTGGAACGGGCCGCGGCGTTGGAATTGCCCGCGGTGGCGCTGGTGGACACCAACGGCGTCTACGCCGCGCCGCGTTTCTACCAGGCCGCGAAGGCTGCGGGGATCAAGGCCATCGTCGGGGCGGAGATCGTCCTGGAGGAGGTCCCCGGGCCGCACGAGAGGAGCGCCCGCGTCGGTCCCCTGGGCCTGCTGCCCGACCCGAAGCCGGAGGGGCCGGCCTCTCCCGCTCCGGCTGGGCCGCGGGTGACCGTCCTCGCCGAGAGCCGCGCCGGCTACCGCAACCTCTGCCGGCTCGCGACCGCCGCCGCCCGGGGCGTCCCCAAGGGAGAGGCCCGGTCCTCCTGGGATCTCCTGGCCGAGCACGCCGCCGGCCTCCGGTGCCTGACCGGCGGCGAGGAGGGACCGCTCGCCCGCGCCCTGGCCGAGGGCGGTGTCGACGCCGCCCGCAAGGCGCTCGATCGTCTGGCCGGGGTCTTCGGCGGCCGGGTCCACGTCGAGCTCCAGCGCCATCGCCTGCGGGAAGAGGAGCACCGGAACCAGGCTCTCCTCGACCTTGCGCGGCGCAGCCGCCTCCCCCTCCTCGCCACCAACGGTGTGCGCTACGCCCGGGCCGAGGACAAGCCCCTCCACGACGTGCTCACCGCCATCCGCCACCACACGACGCTCGACAAGGCGGGCCGGCTCCTGGCGGCCCACCGGGAGCGGCACTTCAAGAGCGCCGCGGAGATGGCCCGCCTCTTCCCCGATCTCCCCGAAGCCCTCACG
Organism: Thermoanaerobaculia bacterium; assembly: GCA_035633875.1. Taxonomy (GTDB): domain Bacteria; phylum Acidobacteriota; class Thermoanaerobaculia; order Multivoradales; family UBA5704; genus DATARR01. The sequence goes on from DASQEB010000224.1 coordinate 6,725, forward strand.
GCCTCGGCCGAGCTTGCCGGGCGGCTCGACTTCACCCTAGCCGACCTCGGGTACAAGTTCCCGGAGTATCCGCTCCCGCCGGGGGAGACCCCGTCCTCCTTCCTCCGGCACATCACCTGGAACGGGGCCAAGGCCCGCTTCCGGCCGTTGACGGCCAAGGCCCAGGCCCAGATCCAGAAGGAGCTGGACCTGATCGAGAAGCTCGATCTCGCGGGCTACTTCCTCATCGTCTGGGACATCGTCCAGTTTTGCCAGAAGGAGGGCATCCTCGCCCAGGGCCGGGGCTCGGCCGCCAACAGCGCGGTCTGCTATGCCCTCTCGATCACCGCGGTGGACCCCGTGAAGATGGAGCTCCTCTTCGAGCGCTTCCTCTCCGAGGAGCGGGGCGAGTGGCCGGACATCGATCTCGACCTCCCCTCGGGCGACCAGCGCGAAAAGGTGATCCAGTACGTCTACCGGCGCTACGGCCCCCACGGCGCGGCCATGACCGCGACCGTGATCACCTACCGCGACCGCTCCGCCACCCGCGAGGTGGCCAAGGTCTTCGGCTATTCCGAGGAGCAGGTGGACAAGCTCGCCCGCCAGTTCGGCACCTGGAGCTACGACATCTCCCGGGGAGACCCAAAGTCTTTCCAGAACGAGCTCGCCGCGGCCGGCTTCGACCCCGAGGAGCCGCGGCTCCAAAAGTTCTCGGACCTGTGGCTGCGCATCCACAACCTGCCGCGCCACCTGGGCCAGCACACCGGGGGCATGGTGATCGCCGCCGGCCGGCTCGACGAGGTCGTCCCCCTGGAGCCCGCCTCGATGCCGGGCCGTACCGTCATCCAGTGGGACAAGGACGACTGCGCGGACCTCGGGATCATCAAGGTGGACCTCCTCGGCCTCGGCATGCTCGCGGCGCTGGAGGAGATGGTCCCCACGATCAAGGCCCGGGAGGGAATCCGCCTGGACCTCGCCCACCTGCCGCCGGACGATCCCAAGGTCTACAAGATGCTCCAGGAGGCGGACACCGTGGGCGTGTTCCAGGTGGAGAGCCGGGCCCAGATGGCCTCGCTCCCCCGCAACCATCCCACCCGGTTCTACGACATCGTGATCCAGGTGGGGATCATCCGCCCCGGCCCGATCGTGGGGAACCTGGCCAATCCCTACTTCGAGCGGAGGAACGGCCGCCAGAAGGTCGAGTATCCGCACCCGAGTCTCGAGCCCATCCTGGAGCGGACCCTGGGCGTGCCCATCTTCCAGGAGCAGCTCCTGCGGGTGGCCATGGTGGCCGCGGGCTTTTCCGGCGGCGAGGCCGAGGAGTTGCGCCGGGCCATGGGCTCCAAGCGGTCGGTCGAGCGGATGAACGCCATCGTGGAGAAGCTGCGCCGGGGCATGACCGAGCGGGGGATCACCGGCAAGGCCCAGGACGACATCGTCCAGGCCATCACCTCCTTCGCCCTGTACGGCTTCCCGGAGTCCCACGCCGCGAGCTTCGCGCTGATCGCCTACGCAAGCGCGTATCTCAAGGCCCACCATCCCACGGCCTTCTTCCTCGGGCTCCTGAACGCCTGGCCCATGGGGTTCTACCACCCGGCGACCCTGGTCAAGGACGCCCAGCGCCACGGCGTCGAGATCCGGCCCGTGGACGTCCAGACCTCGGGCCACATGTGCCGCTGGGAGGACCGCTTCGACGGTCGACAGCCCGTGGGCGCCATCCGGCTCGGCTTCCGGTTCGTCAAGGGACTGCGGGGGAAGGCCGGGCTCGCCATCGAAGCCGAGCAGGCCAAGGCCCCCTTCGCCGACGCCGAGGACCTCGTCCGCCGCTGCAGCCTGCATGAAGACGAGCTCCAGACCCTGGCCTCTGTCGGGGCGCTCGCGAGCTTCGGCCTCACCCGCCGCGCCGCCCTCTGGCAGGTCGCCCGCCTCGGCAAGCCCGCCGGCCCCCTCCTCGACCGCCTGCCCGATCCCGAGCCCTCGCCCCTCCCGGAGATGACCCCGGTCGAGGAGACGATGGCGGACTATGGCGGCGTCCAGCTCACCCTGGGCCCCCACCCCCTCACCTACATGCGCGAGCAGCTCACAAAAAAGGGAGTGACGACCGCCGCCGGCCTGAGCCATCTGAAGGACGGCGTGAAGGTCCGCACCGCCGGCTCGGTGATCGTCCGCCAGCGCCCCGGCACGGCCAAGGGGCTCCTCTTCCTCACCCTGGAGGATGAGACGGGCATGTCCCAGGCCGTGGTCCCTCCGGACCTCCTCCAGAAGCACCGCAAGCTCATCGTCGGGTCGCCGGGCCTGGTCGTCGAGGGCATCCTCCAGAAGCGGGACGGGACGATCTCGGTCAAGGGGGAGAAGTTCTGGTCCTTGAAGGAGCTGGTGGCGGTGCCGAGCCACGATTTCCGGTAAAGGCAGATTGGCTTAACGTGGTATCCTGAATCTTCTGCCATGTTCCAGGTTCAGCCATCTCATGACTCGTCCATCCACTCCACCCGACTGGTTCTTCGATGTCTTGACTCCACTTGGATTCCGCGTACACGTCACGCGGACCTCTTGGGAACTGATCGTCACGATCAAGCATCCT
>DASQEB010000225.1:0-15718 GCA_035633875.1 Thermoanaerobaculia bacterium
GGAATCGTGGAGGGGAGGACGGGGTGGGAGGAGAGCTGAAAACGTCCTCCGGGGAGGACGGGGCTCTCACCCCCTGTCCCCCCTCTCCCAGCGCCCTTCCGTCTTGGTTCCGTCTTGGCACAACCCTTCCATACAACACAGACAGCCCGAAAGGGGGGACGATGAGCATCTCCAGATGGATCGCCGGCTTGCGACGCTGGCCCGTGCTCGAGCAGGTCCGGCGCGGCGACTGGATGGCGCTCGGAGAGACCGCCCGGTCTCCCCGGAGCGAGGAGCTCGCTCCCCGGACCGGGACGGCCGACCGGGTGGTCCGGTCCGTCTGCCCCTACTGTGCAGTGGGGTGCGGCCAGCTCGTGTTCGTCAAGGACGAAAAGATCACGGATATCGAGGGGGACCCGGACTCCCCCATCTCCGAGGGGTGCCTCTGCCCCAAAGGCGCGGCGACGTTCCAACTCGTCACGGGCTCGCACCGGTTGAAGAACGTCCTCTATAGAAGGCCGTTCGGAACGGAGTGGGAGGTCATCCCGCTGGACGAGGCCATGGACAGGGTCGCCGAGCGGGTGAAGCGGACGCGGGAGGAGACCTGGGAGGCGGCGGACGCCGAGGGAAACCCGCTGCGGCGGACGATGGGGATCGCCCACCTGGGCGGGGCCACGCTGGACAACGAGGAGAACTACCTCCTCAAGAAGCTGTACACGGCGCTGGGGGTCGTCCAGGTCGAGAACCAGGCCCGGATATGACACAGCTCCACGGTCCCCGGTCTGGGGACCTCCTTCGGCCGCGGCGGGGCCACGACGTTCCAGCAGGACCTCCAGAACGCGGACTGCATCCTGATCCAGGGGTCCAACATGGCCGAGTGCCACCCGGTGGGGTTCCGCTGGGTGATGGCGGCCAAGGAGCGGGGAGCGACGATCATCCACGTCGATCCGCGCTTCACCCGGACGAGCGCCGTGGCGGACCTCCACGTGCCGATCCGCGCCGGGAGCGACATCGCGTTCCTGGGCGGCATCATCCGCTACGTCCTCGAAGGCGAACGGTATTTCCAGGACTACGTGGTCCACTACACGAACGCCCCGGTCCTGATCTCGGAGGAGTTCCGGGATACGGAGGACCTGGACGGCCTGTTCTCCGGGTGGGACCTGGACAAGGGCCGGTACGATCCTTCCTCGTGGCAGTACGAGGGGGAGGAGGTGGGGCCTTCGGAGGGCCAGGAGGTCTACACCGGCCAGCCCTATTCGGAGCGGGGCACCCAGAGCCGGGCGGAGTGCTTCGACGTCACGCTCCAGCATCCCCGGTGCGTGTTCCAGATCTTGAAGCGCCACTTTTCGCGCTACACGCCGGAGGTGGTCGAGGAGGTCTGCGGCGTCCCCCGGGACCTGTTCCTCCGGGTGGCGGAGACGCTCGCGGCCAACTCGGGGAGGGAGAAGACCTCCGCCTTCTGCTACTCGGTGGGCTGGACGCAGCACTCGGTGGGCGTCCAGTCCATCCGCACGGCGGCCATCCTTCAGCTCCTGCTGGGGAACATCGGACGGCCCGGCGGGGGCATCCTCGCCCTGCGAGGCCACGCCTCGATCCAGGGCTCGACGGACATCCCCACGCTCTACGACATCCTGCCGGGGTACCTCGCCATGCCGAAAGCCGGGCGGGACTCGACCTTCGCGGAGTACCTGGAGGCCAACCAGGCCAAGGCCGGTTGGTGGACGGAATTCGCGAAATACGCCGTCTCCCTGCTCAAGGCCTGGTTCGGTGACGAGGCGCGGGCCGACAACGACTGGGGGTATGGGTTCCTCCCCTTGATCTCGGGAGATCACTCCCACATGACGACGGTGACCGCCATGGCGGACGGGGGTGTGAAGGGCTACTTCGTCATGGGCGAAAACCCCACGGTGGGCTCCATGCACGGCGCCCTTCATCGGGCGGCGATGCGCCAGCTCGACTGGTTGGTGGTCCGGGATTTCGCGGTGACGGAGACCGCCGACTTCTGGCGGGACGCGCCGGAGATCGAGCGCGGCGAGGTACGGCCCGATGAGATCGGGACAGAGGTCTTCTTCTTCCCCTGCGCGGCCCACACCGAGAAGGAGGGCTCCTTCACCAACACCCACCGGCTCCTCCAGTGGCGCCACAAGGCCGTGGACCCGCCGGCGAAGTGCCGGAGCGAGCTCCATTTCGCCTGGCACCTGGGGACGCGGCTGCGACATTTATATAAGGGGTCCACGGATCCGAAGGACCGGGGGCTCCTGGCCCTCACGTGGGACTACCCCCTGGAGGGACCTCACGAGGAGCCCTCGGCCGAGGCCGTGCTCGCCGAGATCAGCGGCTTTCGCGTGGCGGACCGGGCTCCGGTGGACGGCTTCACGGAGCTCGCGGACGACGGCTCCACGGCCTGCGGGTGCTGGATCTACTCGGGCGTCTACAAAGACGGGGTGAACCAGGCCGCGCGCAGGAAGCCGGGGCGGGAGCAGAGCTGGGTGGCGCGGGAGTGGGGGTGGGCCTGGCCGGTCAACCGGCACATTCTCTACAACCGCGCCTCGGCGGACCCGGAGGGGCGGCCCTGGTCGGACCGCAAGCGGTACGTCTGGTGGGACGAGGAAAACAAGCGGTGGACGGGCGAGGACGAGCCGGACTTCCTCCTCGAGCGTCCTCCGTCCTACCGGGTGCCGGACGGGGCCCAGGGGCTCGACACGATCGGCGGAGCCGACCCGTTCGTCCTCCAGGCGGACGGCCGGGGCTGGCTCTTCGCGCCGAACGGCCTTCAGGACGGCCCCCTCCCCACCCACTACGAGCCCCAGGAATCGATCGTCGCCAATCCTCTCTACGGCCAGCAGTGCAATCCGGCCCGGATGGAGTGGCGGCGGCGGGACAATCCCTACCACCGGGCGTGGGGCGACCCGCGGTTCCCGTACGTCCTCTCCACCTATCGATTGACCGAGCACCACACGGCCGGGGCCATGTCCCGGTGGCTCACGTGGCTGTCGGAGCTCCAGCCCGAGATGTTCTGCGAGATCTCGCCGGAGCTGGCGCGGGAGAAGGGACTCATGAACGGCGGCTGGGCCACGATCACCACGGCGCGGGGGGAGATCGAGGCCCGGGTGCTCGTCACGGAGCGGGTGCCGCCCCTGCGGATCAGGGGGCGGACGATCCACCAGATCGGCCTCCCCTATCACTGGGGCTCGAAGGGGCGGTCCCGGGGGGATGCCGCCAACGAGCTGATCGGGTTCGTGGCAGACCCGAACGTGTCCATCCAGGAATCGAAGGCCCTGACGGGGACCATCCAGGCGGGCCGGCGGAGCCGCGGGCGGCGGGTGGTGACGAGCGGCCCTCTCGTCCCCCGCCTCGGCAGCGACGACCGGCGGGACCTGCCGGCGGTCGCGGCGCGGCCCGTGGACCGCCACGACGTGGCCCACCCGCGGACCTCCCGGCCGACACCGCGCGAGGAGGCGTGAATGGGAGCGGTCGGCTTCTTCACGGACACGACGATCTGCATCGGCTGCAAGGCCTGCGAGGTGGCCTGCAAGGAGTGGAACCAGCTCCCGGACGACGGGTTTCACTTCACCGGCATGTCCTACGACAACACGGGCCACCTGGGGGCCTCCACCTGGCGGCACGTCTCCTTCGTCGAGCGGCCGGTGCCTCTCTCCGGGCAGCAGACGGGGCTCGGGAGCTTCTCCTGGCTCCTGATGTCGGACGTCTGCAAGCACTGCCAGCGGGCGGGGTGCCTGGAGGCGTGCCCGACCGGGGCGATCCTCCGCACGGAGTTCGACTCGGTCTACGTGCAGCCGGACGTCTGCAACGGCTGCGGCTACTGTGTGGTCTCCTGCCCGTTCGGAGTGATCGACCGGCGGGAGGACGACGGCCGGGCCTGGAAGTGCACCCTCTGCTACGACCGGCTGAAGGGAGGGATGGAGCCCGCCTGCGCCAAGGCCTGCCCCACGGACTCCATCCTCTTCGGCGACCTGGACGAGCTCAAGGACCACGCCGGCGCGCGGCTGACCCGCCTGCACGAGCACGGCCTCACCGAGGCGTACCTCTATGGGGCCGACGCGGCCGGCCAGCCGGGGACGGAGGGCCTGAACGCCTTTTTCCTGCTGGTGGACCGGCCGGAGGTCTACAACCTGCCGCCGGACCCGGTGGCGCCCACGAAAACGGCCGGGCAGGCCTGGGGGGCCATGGCCCTGGCCGTCGCGGGGATGGCCGCGGCGGCGATCGGGGCGGTGCTGTCGGTGGGGAGAAACGAGCAAGACCATGTCTGAGGATCGGGAGGGCCGGCACGTCGATCCCGCCATCGGCCTCCTGGCCGGCGAGGGGTCGCAGCAACGGGTGGCGACGACCGGTGAGGCCTGGCCTTCCCGGACGTGGATCTGGCGCGACCTCCCCTCGGAGTCCTATCGGGCGGAGGACCCGACCTACTACGACCGGCCCGTCCTCAAAAAGCCGGTCTGGATCTGGGCCGTCCCGGCCTATTTCTATGCAGGCGGCACGGCCGGGGCGGCGGCGGTGCTGGCGGCCACGGCCCAGGCCCTCGGGGGCGAGGAGCTCCGGGGTCTCGTCCGCCGCTGCCGCTGGGTGGCCGCCCTGGGCGGAGCGGTCGGGTCGGTGCTCCTCATCGTCGACCTCGGCCGGCCGGAGCGGTTTCTCCACATGCTGCGCGTCTTCCGCCCCACCTCGGCGATGAGCGTGGGGTCGTGGATCCTCGCGGGCGCCGCGTCAGCCACCATGGGCTCGGCCCTGCTCGCGAGCCGGAACGGCGCCCTCGGCCGTCTGGGGGATGCGGCCGGCGCCATCGCCGCGGTCTTGGGGCTGCCGCTCTCCGGGTATACGGCGGTGCTGCTCGGAACCACGGCGGTCCCTCTGTGGAACGCCACCCGGCGGAGCCTCCCCCACCTGTTCATCGGGACGTCCGTCTCGGGGCTCGCCTCTCTGTTCGGGCTCCTGCCGCCGCTCTCCCCTCGGGAGGAGAGGGTCGTGAACCGCTTCGGAATCGCGGGCAAGGTCGTGGACCTGGCGGCCATGGCGGCCGTCGAGCGCGAGGCGTCGAAGGTGGAGCCGGTGGACAGGCCCCTTCGCGAGGGCCTGTCCGGCGCGCTGTGGCAGGCCGCGAAGGGGATGATGGCCGCGAGCCTCGCCCTCGCCCTCCTCCCTGGCAAGGCCCGGAGCAAGAAAATTGCAGGAGGCCTCCTCGGCACCGCCGGGGCGCTCGCTCTGCGCTTCGCCGTCGTCCACGCCGGCACGGCCTCCTCCCGGGACCCGCGGGCGACGTTCCGTCCGCAGGGCGGTCACGGCGCCCGAGAGACCACGAGGCCGAGGGGAGAGGCCCGGTGAATCTTTCCCGCCACTCGGGATTCACATTGGTGTCACGGTCTGTCAAGATGCCGACACTTAGTTCGCTAGAACCGGTTCTATGCAGAAGATGTTTGTACCCGTGGATACTGAGGGTCCCGCCGGGCCCAGGTTCCAGGATGAGATGAAACTCTGTTTTGAGGAGGAGAGTTGCTATGAACCGTTCGCTTTCCCGCAACTTTGTCGTCGCCGCAACCGTCCTCGCCCTGACCTTCGCCTGCATTCCAGCGGCCAGCGCCCAGTCGTCCAAAGCGCCGGCCTTTAAGGTGCCCACGAGCTGGCTCGGGGCCATGCTGACCATGGGGGGCAAGCGGCCGATCCTGCAAGGGGGGCAGGGTTCGGGACACCGGGGCGTCCAGCCGAAGGGGAAGGACGACCTGACGAGACCGGCGATCAAGATCATCCCCCATACCGGGTCCTGTATCGATCCGGATGGCAATCGAGTGCCTTGCGAGTCGATCTAATATCGTGAGCTGGCGGGGGGCGAGCGCGCCGCCCCTCGCCAGCGTGATGTTGCGACTCCTCTGATTTCTGATTCAGTCTCGAGGGAGGACCAGTATGCTGCGAGATCACCCCACCGTCGAGGAGTTGAAAGGCTTCATCCGGGACGCGTCCCGCCCTGGCAATGCCGTCCGCAACGCCCGGATCCTTCGTCACCTCCTGGCCGGCTGCCCGGTTTGCCGGGACCAGCTCCAGGTCATGGGCTGGTCTCCCGAACGGCTGGATCGCCTCGTCTTCCTGCCGGGAGCCTTCAGCGGCCTGAGGGATGACTCCAAGGTGGCGCAGAACGGCTATAACTACGACAGTGCCTTTGAGAGGGCGGAGACTGCGGTCACGCGCTTCCTGGCTTCGGAGCCGGTGCCGGTCGAGCCGCCGGAGCAGTTGCTCGCAGCGCTGGACCGGATCTCATTCCCCGAGCAGGACAAGGCGGTCCAGGAGCAGGACCGGTTCGCCAGCCCGCAGCTCGTCCAATTGGTGATCGACCGGGGGCACGCGGCCCGGTATGCGGACCCGGAGGAGATGATCCACTGGGCCCGCCTGGCGCAGAGCATCGCAGACCGCTGCCCTCCCGAGTCCCTCGGCGATCCCGCGAAGCTGTCGGATCTGCGAGCTCGCGCCTGGGGTCATTTCGGCAACGCGCTGCGCGTCGCCGGCCAGCTCCGGGAGGCGGAAGAGGCGATGACGACCGCTTTGCAGCATCTGGAAGCCGGGACCGGCGATCCTGTCGTCCGGGCTCGCCTGTACGAGCAGGTCGCGTCCCTCCATACCTTCCAGCGGCGTTTCGACACCACCATCGAGCTGCTCGAGAAGGCGGCGGAGATCCACCGGCAGCTTGGCGAGACCCACGCGCTGGCGCGGACCATGGTCAAGGAAGCGATCGCGTTCCTGTACTCCGGGGAGGCGGAGAGCGCCGTCCGCATCCTGAACCAGGCGATCCCGCTCATCGATCACGAGGTGGACCCGCACCTGCTGCTCGCGGCCTGCCACAACCTGATCCGCTGCTACATCGACCTCGACCGGCCCGATCAGGCTCTTTCGCTTTACTCCGAGACCCAGGAGCTCTACCGGGAGTTCAGCGACGACCTGATCCTCCTCCGCGCGAGTTGGCAGGAGGGGCAGTTGCTGCGCGATCTGGGACATCTGCGCGCGGCAGAGTCGGCGTTGCTCCGCGCCCGCATGGGCTTCACCGAGCGGGGCCTGATGTACGAGGTGGCCGTCGTCTCCCTGGACCTCGCCGCCGTTTACGCCAAGCTCAGGGACACCGAAAACCTCCGGCAGACCGCGGCCGAAACCGTGCCGATCTTCCAGGCGCTGCGCGTCAGGCGGGAAACCCTGGGCGCCTTGCTGCAGCTCCAGCAGGTGGCCGACCAGGAGCAGCAGGCGCTGGAGCTCATCCGCACCCTGAATGCCCAGCTCGAGCCCCTGGCTCGCCGCCCTCGGATGAAGTGACAGTCCTCCGGCGGCGGCCCTCCGTCGCCGCCGGGTTCTCCGTGCCCTCACGAATCTCTCCCTCTCCCGCGACTTGGATAGAAGGACTTAGAAATTGGTCCTTTAGTCTTGTCACGCTTTCAGGGGGGTCCGACACCTGTCTCCTTAGAAGCCTGTTATGCAGTCGCTCATATTCGCGGGCCGCGATCGGCCTGCCGAAGGTTGTGTGAGGGATCCGCACAAACGGAGAGGAGATTTGCGCCATGAAACGGAAGATTCCCCATGCCCGCCTTGTTATCGCTCTGATCCTCGTTTCGACGTTCCTCCCGGTTGTCAGCAGTGCCGCGCCACGGGAGACGCCTCGGGCCGGGATGAGGGCCGAGATCGACTGGCTCGGCTCCACCTTCGCCTGGCTGAGCCGATTCCTGGAAGGGGCTGACCTGGACCGTCCGCAACCGGAGCGGAGCGGCCCTCCGTCCACGATGACCAAGGCTGAAAACGAGACGTCGGTCAACGGGGTCTGCATCGACCCCATGGGCCGGCCGCGCCCCTGCCCCGACCCATAGGCAGGGCGGCCTCTGCGCGATTCTCGCTTGTTTCTTTATGTTGCCTGGGAGGTGTAACGTGACCTTGACGCATCCGAGTCTCGAAGATTTCAAAGCTTTTTTCCGGAGCAGGTCCGGCCCGGGCAAATCTGCACGGAACGCGAAAATCCTCCGACACCTGCTGGCGGAATGCCAGACCTGCAAGGATCGTCTCGCCGAGATGGGATTGGAAGGCAGCCGCCTTGCGCGCCTCGTCCTGCTGCCGGGGGGAGAATCCATGGACAAAGAGGCGTCGTCCGGAGCGAACGCGTACGACTACGGGAACGCCTTCGCCAAGGCCGATCAGGCGGTTTTCGCCCTCCTCAGCCCGGATCCGGCCGCCGGGGCGAGCCCCGAGACGCTATGGGCCGAGCTTGCCGCTCTCCCCGCGAGCGAACAAGTCGCAAAGGTCCAGAGCGATTCGCGATTCACCACCCCGGCGGTCATCAGGGACCTGATGGACCGCAGTCATGACGTGCGGTACCGCGACCCGGAGGAGATGCTGCGTTTGGCCGACCTGGCGCGGCTGGCGGCGGAAGCGTGCTCCCAGAAACAGGCAGGCCAGGAGCTCCGTCTCGCCGACCTCCGAGCCCGGGCCTGGGGGCACTTCGGGAACGCCCTGCGCGTCAAGGGGCGCCTGCGGGAGGCGGAGCAGGCCCTGATCAACGCCGAGAGCTATCGCAAGGCGGGGACGGGCGATCCCATGCTACGCGCGACCCTGTTGGAGAGATGGACGCCTCTCCGCTCGGCTCAAGGGCTCTACGACACCGCGGTCGAGCTGGCCGAGGAAGCGGGCCAGACCTATCGCGAGCTCGGCGAGACCCATCTGCTCGCCAGCACGATGGTCCAAAAGGCGATCGCCTACCTCTACGCCGGTGAGCCGGAGAGCGCGATTCGAACCCTGAATCGTGCGATCCCCCTGATCGACCACGAAGACGATCCGAATCTCCTGCTGGCTGCCTGCCACAACCTGATCCATGCCTATGTCGCCCTCGACAGACCGGAGCAGGCCCTGCTTCTCTACTCCGAGATCCGGACGTTGTACCGGGAGTTCAACGATCCCATGATCCTCCTGCGCGCCGCCTGGCAGGAGGGACAATTGCTCCGCGACCTCGGCCACCTCCGCGCCGCGGAAACGATCCTCCTCAACGCAAGGAAGGGTTTCCTGGAGCGGAATCTGGCCTACGAGGCGGCGCTGATCTCTCTGGACCTCGCAGCCATCTACGTCAAGCTGGGCCTGAGCGAGGATCTGAAGCAGACGGTGGCGGCAGCGATTCCGATCTTCCGGGCTCTCCGGGTCGATCGCGAGGCTCTGGCCGCCCTGCTCCAACTGCAGCAGATCGCCGGCCAGGAACACCAGGCTCTCGAGCTGATCCGGTTCCTCACCGCCCGCGTCAAGCCGCTGCCGAAGCAGCCGACAGCGTAAGAAGGGCGGCGGCGGTCCCCTTGCCGCCGCCTGTGACGTCTTCTACGTCGGGAGGATCTCAAAGGCTTTCTCCAGCAGCCTCCCGGACCTGGCACAACCGAACGAAACGCATTGATCGTTCGCCACCTGCCGGCCAAATGCCCTGTCTGTTTACAGGCCTTTCGGGATCTAAAAGGGATGAGGTCCGTTCTGTCCCGCCTTCTGGAGATCCCACGTACCGATGCCGCAACAAAGGAACTCGAAGGGAATGCAACTCGCTTTCACTACGACTGGGGCAAGAAGAACAGTTGCTCCGGGAAATCGGTCCTCTGCACACGCCGATGCAGCCCTGCTTCGAGCCCGGCAAGGTTTTGTCGAGGCAGGCTTGGCCTACTCAGTCAGGCTTCTTGTCTTGAGACCGTTCCTGCTTCCAGGCCGCCCGCCGGGAGACGGCATCCTTCACCACCCGCAGGCTGGAGTCGAAGCGGCGGTCTGTCCCCTGTTGAGCCAGGGTGCCGGCGACCACGGCCTCCTTCGGATCGAAGCCGTAGAGCCAGGCAAAAAAGTCAGCCGGCGTGGCGTTCAGCAGCGGCAGGATCTCCAGGACGTCCTCGAAGCTCAAACGCACCTTCCCATCCAAACGATCGGCGAGCCGACCGGGCTTCCATCCGAGGTATTTTTCCACCATCTCCAGAGTCGTTCCACTTTGGACGATGAGCTCTCGCAACAGGCCGGCGATCCGGCGCTCCTCAGGGTGTACCGACATGGCTGCACGGTCCGTGATTTGTTGCGAAGATTTATCACAAAACCAACTCTGAATCCAGGGCTCTCGCACGCCCACTTCCCCTCCCAAGACACGTAGAGTATCACCCGTGGCGCGCTCCCCCCTCCGCGGATTGCTCCGTCCCCTCCTCGACACGGTCCACGGCCTGGACCGCTGCCTCGATCGCGGGTGGACCGGCCTGGCGCTCGTGTTGTGCGGTCTGCTCGCGGGCTGGTGGGTCTACGTCCCCCTGCACGAGCTGCTGCACGCGGCGGCCTGCCGGCTGGCAGGCGGGGAGGTGACGCGATTGGAGATCGATGCGATCTACGGGGGTGCTCTGCTGGAAGGGATCTTCCCGTTCGTGGTCCCGGCGAGCGATTATGCGGGGCGGCTTTCGGGCTTCGACACCGGCGGGAGCGATCTGGTCTACCTGGCGACGGACCTCGGCCCGTTCGTGCTGACCCTGTTCCCGGGCGTCTGGGGGCTGCGCCGTGCCGCCGCCTGCCGCAACGGGCTGCTCTTCGGCGCGCTCCTCCCCTTTGCTCTCGCGCCCTTCCTCTCCCTGACCGGCGACGCCTACGAGATCGGCTCGATCGCCGTGACGAACCTGCCTTCCTGGGAGGCCCCGGCGCTCCGGGAGGCGCTGCGGGGGGACGACCTCGTGCAGAGGGCGGAGGCGCTCTCAACTTTGGCGGACGCCCCCTGGGGAGGGTTCCTCCTGGCGGCGTCCCTCGGTCTGGTCTGGGCGTTTCTGATGGCTGGACTGGGGGACGCGGTGGCCCGGCGGGCGGGCCAGGGACCGGTCCCCCCCACACCTCACGCCGGCAGACGCTCCCAATCCGATTCGGGGGCGTCCAGGGCGATGGAAAGGCCGCCGTCGGAGCCGATGAAGATCGGATCCTTGACGATCCGGACCTTGCCTCCGCCCACGGCCTGCAGCTCCTGCTCCAGCCGGGGTCCGAGCCCGCGGATGAGCCCGGTGCCGCCGGAGACGATGATGTTGTTGCGGACGCGCTCCTGGTACTCGGGCTGCACCCGGGAGAGGAGCTCGAGCATGGACTCGACCATGGGGGGCAGGATGCTCTCGCAGGCCTGCCGCATCTCCTGGGTGATGTCGATCTGGGTCGGCTTGCCGTTGACCGGAGCGGTGACGATGACCGAGCCTTTGGGAGATCCGACGAAGCTGGCGTCCTCCTTCCAGCCGCGAACCATGTGAATGGAGACCTTCGCCTCGGGGTGCCGGTCGCGGACGAGCCGGAAGAGCTGCTCGTCGATCCAGTCGCCGGCCTGGGGCAGGGTCCGCTGGTCCTCCTCGGTGGGCAGGCGGCCGTTCATCACGCAGAAGTCGGCGGTGCCGGCGCCGATGTCGATGATCATGGTGTGGAGCAGCGCCTCCAGGCCGTAGGCCACGGCGAACGGCTCGGAGACGATCATCAGGTTGTCCACGGCGCCCTGGAGGGCCTTGCGCACGTGCTGCTTGTTGACGCGCAGAGCCTCGGCCGGCACGCCGACCACGGCCCGGACCCGGGTGCCGTTCCTGTCCTCCCGGTCGATGCCCGCCAGTCCCAGAAGGTGCCACAGGAGCTCGCGGACGGCGGCCTCGTCCTTGTCCGAGCCCTCCTTGATGAGCCCCTGCTCGAGCGGCCGGTGGAGGTCGAGCATGGAACGGTTGTCGAGAGCCTCGCGCCCGACCAGCACGGACTTCTTGAGGACCTTGCGGGCCACCATGTCGAGCGGCCAGCCGACGTAGCTCTCGATGACGTGCCGCTGGCCGTTGGACGCGGAGATGGAGCTCCGGGAGGTGCCCAGGTCGATCCCCACCTGGAGGACCTGCTTTTTCTCACTCATGGGATCAGCTTCCTTTCTGGCCGGCCTGGAGAGTCTCCGGGGCGCCCTCGACGTCCTCCGCATAGGTGCGGATCCCCTGCGAGAGGGCCTCGGCGATGTACTGCCGGTAAAGCGGTTTGGTCAGAAGTTGGGCCTCCCCTTCGTTGGAGAGGCAGGAGACCTCGGCGAGGATGGCCGGCATCTCGGTGGACAGCAGCACGATGAAGGGCGCGGCCTTCACCCCCCGGTTATCGATCTCGGGGTTGACCTTGCCCAACGATTGGAAGAGCGCACCCTGGACCACCTCCGCCAGCCGGCGGGACTTGGCCTGCCGGACATCGGTGTAGATGCGGTCGAGCAGCTTCCGCATGTCGGCCATGGAGTACCCGGAGTCCCGGTTTTCGGCGGCCGCGAGCCGGGTGAGGAACGGGTCGTCCGTGGCGCCGAGGTAGTAGGTCTCGATGCCGCGGGACTTCCGGTCTTCGATCCAGTTGAGGTGGATGGAGACGAAGATGTCGGCCCCTTCCCGGTTGGCCAGGATGCCGCGTTGCTCCAGGGAGACGTCCCGGTCGTCCCGGCGGGTCATCACCACCCGAAAGGACTGCTGCTCGAGGAGCTTGCGAAGGCGTTCGGCGATATCGAGCGTCAGGTCTTTTTCGAGCAGGCCGAGGGGCGCCCGCGTGCCGGTGCTCTCGCCGCCGTGCCCGGGGTCGAGGGCGATCGTCCGGACCGCGAGGGGGAAGACGGCCGCGTCGATAGGTTCGGGAGGTACCGCGAGCTCCAGCGGTGGCTCCTCCATCGCAGGCTGCGATATGCCGGCCACGACAGGGGTGGGCCCCACCGCCGCGACCGCGGGCGCCGCAGCAGGAGGCTCGCCCAGAGTGGACAGCACGCGCGAAGAGCCGAAGAGGGCGACAGCGATGAGGAGGAAAGGAAGGATGCGGGCGGCCACCCACAGGCGGTGGCGCCGGCGGACCCTCCGGGCGAGCTGCCGGCCGTGGAGGAGCTCCACGTTTTCCTGGACGAGCTCACGGACGAGTTGGCGCTTGATCCGGTCGACGTTCGACATCTTCAAACCGGGGGCAGACGGAATAGGGACGACTCCGACAGCGACGACATTCCAGGACGCGGGTCAGGGGAATGGATTCTACTACATCATTCTGAACGGCGCATCTCTCCTCGCCGTTGCAGGTGGATCCGGAGCCGTTCCTCTCCCTCCTCGACGCGCGTGACCGCCACGTCCGGGTGCGCGAGATCCAGCACGATATGCAGCTCGTTGCCTCCGGGCCGGGGGTGATAGCCGACGCGGACCTGCAGGACCTCGGTGGTCCCGACCACCACCCGCGCCTTCGGGAACGGGCGCTCGATCCCCTTGAGCCGGATCAGCTCCCGGGGCGGATTGCCATCGATCCGGGTGCGTTCGTAGACCTCGCTGCGGACCGCCCCGTCACTCCAGAGGATCACGTCCGTCCCGCCGAAGGCCTCTTCCCAGGTGATGTCCTTGACCGCGGTGAGAGGCTGCCCCGTGGGCTTCGGCGGCTCGGAGTGAGCCGGCGCGGCGGCCGCAGTGTCCAAAACGGACGCCACGGCGGGCTCCTGGACCGCGGGCTCCCCGGCAGGAGGGGCCGGCTCCGGAGCGGGCCGGACCGTCCGAGCTGGAGCTTGGGCGACCTTCTCGCCGCCGTCTCCCCGGCCGGCAAGATCCGCCAGGCGACCCCCGAACACGAACGCGCCCACGACGACGAGGAGGAGGACCGCGGCCCCGAGCGCCAGCGGGAGAATACGGCGTGGCTGCCCCGTCGAGGCGCTGCCGAAGATCGGCTGAGGCTCCGGAGCCGGACCGGGGGTGGGCTCGGCGAGGCCGGGGATTCCAGCCAGGGACGGCGGACCCGCCGCGGACTCAAAGGAAGGCAGCCAGTCGGAGGCGACCGGCGTGGAGTCCGGCTGCTCAGGGCGAGGGGGGATCGGTGCGAACGGCTCCTGAAGGGGTGTCTCCAGGAGGGAGGCGGGGGGCGGGGGGAGCGGGATCGGATCGGGGGGGACCAGGGACACGTCGAAGGGGGTCCCCCCTTCCTGGATATGCTGGTCGACGATCCGGTAGATAAGCTCGCGGCTGCCCTCGCCCAGCTCCAGGAAGCGCAGGCCCATCCCGGCCGGCCGCGTGGGCCCCTCATCCTGAGCCCGCGTCCACACGACCTCGCCCCTGCCCTTGATCAGCTCGAAGCCGTCCCCAAGGCGGAAGGCGAAGTCCAGCGTCTGCCCGGGCTGCAGGGGGCTCCGGGTCTTGATGAACATCCCGCCGGGCGAGATGTTGGAGGAGTACTCGCTGATGAACCCGCTGAAGCGGTCGAACTTGAACTGGACGCGCGTCTCGAGAGGGACGCGCCTCGAATCGCGGGGGATGTTCGTGGAGTCAGCCATCTGTCGCTTCGTAAGGAGTGGATCATACCGCATTGGTCCCGCTCACGCTTTGTGGTACAACTCGGGGCCGGGCAGCGACGCGAGGCCAGGGCACGCTTCCGCGCCGTCTCTGATCCCGGGCACCCCCTGAACCCATGCTGGCCTGCATCGGAGGAACCAATGAGCACCATTGTGCTTGAAGAAAGACATCGGCTCAAGACCGAGGACTACATCGCCCTCGAGGACCGCTACGGGGCGCACAACTACCACCCGCTCGACGTGGTGATCAGCCGCGCCGAGGGCGTCTGGGTCTGGGACGTCGAGGGAAAGAAGTACCTCGATTTCCTGGCGGCCTACTCGGCGGTCAACCAGGGTCACTGCCACCGCAAGATCCTGCAGGCGGTCATGGACCAAGTCCACTCCGTGACGCTCACCTCGCGCGCCTTCCGCAACGATCAGCTCGGGCTCTTCTACAAGGAGTTCTGCGAGCTCGCCGGGTTTGACAAGTTCCTGCCCATGAACACCGGCGCCGAGGCGGTGGAGACCGCCTTGAAGACAGCCCGCAAGTGGGGTTACACGGTCAAGGGCATCCCCGAGGACAAGGCCGAGATCCTGGTCTTCGCCAACAACTTCCACGGCCGCACGATCACCATCGTCAGCTTCTCCACCGACGATTCCTACCGCGCCGGCTTCGGTCCGTTCACACCCGGCTTCCGTGTCCTCCCCTACGGCGACGCCGACGCGGTGGCTGCGGCCATGCACGAGAACGTGGCCGCGGTGCTCGTCGAGCCGATCCAAGGTGAGGCCGGCATCGTGGTACCCCCGGAGGGCTACCTGCGCCGGCTCCGGGAGATCACCCATGAGCACAACGCTCTGCTGATCATGGACGAGATCCAGTCGGGCCTGGGCCGGACCGGCAAGCTCTTCGCCTACGAGCACGAAGAGATCCGCCCGGACATCGTGATCGTGGGCAAGGCCCTCTCCGGCGGCTTCTATCCCGTCTCCGGCATCCTCGCCGACGACCCGGTGATGGGCGTGTTCCAGCCAGGCGAGCACGGCTCGACCTACGGCGGCAACCCGCTCGCCGCCGCTGTGGCCCGGGCCGCCCTGCGCGCCCTGGTGGACGAGGGGATGGTCGAGAGGTCCGCCGAGCTGGGCCCCTACTTCATGGAGCGGCTCCGGACGATCGAATCGAAGCACGTAAAGGAGGTCCGCGGCAAGGGCCTGTGGATCGGCATCGAGCTGCACCGCGAGGCCGGCGGCGCCCGCCGCTTCTGCGAGGCGCTCCAGAAGGAAGGGCTCCTGTGCAAGGAGACCCACGACCACGTCCTCCGCATCGCTCCGCCTCTGGTGATTGAGAAGGAGGAGATCGACTGGGCGGTGGAGCGGCTGGCGAAGGTGCTGACGACGCTGTAGATCCCTCCTGGGAGCGCCGGCGTCTCGCCGGCCTGCTAACCAATCTGTTTGAGAGTT
>DASQEB010000226.1:0-2819 GCA_035633875.1 Thermoanaerobaculia bacterium
AGACGTTCAGGAGGGTGATGGCGGTGGCGAACCGCCGCAACGCCGCAAGACGCATGTCTTTCTTCTCAGCCATGGTTCACCCCCTGTTCTCCGTCAAGCTCGCCATCCGAACCTCCCCCGTCTCTCCCGCATCCAGCAGGACCGTGTGGTATCCCGGCGCCAGGCCCAGGACCTTCGTCCGGGCGCGGCCTTGGCCATCGCGCCAGCGGACCTCCACCTTCACCTTGTCGCCCGGACCAGAACGGCCCAGGCCGAAATGGACCACCGGCGCCCGCTTGCCCGAGTGGCCGCTGCCGCCGTCCGCATGCCCCACCATCCGCCGGCCGTCCGGCGTATGGACAGTGAGGAAGGCCCCCACGGCCGGGCGGGTGCCCGTCCCCGCCGGGAGGCGCAGGTCGAGGACCAGGGAGGCGTTCCGTCGCGGGCTGTCGTTGCGGTAGAACCACGAGGCGTCCCACTGGTTGGCCACGGCGAAGTCGAGGTCGCCGTCCGCGTCCACGTCGGCGAGCGCGAGGGCGCGGCTCACCTGGTTGTCGGCGATGCCGCTCGCGGCGGCCAGGTCGTAGTAGCGGCCGTCCGCGGCCCGCACGAAGAAGGGGTTGTGCAGGTGGCCGGAGAGGTCGTCCCCCGGCTGGAAGCGGAGCCAGGCCTGGGTATGGACCATGTTGTTGTCGTTGCCCATGGCGAGCTCGTGGAGCTCGGGCCAGCGGTTCTTTGTACCGCGGACGAACCCGATGGCCTGCAGGGCCTCCGGAACGCTGTCGTTGTCGAAGTCGGCGAGGCGGGCGTCCCAGCCCCAGCCGCTGCGGGAGAGCCCGAGGTCCTCGCCGCGGTCCTCGAACGGGGCGATCCCGTCCTTCATCCGCGCCGTCTGGCCCGTGCTCACCCAGACGAAGTGGCTCTCCTCCAGGGCCCAGTTCTGGGCGATGTTGCTCACGTACATGTCCAGATGGGCGTCGCCGTCGAGGTCCACGAAGTCGACGCCCATCCCCTTGAAGGAGTCGTGGCCGAGGACCTTGGAGTGCGGCGTGGTGAAGTGCCGCACCCCGGAGAGGGCTGTAAGCCGAGGCGCGCCTGGCCGGGACGTGTTGTGGAGCAGGCGGTCGTTGCCGAAGTCGTTGCCGAAGTAGATCTCCGGCAGGAGGTCGCCATCCAGGTCCACGGCGCCCACGGCAAGCGTCCAGGAGTAGGTCGTCTGCGGGTCGAAGGCGTCGGGAACATCCGCGAACTCGACCGTGGGCTCGGGGCCGGCGGCGGCCCGCTTCCAGAGGAGGAGGCGGTTCTTGCCGCCGTTCTCCGAGCGGGACATGGAGCGGTGCATGTGGGCCGGCCGGGTGTCCTTCGCGTCCAGGACCCCCATGCCGTCGGGGAAGTAGTTGCCCACGATCAGGTCCAGGTGGCCGTCGCCGTCAACGTCCGCGCTGGTCAGGGCGTTGGTGTTCCACCGCTCCCGCCAGTCCCCGACGGGCACGGGCCGGTAGCCGGCGGCGGAGAGCGGTCCTTCCCGGCGGAGGAAGGCGACCGGCGGCCGGCCCCAGTAATAGACCAGGGCGTCCATCCGGCCGTCCTCGTTCCAGTCGCCGGGGAGGCAGCCCATGGGGGCCATGGTGCGCCGGTCGTGGGGGAGGGCCGGATCGGGGTCCAGGGTGAAGAGCGGGTACCGCTCGCCGGTCCCGGGAACGGGCACGACGACGACGCGGTCGGTCCGCGTGTCCACCTTGCAGATGTCGTTGTGGAGCCCGTCGCCGTCCAGATCGTTCAGGGCGATCCCGGCGCCGACGCTGGAGATCCAGGCCGAGATCTTCTCGAAGTCCGGATGGACCTCGCGGACCCTGCGCCCCAGGTCGCCCGGGGCGGTGGGGAGCGGGAGGCGGGCGAAGGCGAAGCGCCTGGCGAGGGACTCGCGCTCGGCGTCGGGCAGCTCGGGAAGCCGCGCGAAGCCGTACATCGCGAGGACCAGCGCGACACCCGTCAGCCGCACCGCATGACGGCGGAGGAAGCCGGGCTGCTCGGTCATGTGCTGCTCCTTGTCGAGAAATGCTCCTGGATGCGCCGCCTCCAGACCTCGAAGGCGGGCTCGGCCACCGCGACCGGCTCGCCGGCCGGGGCCACCGGCCGGACGACGTTGGTGACGGCGGCGGCCTCTTCGGCGCTCACGCCGCAGACGACCTCGGCGGCGAGCACCGTCTGGGGGGCCATGTTGCCGGCCCGCTGCCGGGCCTCGGCGGCGAAGGCCACCCCCTGAGCGAGTTGGGGCGCGAACGGACCCGCCGCCCGCCGCAGCTCCTCGATCTCGGCGCGGGTGCGGCCGCCCGCGTAGCCGCAGGCGAGGCCGAGGCCGCTCCAGAGGTCCCCCTGCCGCTCCATGGGGAAGGCGCCGATCGTCTTGGGGAGGAGGCGCACGTCCGCGCCGTCCACGAACCAGAGGCTGCGCCCCAGCCCCTGGTCGAAGCCCCGGCGGGCATAGCCCCGGAGGCGTGACGGCACCTCCCGACGCTCCACCGACCTCGGCCAGTGGAAGTAGCCCTCGTGGAAGCCGTAGCCGTCCAGCGCCAGCCAACGCATCATGGGGGGGAACCGGGCAAGGAAGCTCTCCATGGGAACCGGAAGCCGGGCCAGGACCCAGCCCGCCCCCACGTACGAGATGTAGGCGTGGGCATCCCCCGGGCCCTCCACGAAGCGCTGGAACCGGTCGCGCCGCCAGGGGGTCACCGTGTCGAGGAGGGCGAGCCCCATGGCGGCCCCCTCGTAGGCGAAGCCTTGGAGCTCCCGGTCCAGCTCCTCCAGGCGAGCCGCCAAGAGGAGAGGCCGGTACTCTT
>DASQEB010000227.1:0-8171 GCA_035633875.1 Thermoanaerobaculia bacterium
GAGGACCTTGTCCAGGCCCTGCGCGACAACACGCTCGAATACATCCTCGTAAGGGAGCAGGTGATCCCCGCGGGTGACGAGGAGAGGTTCGAGATTCCGGTCAACGCCACGGCGAGCCGCGTCAGCCTGGTCCTCTCCTGGAGCGGCCAGGCGTCGCTCCCGCCCGAGCACGAGCTCCTCCGGCCCGACGGCGCCGTGGAGGACGTAGGGCGCCTCACCCGCGGTGGCGCCTTCTATCGCGTCGTCACGCGCTATCTCTCCAACCCCGACGAGCATCCGGAGGAGTTCGGCACCTGGGTCCTGCGCGTCCGTGCCCCCAAGCGCGGGCCAGCGGGGACCACCGTCGATCGGCCGGCGCAGGCGCTGCGCCTGCGTCTCCACGCCCTGCTCGACGACACCGAGCTCAAGTACCACTTCGGCGTGCCCGGCAGGCGCTTCCGTGTCGGGCAGCCGCTGCGGGTCACGGCGCGCGCCACCCAGGCCGGCCAGTTCCTGCGGCACCTGGAGCGGGTCACGGTGGAGCTCGCGGTGCCCGGCGCTTCGGTCGGGGCCGCCCTCGCCGAGAGCCGCCATCGGCTCGACACGGCGAGCCTCGACCCCGATCTCGCATCCACACCCTTCAGCCGCAAGCTGATGGCTGCCTTCGCGGACGAGCGCTGGCGCCAGCGCATGACGCCGACGAAGCAAGGCCACCAGCTCACGGACGACGGCCGGCAGGGGGACGAGGTGGCCGAGGACGGCATCTTCTCGCGCACCCTGATGACGCCGACGGTGCCGGGCCACTACGAGCTGCGCTTCCGCATGGAGGGCTACGCCGCGGACGGGCGGCCCTTCCTCCGCGAGGAGACGGTCTCGATCGTCGTCGGCATCGGCCGGATCGATCTGGGCCGGTCGCGCCTGCGCACGATCGACGTCCAGGGGAGGCCCTATGTCACGCTGGCTCCGCGCGACGCAGCCGGAAACCTCCTGGGGCCGGGGTATGCGTCGCAAATGCAGATCTCGGTGCGCGGCAAGCCCCTCCGGGTCGAGGACCTGCTCGACGGCAGCTACCAGGCGTTGCTGCCGGCGGGCCTCCCGCCCGGGGAGCCGGTGATCGTCTCCTTCGACGGCGAGAAGGTGAGCAGCACCGAGCAGGGGAAAAAGGACAAATACGCCGCCAAGAAACACTTCTTCGAGAAGGTCTACCGGTGGTTCAAGCGATGAGCTGCGCCCGGGCGGCCCTCGCCCTCGCCCTGCTGGCGCCGTTCGCCGGCCCGCCCGCGACATCTGCGGACGAGCCGGCCCCGGGCTTCACCGACGTCGCCGCCCGGCTCGGAATCGTTCATCCCACGTTTTCGGGCGGGCCGGAGAAGAAGCACATCCGGGAAGGTCTCGGGCAGGGGGTCTGCTGGCTCGACCACGACCGCGACGGCGATCCCGACCTCCTCGTCCTCAACGGCTGGCGGGTTCTCGCCGATCCGGCCTCCGCCGAGCCCTGGCATTTCTACGAGAACCGGGACGGCCGCTTCGCCGAGATCTCCGTCCAGGCCGGGCTCGCCGGCCGGGCCTGGGCCCTCGGGTGCGCGGTGGGCGACGTGGACGGCGACGGCTTTCAGGACCTCTTCGTAACCACCGCGGCATCCCCCAACCTCCTCTTCCGCAACCGCGGCGGCGGCACGTTCGAAGATCGCACCGCGGCGTCGGGCCTGGGCCACGTCGACCTCTCGGCCGGCGCCGCCTTCGGGGATCTCGACGGCGACGGCGACCTCGACCTCGCCGTGGCGCGCCACCTCGACGAATCGCAACCTCCGCCGCCGGACAACTGCCGCTGGAAGGGGGCTCCGGTGGTCTGCGGCCCCAAGGGATACCCGCCCTTGGCTCCCCTCGTCTATCTCAACCGCGGCGACGGCAGTTTTGAGGACACGAGCGAGCGGGCCGGCGTCGCGGATCTCCCGGGTTTCGGCCTCGGCGTGCTGATGCTCGACGCCGACGGGGACGGCGACGCCGACCTCTACGTCGCCAACGATTCGACCCCGAGCCGGCTGCTGCTGAACCGGGGGAACGCCACCTTCGAGGAGTGGGGCCTTGCGGCCGGCGTGGCCCTGAGCGACGACGGCAGGACCCAGGCCGGAATGGGAGTGGACGCCGGGGACCTGGACGGCGACGGCCGGGAGGACCTCGTCAAGACCAACTTCTCCGACGACGTCAACAACTTCTACCGCAACGAGGGGGGAGCGGTCTTCTCCGAGTGGTCGCACCGCTCGGGCCTCGCCGCGGCCTCCTTCTCTCAACTGGGATGGGCCGTGCTGCTGGAGGACTTCGATCTCGACGGCGATCTCGACGTCTTCACCGTCAACGGCCACGTCTACCCGGGAGTGGAAAGCTTCGACCCTGGAACCTCCTACCGCCAGCGCCTGCAGCTCCTGTTCAACGACGGCCGGGGCCGGTTCCGCGAGGATCCCGGCCGGCTCGGTCCCGCCTTTGCCCAGCCCATCGCCGGCCGCGGCGCCGCCGCGGCCGACTTTGACGGCGACGGCGACCTCGACATCGCCGTCATCCGGGATGGCGAGCCGCCGCTCCTGCTCCGCAACGATCTGCCAGCCCCGGGGGCGCACTGGCTCGAGGTGCGTCTCGCCGGGCCCCGGGGAAACCGCGAGGGCCTCGGTGCCCGCATCGAGATCGAGGCCGGAGGCCGGCGCCAGGTGAGAGAGGTCCGGCGGAGCCGCGGGTATCTCTCGTCGAGCGACGCCGCCGTCGTCTTCGGGCTCGGGACAGCGCCTCGGGTGGACCGCCTGACCGTTCATTGGCCGGGCGGGGGCGTCCAGTCGCTCGAAGGGCTCGCCGCCGACCGGGAGTGGGTGATCGAGCACGTGCCGGCGGCGGCCGACTAGCCGTCCGGCGTCACCGCCCAGAGCTCATAACCCGTGGCCGGATCGTAGGCCTGGAAAAAGACCCGTCCCCCGGCCACGGCCAACTCCCCGGATGCGCGTTCAGCCCCCGAGTCGAGCTGCCGGACTTTGAAAGTCCCTCTCGGAGTCCCGTCGGATTGCCAGAGGGACACGTCAGTTTCCCCCCTTGTGATGAAGAGGCGGCCTCCGGCGACGACGACGGAGCGAAGGTCCTGGAGGAGATTTCCCTCGCGATCGCGCACCAGATATGTACCCGCTTCTGTTCCATCGCTTCGCCAGAGTCCTGCAAGGCCCGTTTCATGGTCGGAGCCGTGGAAGTACAGAACGCCCTTGAGAATCACAGGCTTTACAGTGTCGAAGGAAAGGACCCAGGGGATCTTCCGCGTACCGGCCGGGGTGCCGTCGGTCACCCAGGCGATGCGTTCCACACTCTCCAGATCGAAGGCTGGAAGGAACAGTTTCGAGCCGACGGAGATCACGCTTTCGATCGAGCTGGACTCCGGACCGGGCACGAGGTCCAAAGCCAGGGAGGTTCCGGCCGTGGTCCCGTCAGTGCGCCAGAGCTCGCGGCCGTGCCTGCCGTCCTCGGCAACAAAGTAGAGGAATCTGCCGTGCCGCGTGAAGCCCGAGGGGCGCGAGCCATGGAAGGATTCCGTGTTGATGTCCTTGAGGAGAACGGTGCCGGCGGCGGTGCCGTCGCTCACCCAGAGCTCGGAGCCGAACCCGTCGTCGGCGCTGAAGAAGACCCGGTTGCCGAACGCGGTCAGCTCCGAGGGGGACGATCCCAACTCGCCGGGCGCCAGATCCTTGACCATCCGTGTTCCCGCTTGGGTGCCGTCGCTGACCCAGAGCTCCGTGCCGTGGCGGGCGTCTCCCGCCGCGAAGAAAACCTTTCGGCCGAGCGCTTCTAGGTCGAGGAGGGCGATCCCCACGTTGTCCGGAGTGAGCCGGAGAGTTCCGGCCCGGGTGCCGTCGCTCCGGTACAGAGAGGATCGAGGCTCCCCGACGGCGGCCAGGAAGAAGAGGAGGCCGCCCGCCTCGACCGGGGACTTGACACCGTCGAAGTCTGGCGGCTGCACCGGAACGAGAGGGGCGAGATCGGCAACGAAACGGGTCCCGGCGGTGGTCCCGTCGCTCGTCCAGAGCTCGTGAACGCTCTCCTGGTTCGCGTCCGGCCCGCTGTCGGCAAAGAAGAAAAGGCGTCCGCGGCCCGCCATGAATCCCGCGGGGAAAGATCCTCCTCGATCGGCATCGTTGAGGTCGGCCAGAAGACGGGTGCCGGCTCGCGTGCCGTCGGTCGCCCAGAGCTCTCGGCCGGAGACCTTGTCGCGGGCGCCAAAGAGGAGCTTTCCCGTGGCGTCGACCCTCCCGAAACCGCTGTTGAAGGGCTCGGGCAATTCGAAATTGCTGATCCGGGTGGTCCCTTTGGACGTGCCATCGGTTCGCCAGATCTCCTCACCGTGCTGGGCATCGGTGGCCCGGAAGATCACTTGATTCCCCAACAGCGTGGTGACGCTCGGGACGCTGCTGCACGTCCCCCGGCAGATGTCGCGGACCAGGCGGGTTCCCCCGGCCGTGCCGTCGGTCACCCAGAGCTCGAAGCCCCGCTGTCCGTCCGAGCCGGAGAAGAACATCCTGTCCTGGTGAACGAGCCCGGGGAACTGAACACCGGCGCAGGGGCCGGGACAGAGATCCCGGAGCAGACTGGTGCCGGCCGGAGTGCCGTCGGTCACCCAGAGCTCCCACCCATGCGTGCCGTCATCGGCGTGGAACACGTACCGGTTTCCCAGGGGAAACCGGGGATTGAGAATGAAGTGGGGCAAGAACAAGTCGCTGGAGAAGGTCGCGAGGAGACGGGTGCCTCCCGGGGTGCCGTCGCTAATCCAGAGCAGGTTTCCCGTGACGAAGAGGAGCCGGTTCCCGAAGACGAGGACATCGAGGATGCTCGGCGCTGCTAGACCGGGCACCACATTGAACACGAGTTGGGTCCCTTGAGGTGTGCCGTCGCTTCTCCACAGCTCCTGGCCGGCCGGGCTGTGAGCGAAGAAGAGGAGATGTCCGCCGGCGACGCGGAGGAAGCGGAGGTCTTCGAGCTGGCTCGAGACCTCCGGCCAGATGTCCTTGACCCTCTGGGTGCCGGCCGGAGTGCCGTCGCTCGACCAAAGGGAGAGACCGGCGACCTCGTCTCTCGCGGTGAAGAACACACGGCCTTTGAAGACCGTCAGCTCCTGGGGCTCCGAGCTATCCGGGCCGGACCGGATGTCGGAAACGAGGAAAGTGCCGGCCGGAGTGCCGTCTGTCCGCCACAGTTCCATCCCGTGAATCCCGTCGTTGGCGGCGAAGAAGAAGAGCTTCCGGGAATCCATCCAGGCCCTCGGGCGGAAAGGCCGGGGGAACCCGGCCTCGACGAGCCGGACGGTGCTGGCCGGGGTGCCGCCGGTGACCCAGAGGGCCCCTTCCGCGATGAAGAAGTCGACGCCCGGGGTGGGGATGAAGACATGGGTGGGGTCACCGGAGCACTCCCCGGGACAGGTGTCGGCGAGGAGGAAGGTGCCGGCGGCAGTGCCGTCGCTGCCCCAGAGCTCCCGGCCCGTCGGGCCGGTCATGGCCGAGAACACGGCGGTCTGCCCCAAAGAGAAGATGCTTGCCGGCGAGGAGTCCGCCGCCTGGTAGCTGGGGTTGATGTCCTTGAGGAGGTAGGGCTGGCCAGCGAGGGCCGGCGCGGCGCAGAGCAGGCCGAAGAGCGGGATGAGCACGGTTCGCGGGAGCATGACGAGTCCTCCTCGGGAGGAAGTGACTCATTCCAGAATATCCTTTCGCCCGGCGAAAGGAAGCCTTTGCCTAACTTCCGATGTACGTGCTGATCATCCCCGCCACGATCTCCCCGCTCGCCCCCTGGACGCTCACCCTGTACATCGAAAGCGGCGGGACGCTGCCGTGCAGGCGGGCCTCGGCGCGCAGGGGCCGGTCCACGGGGAGGAAGGCGGCGTGAAGCCGGGCGTCTCGGATGCCCACGAGGTAGCCGATCCGCGGTGCTTCTGCCTCGCCACTCCGGCCGAGGGCTTCGAGGAGCGCCGCGGCCTGGGCTGCCGCTTCCAGACCGGCGAAGCTGGGGACGCGTCCGGCTTCGGCCAGAGGGTGGGCTGAGGGGATCTCGACGGCGCAGATGATCCCCTCAGCCCCGGCCTCGACGACGCTGCTGAGAAAGAGCGCCGGGGGAGCGTGGGGGACGAGGATGGCGGGATCGGGGAAATCACCAGCGACGATTTCGACCCCGGGGTCCAGCCCTTGGTCCGGCGTGCCGAGGAGGACGGTGCCGTTGCTCAACGTCTCCTCTCCCCGGCGGATCTCGAATCGGGCTATCCCATCCTCGCCGGGACCTTCCGCAAAGACCTCCAGCGCCTCCCCGGGTCCCACGGGTTTGCGGAGCCTCAGCGTCCGGATCTCGAGGATGGCCTGCTCCGAGAGCGCCCGGGTCGCCAGGGCGAGGTGGGCGATGCCGGGGAGGATGGGGTGGCCGGGGAAGTGGCCCGCGAAAAAGGGGCTCTCCGCCGGGATTTCGAGATGGAGGCGAGGTGTCATCCGGCGCTGACAAAGATTGCGGTCTCGTCGGAGCCGGCCATGACGAGGGCGGCTGTCTCCCGGGCGGGGGGGCCGCCGGTCACGAGGGCGTCATTGGAAGAAGAGACCATGATTACGGCCGGATGTGTTTTGGGATCGAGCTTCCAGGAGCTTATCTGCGGAGGGAGGGGGCGTCAATGTGGACGGAGCCGCTGGGCTAACCTACTTCAGAGGAAGGAGAGCCTGTGTCGGAACTGATTCTTCGTGATGTCGCTCCCGAGGTCGTCGAGGGGCTCCGGAAGAGAGCCGAGCATCACGGCCGCTCGGTCGAAGGCGAGGCGAGGGCCGTTCTCCAAGAGTCACTGGGCCTTTCGAAGAGGCGTGCTCGTGAGGCGGCTCGACGTATCCGGGAGCAGTTTGCCGGTCGCACCTTCAGCGAGAGCGCAGAGCTCATCCGCGAGGACCGGGACCGGTAGATGCCGCGGGCGGTCGTGGATGCCAGTGTAGCGATGCTGGAGAAGTGGTTGCCCGCCAAAGAGGCGGGCCGGTGATCACAGGATCTCCGCCTTGCGGGCCCGCCGCAGCACCTCCGCCCCCAGCTTGCCGTAGGCGTAGGCGCCGGTGGACCAGCTCGCGCAGTCGAAGATGGGGCTGCCCTTGGCCGGAGCCTCGGCGAGACGGACGTTGATTGGAATCTCGGTGCGGAAGACCGCCTTGCCGTACTGGTGGCGGACGGCGTTGACGACCTCCTCCGTCAGCATGGTCCGGTGATCGACCATGGTGAGGAGGATCCCCAGGAGCTCCGCTTTTTTGCCGATCCGGCTCCGGGAGGAGTCGACGAGCTCCAGGAAACCGGCGAGAGCTTCGGTGTCCAGCCGGTGGGGAGCCACCGGGACGATGAAGGAGTCCGCGGCGGCCAGGGCATTGACGGTGAGGATGGTCAGGCCCGGCGGGCTGTCCATGACAATCGCGTCATAGCGGCGGCGGATGGGGGCGAGAGCCCGCTTGAGGAGCTTCTCCGGCTTCTCGTCCCGCGCGAGGGTCACGTCCGCGCCTGCGAGCCGCAGGGAGGACGGCAGCAGGGAGATCCCCTCGAACGGAGTCTCCACGACCGCATCGGCGGCCGGGACCTCCCCGGTCAGCACCTCCGCCACCGAGGCCTGGACCTGGTCCCGGTGCACCCCCACCGAAAAGCTGGCCGAGGCCTGCGGGTCCAGGTCGATCAGCAGGACGCTCAAGCCGCTCCGCCCGAACGCGGCGGCGAGGTTCACGGCCGTGGTGGTCTTTCCAACGCCGCCTTTGAGGTTGGCCAGGGCAAGTCGCACGATCTCTCCTTGCTGGACGGTTTCCCTTCCGGCGGAGAAAAACTTCGATCTCCGGGCTCCTGCGCGCTCCAGATTCTACTACCTCCCATGTGTCCGGCAAGAAGGCCGCCTCTCCAGGTAGTAACTATCGGAGAGCCTCCGGGAGAACGGCGACCCGCGGTTCTTCCTCGCGATGATGGCCTTCGGAGCCGTCTTCGCCCTGATCGCCCTGCGGATGATCCAGGTGGTCCTCACCGGCACCGGGCACGCCCTGCGCAAGCAGGTCGTGGAGGTCTCCGCCGGCAAGGGAGCGCTCGACGCCATCCCGTTCACCTTTGACGTCCCGTCGGACCTCCCGGGCACAGACCTCCTCTAACCAGCTTTTCTCCCTCTCCCTCTGGGAGAGGGCCGGGGTGAG
>DASQEB010000228.1:0-5320 GCA_035633875.1 Thermoanaerobaculia bacterium
CTGCGCCAGATCGAAACCGAGCTCGCCCAGCCGCAGCCGGACGGGCCCGGCACGCTCCAGGAGCCGCCGTCCGGCCGCCAGGGCGTAACGCGTCCCGACCGGCCGGGCGAGCACGACCGGCGTCCCAGGGGAAAGGTGTCAGACGAGTGAACAGAGACGATCTCAACCGTGCGGACGCCGCCGCGGCCTTCGCCGCTCCGGCCGCCGTGGACCGCATCCAGCGCCTCGGCCTCATCGTGGGCGTCGTGGGGGCCGTCCTCTGCGCGATCGGCTTCTTCGTGTCTCCCGAATACTTCTTCCGCTCCTGGCTGGTCGGCTGGGTGTACTGGATGGGGGTCGCGCTCGGGTGCTTCGCGATCTTCATGCTCCACCACCTGACGCGGGGCGACTGGGGCCTGGTCGTCCGCCGCGTGATGGAGGCGGCCTCGCGCACCTTGCCGTGGCTCTTCCTCCTCGCGATTCCGATCCTCGTGGATCTGCTGACGTCGAAAACCCTTTACATCTGGTCGCGCCCGGACGTCGTCCGGGGGGATGAGCTGCTCCAGGCCAAAGAGCCGTACCTGAACGTCCCGTTCTACCTCGTGCGGTTCGCGCTCTATTTCCTGATCTGGGGCGGGTTCGCCTTCGTGCTCAACCGGATGTCGCTGCGCCAGGATACGTCGGACGACCCGGGCCTCACCCGGCGCATGCAGCTCATCGCCGCCTTCGGGCTCGCCGCCTACTGCCTCGCGGTCACCTTCGCCTCGGTCGACTGGCTGATGTCGCTCGACCCGCACTGGTTCTCGACGATCTACGGCGTCTACCTGATGGGGAGCCAGGGCCTCGCGGCCCTTGCCTTCCTCATCGCCATCGCGACCTTTCTTTCGCGCCGCGAGCCGATGGCGGGCGTGATCCAGCCCCGGCACTACCACGACTGGGGCAAGCTCTTCCTCGCCTTCGTGATGCTGTGGGCCTACTTCTCCTTCTCGCAGTTCCTGATCATCTGGTCGGGCAACCTGCCGGAGGAGATCCCCTGGTACCTGCGCCGGATGCAGGGCCTCTGGGGCTTCGTCACCCTGGCGATCGTGCTCTTCCACTTCGCGCTGCCGTTCGTCCTGCTCCTGTCACGCGACCTGAAGAGGAACACCCGCCTGCTCACCGGCGTCGCCCTGTTGATGCTCGTCATGCGGTGGGTGGACCTGCTCTGGCAGGTCGAGCCGAACTTCGCGCACGGAAACGGACACGGCGAGGCCCACCAGAGCAATATCGCGCTCTATTGGCTCTACCTCGCGGCCCCGGCCGCCATTGGCGGGATCTGGCTTTTCCTCTTCGTGCGCGAGCTCAAGAAACGGCCGCTCCTGCCGGTCAACGACCCTTATCTCCCGGAGGCGATCGCTCACGATGGCCATTGAACAGAACGATCGGGACAAGCGGGATGTCTCGCCCGTCGACGCCAAGACGGACGTCGGCCCCGCCACCGGCCACGCGTCCACCCGACACGGGGTGGAGACCGGGGAGTTCGACCGCGAAGTCGACGTCAGGGGAATCGTCTGGGCGGGCGTGGCTCTCGTGGTCACCGCCGTCGTGGTGCACCTCCTGATCTGGGGGTTGCTGCGCGGCTTCGACACGCTCGACGACCGGCGGGACGTGCCGCTCACCCCGATCGAGGCCGCCAGCCCGCAGCCCCAGGACTTCCCGCTGCCCCGCCTGCAGACCCTGCCGGAGCAGGACCTGCGTCTGATGAGGGAGGAGGAAGACCGCCTGATCGGCCGCGCCGGCTGGCTGAACCGCCAGCAGGGCACCGTTCGGGTGCCGCTCGACGTCGCAATCGACGTGATCGCCGCGCGCGGCGTCGATCCCTCCGTGGTCGGCGGCGGCGCGGGCGCCGCCACCCCCAACCCGGATCAGGTGCGCCAGCAGGGTCTCGACGTCCCCGCGGGGAGACGGCCCGGCGCCACGGTCCAGATGACACGGCCGGCCACGCCGGCCCCCCCGCCCGCAGCCGGCGGGGGGGAGAACCAGGAGTAGACGTTGAACGGTTTGATCCTGCGAACGACTCTCGCGGCCCTGCTGAGCGCCCAGGTGGTCGCGGCCGATTCCACCGTGCCGAGCAGCGCCATGCCCCAGCCGCTCAAGGCCGTGGGATACGACCAGCGGCTGGGCGAGCAGGTGCCGCTCGACCTCCGGTTCCGCGACGAGACGGGGCGTCCGGTGAAGCTCGGCGATCTTTTCGGCCGCCGGCCGGTCGTCCTGGTCTTCGCCTACTACCGCTGTCCGATGCTCTGCGATCTGGTGCTCCAGGGGCTGACCGGCAGCTTGAAGGCCCTCTCCTTCGACGTCGGCAAAGAGTTCGACGTCGTCGTCGTGAGCATCGATCCCAAGGAGACCTCCAAGCTCGCCGCCGAGACCGAGGCCCAGACCCTGGCGCACTACAACCGGCCGGGCACCGAGGGCGGCTGGCACTTCCTGACCGGCGAGCAGCAGCCCATCCTCGAGCTGACCAGGGCGGCGGGGTTCCGCTACGTCTACGACCGGGACCGCAACGAGTTCGCGCACGCCGCGGGAGTCATGATCCTCACCCCCGGCGGGCGGATCTCCCGCTATCTCTACGGGATCGAATACGCGCCGCGCGACGTGCGCCTGGCGCTGGTCGAGTCGGCGGGGGGCCGGATCGGCAATCTCGCCGACCAGGTCCTTCTCTATTGCTTCCATTACGATCCGGTGTTCGGCAAATACAGCGCCATGACCATGAACATCCTGCGCCTCGCGGCGGTCGCCACCGTGCTGGGCCTCGGGCTTCTGATCGTGCTCCTCAAACGGCGGGAACGCCCGGAGCCCGGTCCCGTGGGGGCGGCCTGACATGAACCGGCAGTTTCCTCTCTTTCCCGAATCCGCGTCCACCGTCGCGGGGGACGTCGATCTCCTGTTCATCGTCTGGTCGGTGATCAGCGCCTTCTTCACGCTGCTCATCGCCGCGCTGATCGTCTACTTCATGGCCCGCTACCGGCGGCGCCACCCCGAGCAGGTGGGCGCGACCGAAAGGGCCGCGATGTGGCTGGAGATCGGCTGGTCCGTCATCCCCCTGATCATCATGCTGGCGATGTTCGTCTGGGGGACGCAGGTCTTCTTCCGGATCTACCGCGCGCCCCAGGACGCGGTGCGCTACAGCGCCGTCGGCAAGCAGTGGATGTGGAAGTTCCAGCACCCCACGGGCCAGCGCGAGATCAACACGCTACACATCCCGGTGGGGCTGCCGATCCGGTTGGACCTGCAGTCGGAGGACGTCATCCACAGCTTCTTCGTGCCGGCCTTCCGGGTCAAGCAGGATGCGGTGCCGGGCCGGGTCACCTCCGTCTGGTTCGAGGCCACCAAACCCGGCGTCTACCACCTGTTCTGCGCCGAATACTGCGGCGGCGAGCACTCCAAAATGGTCGGCAGCGTCGTCGTCCAGGAGCCCGCCGACTACGAGAACTGGCTGGCGGGCGCCACGACCGGCCAGACCATGGCCGACTCCGGCGCCGCGCTGTTCCAGTCGCTCGCCTGCGACACCTGCCACCGCGCGGGCGCCGCCGGGCGGATCGCCCGGGGCCCGAACCTCGAAGGGCTCTACGGCAACCAGGTCCGGCTCGCGGACGGCCGCACGATCGTCGCCGACGACGAGTACATCCGGGAATCCATCCTCAACCCGATGGCCAAGCTCGTCGCCGGGTGGGAGCCGCTCATGCCCACCTTCCAGGGGCAGGTCACCGAGGAGCAGCTCGCGCAGCTCATCTCCTACGTCCGTTCCTTGGGCGGCACCGCGAGCGCCGAGGCCGGCGGCACGGGCGGACCGGCTTCCGGCCCCGCCGATACGGCGGGCGGCCAGGTGGACGCGCCGACGCCGCAGACCCCTGGGGATTCGCCGGGTCCCTCGGGCGCCACGGAAGGCCCGCCGCGCACCTCGGGCGGCGCCTCGGGTTCGAACGACGGATCGAGATAGGACGGAATCGAAAACATGGACACCACCGCAGTCGCAACACCTCCCCCGGCCCGTCCCTCGCCGGAGACCGGCTTCGAGAGGCCCAACTACCTCAACGCCGAGTACGGTCTGAGGTCGTGGCTCCTCACGAGGGACCACAAGAGGATCGCCATCCTCTACCTGATCTCGGTCTCCGTCTTCTTCGCCCTGGGGAGCCTGTTCGCCATGATGATCCGCCTCGAGCTCCTGACGCCCGAGGGGGACCTGCTGCAGCCGGACACCTACAACCGCATGTTCACCATGCACGGGATCATCATGGTGTTCTTCTTCCTGATCCCCTCGATCCCGGCGGTCCTCGGCAACTTCCTCGTGCCGTTGATGATCGGAGCGAAGGACCTCGCCTTTCCGCGGCTCAACCTGGCGAGCTGGTACGTCTACAACCTGGGCGGCATCTTCACCCTGTGGGCGATCGTCCACGGCGGCGTCGACACCGGGTGGACCTTCTATACCCCGTTCTCCACGAGCTTCTCGAACACCTACGTGGTCTCGACCGCCCTGGGGATCTTCATCAACGGGTTCTCGACGATCTTCACGGGGCTCAACTTCATCGTCACCATCCACCGGATGCGGGCGCCGGGCCTCACCTGGTTCCGGCTGCCGCTGTTCATCTGGTCCCACTATGCGACGAGCCTGATCATCGTCCTGGGGACGCCGGTCATCGCCATCACCCTCCTGCTCGTCGCGGCCGAGAGGATTCTTCACCTCGGGATCTTCGACCCGCGGCTGGGAGGCGATCCGATCCTCTTCCAGCACCTGTTCTGGTTCTACTCGCACCCGGCGGTGTACATCATGATCCTGCCGGCCATGGGCGTGATCAGCGAGCTGGTCGCCGCCTTCGCGAGGAAGCGGATCTTCGGTTACCGCTTCGTGGCCTTCGCGAGCGTCGGCATCGCGGTGCTCGGCTTTCTCGTCTGGGGGCACCACATGTTCGTCGCCGGCCAGTCGGTCTACGCCGCGACCATCTTCTCGGTGCTCTCCATGCTGGTGGCGGTCCCCTCGGCGATCAAGGTCTTCAACTGGACGGCCACGCTCTACGAGGGATCGATCTCGTACCAGACGCCGATGCTCTATGCGCTCGGCTTCATCGGCCTCTTTACCTTGGGGGGCCTGACCGGGACGATGATCGCGACCCTCGGGATCGACGTCCACGTCCACGACACCTACTTCATCGTGGCCCACTTCCACTACATCATGGTGGGCGGCACGATCATGGCCTACCTGGGCGGCCTCCACTACTGGTGGCCCAAGATCACCGGGCGGCTCTACCCGGCGTTCCTGTCGCGGCTGTCGGCCCTGCTGGTCTTCGTCGGGTTCAACCTGACG
>DASQEB010000229.1:0-24855 GCA_035633875.1 Thermoanaerobaculia bacterium
GAGAGCCTGGGCGAGGAGATGGGCTTCTACAAGGACCCGTACTCCAAGTTCGGCCAGCTCACCTACGAGATGTGGCGGGCCATCCGCCTGGTCGTCGACACCGGCATGCACTCCCTGGGCTGGACCCGGCAGCAGGCGATCGACTTCTTCAAGGCCAACGCGGGCAAGGCCGAGCACGACATCATCGTCGAGGTGGATCGCTACATCGTCTGGCCGGGGCAGGCCCTGGGCTACAAGATTGGCGAGCTGAAGATCAAGGAGCTCCGCGCCTACGCCCAGAAGGAGTTGGGCGACAAGTTCGACGTCCGCGCCTTCCACGACCAGGTGCTCGGCAACGGCGCCGTGCCCCTGAGCCTCCTGGAGAGCACCATCCGGGAATGGGTGAAGGATCAGAAGACGCCCAAGGTGGACCGGGGCGACCAGCCCGTGGGAAGGTAGGGACGCTTCCTGCCGCAAACGACGGAACGCCGAATGAAACCGGGGCGGCCGCAGCCGCCCCGGGCTCCATTCTCAGAAGCTACGGGGTGATCGGACCACACGGTATACCGCAGAAAAATTCCCCGGTATAGACCCACTGATTGTTGGTGCACCGCTGCTCCGACCGCCGCCTCCCCCCATCGTCACAGCAGCCGGTCGCGACGAACCGGGTGCTGCCTTCCGTGCAGGTGGGCGGGCAAGGAGTCGCGCAATCGATCTTGGTCGTGCCGCACTGGACGTAGCCCCGCTGGTTGATCGAGCAGTTGCGGTCCACCGCCGTACAGGAGTCCGACTGGTTGGGAGTGCTGCAGGTCACGTAGGGGTCGGGAGCGCAGTTCGCGGTGCAGGTGGCCTTTTCGAGCGAGCGGGGGCGTGCCGCCACGAAGCGCAGGTCGTCGGACGCACCGCAGTTCCCTCCGGCGGCCGTGGCTGGGCTCCCCAGGATCGCCGCGAGATCGGATGGCACGGGCCCCTGCGTCTGAGCTGAGCCGGAGACTGCAAGCAAAGCGAGACAACACATAAGGATTCCTGTTCTCATCGTCGAGACTCCTACCGGGAAAGGTGACCTCCCCACCCTGGAAGACTATACGGAAGGTTACATTCCACAAAATTCGCCATCATGTCAAGTCTTCTATGCGCAAGCTGCCCCCAGCCGGAAAGCCCCGCGCGGTGACCTCCTCCATCGACCTTTTTCTTCCGCAGGTGAACCGCGAAGATCTCTACACTAACGAAAGGAAGAACCGCGCCAGGTGGCCATCTCGTCCAGAGGCCGCGGAATCACCGCCCTCCCAGGGTCGCCCCTCAACGAGCTCGAGCCCGGTCTTGACGGGGTCCCCGGACTGTGGGCTAGCTTTCCGGTGCGCGATCGAGCAAGGCACGCAGACGACCTTCCAGGCGCTGGAGAAACCCGGAACGAATTTAGGGGACGATGTACTAGTACCAGATATGCATTGGAAGGCCGTAGGAGTCGATGGCCGAGACAGCCGGCAGTCGTTGAGCGGAGCCAGCCAGGAGTCGTTCGGCGGACCATAGCGCCGCGAAGGCGTCGGCGATGTCATCGGCGGCGACGCTGCGGGCCCCGATCTGCGCGACGACGCTCGCGAACGCCTCTGGACCGAAATGCTTCGCGATGAGAGCCCGGCGCTGCTCGTGGCCGCGAAGATCTCTCTTCGCGTGGAGCATCGGGGCGCCTTGCCAGGCGGCAAACGAGACCTCCGGATGGATCTCGAAGAGGCGCTGCCTGAGATCGGTCGACCGTACGTGCTCATCGAC
Source organism: Thermoanaerobaculia bacterium (assembly GCA_035633875.1). Taxonomy (GTDB): domain Bacteria; phylum Acidobacteriota; class Thermoanaerobaculia; order Multivoradales; family UBA5704; genus DATARR01. Next base: position 1,750 of record DASQEB010000229.1, read on the forward strand.
CGCTCGAATCTTCGGGAGAATCCCGAACGTCTGTCGCGAGATGCGATGGCCGTTGTGCCGGTACGTGATCTCGCACGCCTCTTCCCAGGATGCTGCGTCGAGCGCCGGCCGGATGGGGCAAGGGAACACGCTGCTGGCGCGAGGGCCGATGAATTTGCGCGCCGCCCGGTCGGCTTCACGAGAGCCACTGTCGGGCAAGCCGATCGGGATGTCGATGGCGGCCAGCGCCCAGGGTTGCGCTGAAAGCTCGCTCGTTTCGAGGATCTGCGCTTCGAACGATGGCGAGCCCGGCACGTGCGCGATGGCGAGCCACCGTGACTGACAGCCATCGATGCCTGCAATCTGTTGCATGTTTCCTCGGTGCGGTGCCCCCTCCCAGCCGGGGACCTCAATCGAAATCGAAGAGCTCCCCCAGCAATCCGCGCCGCTTCCGCGGGTGCTTGCCCTCATGGTAGTGCTCATGGCCGTGACGATAGTCCGAAGGATAGCGGTAGCTCTCTCGGTCGTCGCTGCGCTCGCTGCCGAAGCGCTCGCTGGAGACCTGAGCCGCCGAGCGCTCGATGAGCTTGTCGAGCTCGCCGCGGTCCAACCAGACGCCGCGGCACTTCGGACAGTAGTCGATCTCGATGCCCTGTCGATCGGCCATGATCAGATCGGGCTCCTGGCAAACGGGGCACTTCATCGTTTTCTCTCTCCTGTTGGAATGTACGTGGCCGTCTCTTTGCGCTCACTCCCCATCGCTTCACCTCCCCGATCGCGTCTACCCCACAGCTGCTCCAAGATAACACCGCAGGCGCCAGCGAGCGGGCTCCCTCACATCCCCCCACCCCCCCACCGCATCACCACCAGCGTCCGGTCGTCCTCCGGCGGGTTGCCCCCCGTGTGCCGGGCGATCGCGTCGAGCAACCGGTTGCGGACTTCGGCCGCACCCTCGTTCGTACCGCCGCGCAGGGTCTCGACGATCCGGTCGTAGCCGAAGGGCTCATCGGCCGGATCGGTGGCTTCGATCAGGCCGTCGGAGAGCCAGACCACCACGTCCCCGGGCTCCAGGGCCACGTCCCGCTTGCCGTAGGTGTGGCCGATGCCGCCCAGGGGGGAGCTGGGAAGGAGGATCTCCTCGACCTCACCGCTCCGGAGGCGGTAGGTCGGGGGGTGGCCGGCGTTGGTGAGGCGCAGGACCCCGCTTTGGAGGTCGAGGAGCCCCAGGGTGGCGGTGACGAAGACCCGGGTGGTCCCCTTGGTGCGCACCACCGTGTCCAGCCGCCGCAGGATCTCCTCCGGCTTGCGGGTCTCCTCGACGAGGATGAGGAGCGCCGCCTTGAGCATGGCCATCCGCAGCCCGCTCGACAGCCCGTGGCCCGAGACGTCGGCGATCACCACCGCGAGCTCGCGCTCCGACAGACGGAGGATGTCGAAGTAGTCGCCGCCGATCGCGGCGCTCGGCTCGAAGAGGGTGGCGAACTCGACGCCCTCGCTCGCCGGCAGGTCGCTCGGCAGGAGGCTCTTCTGGAGGTTGCGGGCGAGGGTCAGCTCCTTTTCCAGCAGCTCTTTCTGGGCGGCGGTGGCGACCAGGGTCTCCAGGTTGCCGGACATCTCGTTGAAGGAGCGCTGAAGGTCGCCCACCTGGTCGCGCCGCCGCACGGGGATGCGAATGGAAAAGTCGCCCCGCCGCACGGCCTCGGTGGCGCGGCTCATCCGGTTCACCGCCCGGGAAATGCCGACGATCATGAACACCGCCATCAGGGCTGCGCCGATATAGACGCTGGCGAGGAGCGATGAGACGACGAACAGGGTGATCCAGGCGAAGACGTCGATCTCGGCCGCGCTGGAGAAGAGGTTGCGGAGCACGGTACGGGGCGTGCTGTTCAGGTTGGCGGCGAGGTAGTCGGCGAGCACCCGTCCCGTCTGCGGGTCCACCAGCGGGCCCGAGATCTCCCCCCACCAGAGCACCGGGTCGTCCCAGAACCTTTCCCCCTCGGAGAGCCCCTTGAAGAACTTCTCGGCCTCCAGCGCCTGCTGGTCCTTGCGGACGTGCTGGACGGGGATCTTGCGCCCGTAGATCTCCAGACTGATGACATCCAGATCCGGATCGTCCGAACGGTAGATTTCGACCCAGAGCTCGCTGCGGCGGCTGAGCTCGGATTCGAGGTCCCCCACATAGAGGGCCATCACTCCCAGGCCGTCCCGGGCTGCCACCGCGGCCAGGGTGGGCTCGCCCCGTTCCCGCTGGACGAAGCGGGCCATCTCCTCCCGCTTGTGGTCTCGCTCGGTGGAGGTCTGCCGTTCGGTCCACGCGGGCCAGGCGGCAGGCGTCCGTGGGTCCCCCGCGATTCGTTTGCCGTCCCGGTAATAGCCGAAGACGACGTCCCCCTCGTCCTCTCCACGAGGGAGCCTGGTCTGGGGGAAGTCCTCGGCGTGAGCCCGGGCCAGGGAGTCCAGCTCGAGTTGGAGGGATTGGACGGCGTCGCGGTAGAGATGCCCGAGGAAGAAGCCGGAGAGCAGGTAGCCGAGCACCGTCAGCAGCAGGAGGAGCATGGGGATCGGCAGAACGCCGAGGAGGAAATAGGAGAAGGCCAGGCGGCGGCCCACCTTCCAGAGAAAGGACTGCCAGACCCGCCAGAAGAACCAGAGGACGAAGGCGACCGCGGTCGCGGCCAGGAAAAACCGGGAGAGCGCGCTGACATAGGGCAGATCGGCCAGAGCGAGCGCCGTCAGCAACGCTACGAAGGCGAGTATGACGAGGGTGGACTTGACGCGTTCTCTCACGAGATGCCGGAAAGGGGCGCAAAGGGGCGCCCCCGGAAGGCACTACGACGGGGGAGGGGCGAAGTTTCCCCCGGCGAGCTGTTTGGAGCGCCGCCACGCTTTGCGTACAATGGCTCCCGCCTTCCTGGCCGGCAAGCTTCCCCCGTGCGCCAGGGCATCTTAGCGTGAAAAGCCCAGGAGGAGAGGAGAGAGACCGTGTCGAGGATTCCGCGTTTCCAGGAGCATTTGAAGACGGGCTTCACCGCCGAGGCCGTGAGCGCAGCCCGTTGCCGGGCCTATGCCGCCCGGGCGCAACGGGACGGGCTGCCGAACCTCGCGCGCCGCTTTCTGCGCCTGGCGGCGGCCAAGGACGAACTCGCCCAGGAGCTGCTGGTCGCGGCCGAGCAGGTGCGGGGGGTGGACGCCGACCTCGGCAACGCCATTTCCGAGGAGCGTTACGAGAACGATATCCTCTATCCCAAGATGATCCGGGACGTGGACGAGAAGACCGCCGACATTTTCCTGAAGGTGGTCGCCGCCCAGAAGGAGCATCTGCGCCAGCTCGAATCCCTCCGCCAGGAAACCAATGCCGCCCAGGGCGACGTGGCCCTCCCCCCCGAGGTCGACCGGGGAACGGCCCCGTCGGCGCCGGAGTCGTAGACCCAAAAGAAAGGGCGGCCGCAAGGGCCGCCCCTCCGTTCCTTGTTCCTGGAGAGAGCCCTACGGCCGGGCGATCGTGATCACCGGCGAGGTCCACGTCTCGACGTGGGCCGGGTTGTTGTTGTCGCCCAGAGCCTTGCGGACAGTCATCTTGACGATGTACTGGCCGTTCGGCACGGTGTGCGTTTTATTGCCGCTGAACGTCTGGCCGTCCCAACCGATGGAGAAAGAGCTGTTGGCTCCGCTGTTGCGGCCGAGGTAATTCTGGGAGAACGCCCGGTGCCACGCCTTGCCGGTGTTGGCGTCGAACACCTCGAGCCGCAGCTCGCGGACCTGGTGGTCGAGGTGGAATACGAAGAAGGGAATGTCGTCCCCCTGGAGAGTGTAGGTCGCGCCCGCGGGCTGGTTGACGAAGGCGTCGTTGACGACGCTGGCCAGCCAGGGGAAGCCGTTCGTCGTCGGGGTCAGGACCTGGATCGACTGGTAGTCACCCTTGAACCCGGCGAAGGGCACGCGCACCGTCTGGCCGCCGCCCTGCGGCGTGAAGACCACCCAGCCGCCGTACTGGCTGCGGTCGGCGAGAGCCGCGTTCGGGGAGATGGCCACGTCGACCGTCGCCGTGCCGCCGGCGGGCACCGTCAGCGTGGGTGTGCTGAAGGTCACCGTGGCGGGCGAGGAGAAGAAGCCCACCGTGAAGGTGCCGTTGCTGGCCACGGCTGGAGTGTGGGAGAGATTGTAGGTGACCGCGGCCGGGCCGTTGTTCTCGACGGTCAGGGTGCGGACGATCGGGGCGGAGCCGGCCTCGAACTCTCCCAGGGAGAGCTTGCCGGGCTCGATCTTGGTCGTAGAGCGGATCATGTCGGCGATCTGGACCATGCCGGCGCCTTGGCGATGGGTGTTGTCCAGGAGGCCGAGGGCGGGGTTGCCCCACCACAGGCGCGGCGAAGCGCTGTTCTGGACGATCGAGCGCACCGCCTGGGCCGGAGTGTTGGGCCGCGCCTCGAGGAGGAGGGCGACGCCGCCGACCACGTGGGGCGAGGCCATGGACGTGCCGCTCAGGTTGGCGTAGCCGTTCCTCTCGAGCGGCCAGGTCGAGCGGATGCCGGCGCCGGGGGCGCCGATGTCCGGCTTCAGGGTGAGGTCGGGCGACATGCCGTAGGAGCTGGAGCCCGCGATCAGGTTGGCGTTGGCGATGGGCGACTCGAGGGTCTGGGAGGTCCAGGTCAGGTCCACCGCGCCCGCGGCGAGCCGGCTGTCGATGAGGTTGCCCTCGGCGGCGGTGATGCCCACCACCGGGACGGTGATCGCCGCCGGTCCGGTGACGTTGGGGGTGATGGCGCCGGCCGCGTTGTTGTAGATCACGACTCCGACCGCGCCGGCCGCCTGGGCGTTGACCACCTTCTCATGGAAGCCGCAGGTGCCCCGGCGGATGAGGGCGATCTTGCCAGTGAGGCTCCCCGGAGCGGGAGCCACCGCGTTGCAGCCGTCGGCTGCGCTGTTCTGCGTGCCCGTGCGGGCCAGGGGATGCGTCCCCGAGAACGGGATGGCCGTGGAGCCGGTCGCCGGGCTGTAGGCCACCTTGCGGTCGTCGGAGGTGACGGTGAAGAGCGGCGACTTGAGGGTGAGATTGTTAAAGGACGCCGTGGCGATCGCCTTCTGGCCCACGCCCGGAGCGCTCACCGCCCAGGCGCCGTTGGCGCCGCTGTTGCCCGCGGAGGTGACGACCACGATCCCCTTGTTGACCAGGCGGTCCACACCCTGGGCCGTGGGGTAGGCCGGCCATTGGAAGGCCGAGCCGATGCTGATGTTCACCACGTCGGCGCCGTCCTTCGCGATCTGCTCCATGGCGGCCACCATGATGTCGGCGTCGGTCGAGCCGTTGCAGCCGAACACCCGGTAAGCGCCATAGGTCACCTCGGGAGCCACGCCCATGACGCCGCCGTTGGCGCCGACGATGCCCGCTACATGCGTGCCGTGGCCGTTGCAGTCGTCCGGCAGCGGGTCCGGCGTGGGGATGGGGTTGAAGGCGGGGTCGGAGGAGTCGTTGTTGTAGGCATCGCCCACGAAGTCATGGCCGACCTCGACCCGGCAGCCCGGTCCGAAGCAGCCGCCCAGGTCCGGATGGTCGTAGTCGACGCCGGTGTCCATGATCGCCACGCGGATCCCCCGTCCGGTGAGCCCCATCTCGGTCCGGGCGATCTCGGCCTGGGTCATGGTGACCGCGGTCGACAGCTCCGGCTCGGGATCGGGGGTGACCTCGGGCAGCGAGAGCGAGACCACGGGAAAGAGGTTCTTCACCTCCACCATGCGCGCCAGCTTGGCGACTTCGCCCGGCGTGACCACAACGGAGACGCCGTTCCAGACCACGTCATAGCTGAAACGCTCCTTGAGCCGGACGCCCGCCTTCTTGGCGGCGGCGCGGAAGGCCTGCTTCTCCTGGGCGAGGGCGGCGGGGCTCCCGCCGTCCGCCACCGGGACCCCCTGGAGCTCGACAAACCAGGCGGACGACGTCTCGTCCCCCGGAGAATTGACGTCGGCAGTAGGGGCGGGGGTCTGGGGCTCGAGAGGCTCCGTCTGGGCCTGGGCCGCAACGGGAATGGCGGTCAGGCCGAGCACACAGAGGATCGTGAGGAATCTCTTCATGGATCGCTGCTCCTGTGATTCCTGGATCACCTGAGGTGATCCGGTGTTTGCAGACAGTAAGGCGGGGACGACAACGGGAGATCGGGCCAGGACCGTCCGGGTGCGGGCAAGGAGAGACAGCGAGGACGATCGGGCATCAAAGAGCGCCTCTTCGAAGAAGTTGAAACCTGGGAGACGGAAACGCTCGACCCACCCACCCGGCGCGATCTTCCAAAGAAGACCAAAATGATAACAAAAAGCCTCGTTCAAGGCAATACAACCACTTTCCCCGGAGAATCATTCCCGAGACAGCCTCGATTCGAGATTGTTGAACACCCGGAGAGAGGGACGGTACGGGGGAATGCGCCCCCCGTACCGCGCGTTGGACCGACTGGGAAGCGCGCGGGCGGACAGTTCCAAGGAGAGAGCCCGCGACGGCTGCCTTAAATCACACGATAACAAAGACTTGAACGACCTTGTGACCCTGAGTCACAAGTGATAGACTGACCCGCCCCAGGGGGGTGATGATGAACCAAACCCAAACCGTTGGAGAGAGCTGGGTCACGACGACCTTCGAGACCCTGGAGGAGTGGGCCCAGCGCAACTCGTTCTGGCCCTTTCCCTTCGGGACGGCCTGCTGCGCCATCGAGTTCATGTCGACCGTCTCCAGCCATTACGACCTGTCCCGCTTCGGCGCGGAGGTGGTGCGCTTCTCGCCCCGGCAGAGCGACGTGCTGCTGGTGGCCGGCACCATCAACGACAAGATGGCCCCGGTTCTGAAAAAGATCTACGACCAGATGGCCGATCCGAAGTGGGTGATCTCGATGGGGGCCTGCGCCTGCTCGGGCGGCTTCTATCGCGCCTACCACGTGATGCAGGGGATCGACGAGATCATTCCCGTGGACATCTACGTTCCCGGGTGCCCCCCGACGCCGGAGGGGCTGATGTACGGCATCCTCCAGCTCAAGGAGAAGGTGCTGCGCGACCGCAAGAGGCACCGGGAGCAGAATCGGGACCGCGGCGAGGGGGCTCCCAAGCCCGACCGCAAGAGTGAGGAGGCCACCGAGAGTGTCCACACTGGCGCCACCGCTTGAGACCGCCGCCCCCCCTGAGCTCGACGAGGTCCGGGCGAAGTTCCCGGCAGAGAGCATCACGCCCCAGGAGGGCCTCGACCTGCCCACCTGGATCGTCCGGCGGGAGGAGCTCCCGGATCTCGCCCGGGAGCTCAAGGAGAACCCGAAGACCCGGTTCGACCTCATGGCCGACCTCTGCGGGGTCGACTACCCCGACCGGGAAGAGCGCTTCGAGGCGGTCTACCACCTGTATTCGATCCCCCGCGGCGCGCGCCTGCGCCTCAAGGTGCCGTTCCGCGAGAACGACGCGGTCCTCCCCTCCCTGATCTCCGTCTGGAAGGGGATCGACTGGTTCGAGCGGGAGATCTACGACATGTTCGGGGTCCGTGTCGAGGGTCACCCAAACCTGCGCCGCATCCTCTGCCACGAGGGCTTTCAGGGGCACCCGCTGCGCAAGGATTACGACCCGGCGCGGCGCTGGATCCTGACCGAGGACAAGATCTACAAGCCCCACTTCGACCTGCCCGAGGGAAGGGACGACCTCTTCGAGCGGATGACGGTCAACATCGGCCCGTCCCACCCGGCCATGCACGGCACCTTCCGCCTGATGGCCGTGCTGGACGGTGAGACGATCGTGGCCTCCGATGTCGAGATCGGGTACCTGCACCGGTGCTTCGAGAAGATGTCCGAGACCCATACCTGGCAGCACGTCATCCCCTACACCGACCGGCTCAACTACTGCTCGGCGTTCATCAACAACGTCGGCTACTGCAAGACGGTGGAGAAGCTCCTGGGCGTCGAGGTGCCTCCCAAGGCGGTGTGGGCGCGGACGATCCTCTCCGAGTTCTCCCGGATCATGGACCACTGCGTCTGCAACGGCACGACCCTGGTCGACTGCGGGGCGCTGACCAACTTCTGGTACCTCTTCCAGCCGCGGGAGGAGATCTACGGCCTGCTCGAGTCGGTCTGCGGCTCGCGCCTGACCGTCTCCGCCTGCCGGATCGGTGGCCTCATCCAGGACCTGCCGCCCGGCTTCGAGGACCACTGCCGCCGGCTGGTCGAGATGATCCCCCAGCACGTGGAGGACGTGGAGAAGCTGGTCAACAAGAACCGGATCTGGCACGACCGCTCCGTGGGCATCGCGACAATCACCGGCGAGGAGGCGGTCGACTGGGGCTGGACCGGTCCCTGCCTGCGGGCGAGCGGTGTGCCCTACGACGTCCGCAAGGCCCACCCCTACGACCTCTACGACACCGTGGACTGGGAGGTCCCGGTTCTCTACGGCGGCGACATCTTCGACCGCTTCCGGATCCGCATGATGGAGATCCGGGAGTCGCTCAAGATCATCCGCCAGCTCCTCGACCGGGGAATGCCCGAAGGTCCCCACATCGTGGACGATCCCCACGTGGCCCTGCCCCCCAAGGAGGCCTGCTACAACCAGATGGAGGCCATGATCTACCACTTCAAGCTGATCATGGACGGCATCCAGGTGCCGGCGGGCGAGATCTACAACATCGTCGAGGGCGCCAACGGCGAGCTCGGCTTCTACACGATCAGCGACGGGACGAGCAAACCGTACCGGAACCACTGCCGGGCGCCCTGCTTCCCGATCTTCTCGACCTTCCCCCGGCTGATCAACGGCGGCTCGATCTCGGACGCCATCGCCACCTTGGGTGGTCTGAACATCATTGCGGGAGAGCTTGAGCGATGAGCGAGCCTTTGGCCCAGATCCACCAACGCCCGAGCGCACCGGCCGTTCCCCCTCCGGGCCGGCCGGTGCTGCGTCCGGGCTACCCCCATCCGAACGAGGTCAAGCCGTACCGGCCGGGCTGGGCCGAGCGGATGTACCTGCCGCTCCTGGGCGGCATGATGGTGACCCTCCGGCACTTCCTGGGCAACCTCTTCGGGCGCCGGAAGATGTACACCATCGAGTATCCGGAGGTGCGGCGGGAGTACAGTCACCGCTTCCGGGGCCACCACATCCTGACCACCCGGCCCGACGGGTCGATCCGCTGCGTGGCCTGCTTCCTCTGCGCCCAGAACTGCCCGGCCGAGTGCATCCACATCGAGGCCGGGGAGCATCCGGACGTCAACATCGAGAAGTACCCGACCGTCTACGAGATCGACATGCTGCGCTGCATCTTCTGCGGCTACTGCGTGGACGCCTGCCCGGAAGAGGCCATCATCATGAGCAACAACTACGACATGGCCTACTTCACCCGCGAGCAGTCGATCGTCGGCAAGGGCGACCTGATGAAGCCCTTCACCTTCGACGAGAGCCAACTCGGCTACCGGCCCCGCTTCCCCGAAGAGGACGTGCAGCGGGCCAAGATGCGGCGGGAGGCATTCAACCTGGTGGAGGCGGCCAAACAGGCGCGGGAGCGGGAGGAGGCGAAGACGGCCGCAGCGTCGTAGCCCCGCTCCTGACCTGCCGCGGGCTCACACCCCTTTTAGCCGCCTGTAGGGGCGGCCCTCTGTGGCCGCCCTAGGCGGGGGGGAGGTCGAAGCAGGCAGGGCGGCCACAGTGGGCCGCTCCTACGAGGGACCTATCATTTTTTAGGTTGACGCCGTACCAGTATCACCCGATCCCCCACCCCCGCCGGGGTAGGACGGGGCAGGGGCGGGCGACCTCTGCTAAAATCCCGCCCGACCCAACGCTCGACGGAGGCGGTCCCTGGCAGTCTCCGCTCGTCGCCTGGCATGTTCGCCGGGTCTTTTTTGTTGGACTACTTTGGAACCAAGAGGCTTGTTCGTCGGCCCCTGAAAAGAGAGGATCATGAGCACCACCGTCGCAGAGAACGAAAGACGCGAGATCGTCACCGAGAAGTTGGATGAGGTCGTGATCCGCTTCGCGGGCGACTCGGGTGACGGCATGCAGATGACCGGAACCCAGTTCACCAACACGTCGGCCCTGCTCGGCAACGATTTGTCGACCCTGCCCGACTTTCCGGCTGAAATCCGTGCCCCCGCCGGAACCCTGCCCGGGGTTTCGGCCTTCCAGGTCCGGATCGCCGACTACGACATCCACACCCCGGGCGATGCTCCGGACGTCCTGGTGGCGATGAACCCGGCGGCTTTGAAGAAAGAGCTGCGGGACCTCAAGCCCAACGGCATCGTCATCGTCAATACCGACGAGTTCAACCAGCGCAACTTCGCCCGCGCCGGCTACGCCAGCAACCCGCTGGAGGACGGCAGCCTCTCCAGATTCCGGGTCTTCCAGGTCGCCCTGACCACCATGACCCGGCGTACGCTGGAGGGCAGCGGCCTCGACAACAAGTCCATGGACCGCTGCAAGAACATGTTTGCCCTCGGCATGTGCTATTGGCTGTTCAGCCGGCCGATGGAGAACACGATCAAGTACCTTGAGAAGCAGTTCGCCCGCAAGCCCCAGATCGCCGAGGCCAACGTCAAGGTCCTCAAGGCCGGCTGGAACTTCTGCGACATCACCGAGCTCTTCCACCACCGCTATGAGATCCCGGCCGCCACCCTGGAGCCGGGCCTGTACCGGAACATCACCGGCAACACCGCCCTGGCGCTGGGCCTGATCGCGGCGAGCCGCCGGAGCGGTCTGTCGCTCTTCCTCGGCGCCTACCCGATCACCCCGGCCTCGGACGTCCTCCACGAGCTGTCGCAATACAAGAACTACGGCGTCACCACCTTCCAGGCCGAGGACGAGATCGCCGCGGTCTGCTCGGCCGTCGGCGCCTCCTTCGGCGGCGCTCTGGGCGTCACGGTCTCCTCCGGCCCGGGCATCGCCCTCAAGGCCGAGGCCATGGGCCTGGCGGTGATGACCGAGCTGCCGCTGATCGTCTGTGATATCCAGCGCGGCGGCCCCTCGACCGGCCTCCCGACCAAGACCGAGCAGGCGGACCTCCTGCAGGTGATGTTCGGCCGCAACAGCGAGTCGCCCATCCCCGTCCTGGCCCCCTCCTCGCCCAAGGACTGCTTCGACATCGCCCTCGAGGCAACGCGGATCGCGACCCGGTACATGACCCCGGTCGTGGTCCTCTCGGACGGCTACATCGCCAATGGCTCCGAACCCTGGAAGCTGCCGCAGGTCGAGGATCTTCCGGACCTGCGCGTCGAGTTCCACACCGAGGCCGAGGGTTTCAGACCCTACGCCCGCAACCCGGAGACCCTGTCCCGGCCGTGGGCCATCCCCGGCACCCCGGGCCTGGAGCACCGCATTGGCGGCCTCGAGAAAGAGAACGTCACGGGCAACGTCTCCTACGACCCCGTGAACCACGAGAACATGGTCCACCTGCGGGCCGAGAAGGTGGCGCGCATCGCCGAGGACATCCCGAATGTGCAGGTCTTCGGCGACCTGGAGGGCGAGCTGCTCGTCCTCGGCTGGGGCTCGACGGCCGGTGCCGTCACCGGTGCCGTCAACTCCGCGCGCCAGCAAGGGCTGTCCGTCAGCCGCGCCCACCTGCGCCACCTCAACCCGTTCCCGAAGAACCTGGGCGAGGTCCTCGCCCGGTACGACAAGGTGCTGGTGCCCGAGATGAACCTGGGCCAGCTCGCGCTCCTGCTGCGGGCTCGGTATCTCAAGGACATCCTGTCCCTCACCAAAGTGAAGGGCCTGCCGTTCACAAGGCAGGAGATCCTCCAAAAGATTCAGCAGATCCTGGAGCCGAAGCATGTCCATTGAGACCCAGACCCCGACCCTGACCAAGAAGGACTTCCAGACCGACCAGGAGGTGCGCTGGTGCCCCGGCTGCGGGGACTACGCCATTCTCTCGGCCGTGCAGCAGGTCTTCCCCGAGCTGGGCGTGCCCCGGGAGAAGTTCGTGGTGGTCTCCGGAATCGGCTGCTCCAGCCGTTTCCCGTACTACATGAACACCTTCGGCTTCCACTCCATCCACGGCCGCGCCCCCGCGGTGGCCACCGGCCTCAAGCTGGCCCGGCCCGAGCTGGAGGTCTGGATCGCCACCGGTGACGGCGACGCCATGTCCATCGGCGGCAACCACCTGATCCACACCCTGCGGCGCAACGTCGGGGTCAAGATCCTGATGTTCAACAACCGCATCTACGGCCTGACCAAGGGCCAGTACTCGCCGACCTCGGAGCTGGGCAAGAAGACCAAGTCCACCCCCGTGGGCTCGGTGGACTACCCCTTCAACCCCCTCTCCCTGGCCATCGGCGCCGGAGCCACCTTCGTGGCCCGCAGCGTGGACATCTTCCAGCAGCACCTGCGCGATACCCTGCGCCGCGCCGCCGAGCACAAGGGGACCGCCTACGTCGAGATTTACCAGAACTGCAACATCTTCAACGACAAGGCGTTCACCTACATGACCGAGAAGGACACCAAGGACGAGGGCGTCCTGTACCTCGAGCACGGCAAGCCCCTGGTCTTCGGCAAGGACAAGGACAAGGGCATCCGCATGCAGGGGACCGAGATGGAGGTCATCCGTTTCGAGGACGGCTTCGGACCGGACGACTGCCTCGTTTGGAACGAGAGCCTGGACAACCCCGCCACCGCCTTCCTGGCCGCCCAGCTCCTGCCGCCCCACTTCCCGACCGCCCTCGGCGTCTTCCGCAACGTCGTGATGCCGAGCTACGAGGAGCGGGTGGTCGAGCAGATCCACCAGGAAACCGGCCGCCTCGGCGTCGGCAAGCTGGAGGATCTGCTGAAGGCGGGGGATACGTGGACGGTGCCGGAGCAGAGCCTGGTGAGCTAGCTCGTCGGGCAGGCTCCCTCCCTGCAAACCCGAAACGGCCGGCGGCGAAGCCGGCCGTTTCATTTTGGGAAAAATTAAGGTTTGCTCACATGCTCGGCTGAGAGGGGCTCCCCGACCCGCTCGGCCCGATCGTTGCACCAGCCTTCCCTCATGACCACGAGGCCCGCAGAGAGCGGGATAGAAACCAGCGCCGACGACCAGATCCGCGAGTACTACCACCGCGTCCTCCCCTTCTACGAGACCGAGCTGAAGGGCCGTGGTGATGAGGAGCTCTGGGTCTGGGCGGCGAGCGAGCCGGCCGGGTGCCGCCGGGTGCTGGAGATCGGAGCGGGGACAGGGAGAGCGACCCGGTTCCTGGCACGGACGGCCGGGCGGGTGGTGGCCTTCGATCTCTCCCTGGAAATGACCGTGGTCGCCCGGCGCCACTTCGCGGAACAGCCTCACGTCTCCTTCCTGGTGGCCGATCTGCGTACCCTGCAGCTCGCGGAGCGCTTCGACCTGATCGCCGCGGTGGATGATCCCTTCGTCCACCTGACCAAGGACGAGGACCGCGAGCGAGCCTTCGCGCGTGTGGCCGAGCACCTCGCATCCAATGGGTGTTTTCTTCTGGACGCGGCCTGGCTCTCTCCAGAGCGCCGTCACACGGCGGAGGAGGGAGGGCTGGTGGAGGAGCGGGGGGAGGAGGGGGGGCTCTCCGTGCGAGAGGTTTGGCGCTGCGATGCTGGCAGCCGGCTCTGCACCACCCGCTTCGAGTACCGGGTGGACGGCCGTCTCGAAGCGAAGGCTTCCTTCCCCTCCCGTCTCTGGTCTCTCGCTGAGATCAGGGCACGGTGCCGTGCTGCCGGTCTGGAGATCACGCGGCTGTGGGGCGACTACGACCGCAGGCCGTGGGATCGGGCAACATCGTCACGGCTGATCGCCGAGATGCGGTGCAAAGAGCAGGTCGGAGAGCCGGCCATGGCTTCCTGCTAATCTCTCCCCACCATGGCCGACCTCCTGATCCTCGCCCACGGCGGCTCCTGGGAGATGCGTTTCCAGGTCTCCTCCCTGGCCGCGAGCGTCGCGGCGGCGGGGGAGCGGGTGGACATCGCGCTCTTCTTCGGCGCCCTCCACTCCTGGGTGACCGGCGGGTGGGACGACCTCGACCCCCAGCCCCCCCTCACGGCCGAGCGGCTGGAGTCCTTCGACCTCCCCCCTCTCTCCGAGATGCTGGCCCAGGGACGGACGGACGGCCTGATCCGGTTCTATGCCTGCAGCGCGTCGACGCGGCTTCTGGGGCTCGATGCGGCGAAGGTCCAGGCGTCCGTGGATGTCCTGCTCGGCTGGCAGAGCTTCTCGCAGATGATTCGCGAGGCGGGCCGGGTGGTGACGCTTTAGTCGCCTTTCCTCTAAAATCCCCGCTTCACCCAGGACGGACCGGTCTCGGTCCAGGGAAGGGTAGAGCTCGTATGGAGAATCAGCGCATCGCTTTCGTCGGCTCCGGCGTCATGGCCGAGGTGATGATCAACGGCCTGCTCACCCGGCAGGTGGTGGCGCCGGAGCGGATCTGGGCCTCGGGCCCGCGGCAGGAGCGGGCTGGACAGCTCCGGGAGAGGTATGGGATCCGGGCCACGACGGAGAACCTGGAGGCGGTGGAGAACGCCGACATCCTGGTGCTGGCGGTCAAGCCCCAGAGCCTGGCCAAGGTTCTGCGACAGATCCGGGGCGCCATCCGCCACGAGCACGTGGTGATGTCGATCATCGCGGGCGCCCGGATGGCCACCATCGGCAGCGCCCTCGGCCACCCGGCCATCGTCCGCTGCATGCCGAACCTCCCATGCCAGATCCACCAGGGGATGACGATCTGGACCGCCACTCCGGAGGTCTCGTCGGCGGTCCGGGAGAACGTGCGGAGCATCCTCCAGACCATGGGCAAGGAGATCTACGTCCCCGACGAGCGGGACGTGGACCGTGCCACGGCCGTCAACGGCACGGGACCGGCCATCATCGCCCACTTCGTCAAATCCCTGGAGGACGCCGCCAACTTCATCGGCGAGTCCCGCGACCTCGCCCGGCAGTCGGTCATCCAGACGATCCTCGGCACGGCGGAGATGATCCTCGCCTCCCGCCAGCACGTGGGCGAGCTGATCGACGGCGTGACCTCGCCCGGAGGCACCACCTCCCGGGCCATGCACGTCCTTCATCAGGGGCGGTTCTCGGCGATCCTCACGGATGCCATCGACGCGGCCTACAAGCGCAGCCTGGAGCTGGGTGCCCTGCTGGACGACCAGGTGCGGGAGCAGAGGGAGCGGGAGGCCGCCACGGTTGAACAGGAGAGCGGTCAACATCGGTGAACGAAACCCATCAAGAGGAGGGGGGAGCATGCGGATCGGAATCATCGGAGCGGGCAACGTCGGCGGGACTCTGGGGCGCGGCTGGGTGCGGGCCGGGCACGAGGTGATGTTCGGCGTCCGGGATGCATCGCATCCCAAGGTCGTCCAGTTGCTCCAGGAGAAAGGGGCGCGGGCGGGGACGGTCGCCGGAGCGGCGGCCTTCGGGGAGGTGGTCGTCCTGGCGACGCCCTGGGAGGATACGCAGGATGCGATCCGCAACGCGGGGGACCTCCTCGCGGGCAAGATCCTGTTCGACTGCACCAACCCCCTCGCCCCCCAACTCGCCGGGCTGACCCACGGCCACGAGACCTCGGGAGGGGAGCAGGTTGCCGCCTGGGCACCCGGCGCCCGGGTCGTGAAGGTGTTCAACACGACCGGCGCGAACAACATGGCCAATCCGCGTTTCCCCGAGGGTGCGGCGACCATGTTCTACTGCGGGGACGACGCGGACGCGAAGGCCACCGCCGCCCGGCTCGCCGCCGACCTGGGTTTCGATCCCGTCGACGCCGGGGCCCTCTCCCAGGCGCGGCTTCTGGAGCCCCTGGCCCTGCTCTGGATCCGCCTTGCCTACGTTCAGGGAATGGGGCGCGAAATCGGATTCCGGCTGATGAAGCGGTGAGCCCGGACGGTCTAAAATATCCTGGTCCGAATCGATATAGATGGGAGGGTCTCGTGGATCTCCAGGAAACTCTGCACCAGCTCGAATCTCTCGGAACGGAGCAGAACCGAAAAACCTACCGGCGCCACGGAGCGAGGGAGAACCTCTACGGCGTCAGTTGGGCCGATCTGGGAAAGCTTCAGAAGAAGATCAAGAAGGACCACGCACTGGCCGTTGAGCTGTGGGTCACCGGCAATCACGACGCCCGCATCCTTGCCACGATGATTGCCGATCCCAAGGCGATGACCAGCGAAGAGCTCGACGCCTGGGCGGGGAGCCTCACCAACTACACCGAGACGGATGCTTTTTCCAAGCTCGCCGCCGGCTCTCCCCTGATCCGCGAAAAGATCGACCGCTGGACGGAGGCGGACCACGAATGGATCGAGAGCGCCGGCTGGAACCTCCTGGCCCACCTCGCCATGGGCAAGAATGGCGACGTGCCGAATGACTACTTTGAGAGGCACCTCGAGGCCATCGAAAGGGATATCCATAACCGCAAGAACCGGGTCCGCTACGCGATGAACTCTGCGCTCATCGCCATCGGGGGCCGCAATGAGAAGCTGACGGAGAAGGCTCTCGCCGCGGCGGCGAAGATCGGCAAGGTCGAGGTGGACCACGGCGAGACCGGCTGCAAGACGCCGCAGGCAGCCGAGTACATCCAGAAGATGGTGGCGAGGAAACAGAAGTAGACAGAAAGGTTACCAAGGACAACAGAAGTTCCTTTATCATCCTGTTCCTTTCCTACTCTGCGTTGTGGGCCGCCCCAGACAGGAGAGGAAGAACGGGGCCCAGAGGAGGATCTTCCGCGCCCCCGCCGCGCCGTCGAGGTGGAAGAGAACGGCGCGCTGCAACGCGACCTCGGGGAAATGCCCTTCCGCCAGGCTCCGGTGGAACCGTACCATGAGCTCATAAGCGGTCCGATCGTGCGCGGGCCAGAGCGCGCCCAGGACCCGCTTCGCCCCGGCGGCGAAGAACGCCGCCTGCAAGCCGAACATCTCGTCGCCCGGGAGTTCCTCGAGGCCCCGTCCGGAAACCGGCCTCTTGCCTGACCAGCAGGCGCTCAGGACGACCAACTCGGCCTCCAGGCTCCAGTGTCCGATCTCGATTCCGTTGAGCACCGTGTCCCGCAGGAAGAGGCGAGACTCCATGGGAGCGTCCTCCACCGTATTCGATCCGTGAAGGGCGAAGTGCAGGCAGGTGAAGGTCCGGATCTCTCCGGTCCTCTCGATCTCCACGATCCGACGCTTGCGGGCCCCATCCCGCCGGAGGACGGTGACGGGTGTCCCCTGGTCCTTGTAGAGACCTTCGATCTCTTTGATCTCCTCTTCCGCCATGCGCAGGGAACGAACCAGGTCGTAGTCCCGGGTTCCGACTGCGAGAATGTGTCGGTTTTCCGGAGCAGTGTACCGGAGCATCATGCTCCCGAGATTGGGTACGTAGGTGATCGCAAACCGCCGGATGAGGAAGTCGCCCTTCCAGCGGAGGGCCTGAAAGGGGACGGCGTGCAGAAGACGGTGAGGCGAGATGATCAAACGTTTCTTGCCCTCGAAAGCCGCCGCGTCGGGCAGGAGAGGAAGGGAGAGGCTCTCGAGGTCCTCCTCCAGGGAAGGCCCGCTCTCTCGCGATTCCATCCCCTCGCGATCGTCGGAGGGGAGCAGGCGGAATCCCCGCGAGGAGGAGGGGATCGGGACGCGTCTGAAGCGCTCCAGGGTTTCGCGCTGCTCCGGCGACAGCGTCCGCAGCTCCTGCCGGATGCGATCACGGTCGAGAGTGACGATCAGGAAGGAGCGCTTGTCGAGCCAGTAGTAGTAGAGGAACGCCTCGTCCTCGTCGAGGTCTGATCGAATAGCGTCGAGATCCAAGCCCGACGAGAACAGCTCTGCCCGCCGTGCGGTCTTCGCGAGGAAGATCCGTTCCCAGAGCACGCGCCGCTGCTGGAGCAGCTCCCGTGGCGGATCCAGGATCGAATCGATCCGATCACAGACGCTCCTGAATGCCTGTTCGAGGTCGATCAGATCCTCCGAGGGGACCTTCGGCAGCCGGGAGTAGCCGAGGATGGTCCTGGATTTTGAGAGGTCTGCCCATTCGGTCATCCGGTCCCACTGCCCCAGTTCCCAGGCGGCGCGAACGCCGGCAGAATAAAGGCCGATGCGAGCCTTCATGTAGGCATTCTGGAGATAGGGCGGAGTCACCCGGAAACGATAGGACTCCACCAGCTCGATCCCTTCCTCGCAGAGGCTCGCGACGGTGGGCCAGTCCTGTCGCCGGGCATGGATCTCGGCGAACCGGCTCAGGATGTACGCTCCAAGATCGTGCTGGGCGACCTCCTTCAAAATACCTCTGCCTTCGGTGAGCACGGTCACCGCCTCGTCCTCGCGGCCCGCCTTGATGAAGAGATCGGCTTGTCGCAGGAGGGCTCTGACGATGGTTTCGGGATTCCGGGTCTTTCTCGCGGCATCGGTTTCCCGGGCCCGTGCTTCCAGGAGCTCCTCAGGGATCTCTCCCTCAGGGACGCTCGCCTGTTCGATGGCCGCCAGAGCATCCCTCTCCCAGAGACGGTCGAGGTCGAGCTGGATGACGAATGGATTCGCGTCCGTGCGTTCGTGCCATCGTTTCCTGAGCAGCTCACGGACGAAGTCGGCTTCCTCCTGCTCGCGTCTGAGAGGCCCGAAACACTCTTCGAACGCAGGCTCGCCAAGGATGTTCCGCAGTTTGTCGTCGGACGTCCTCCAGGATTCGTAAAGCTCGCGCTCGCGATTCCTGCGGGCTGTCTCGGCTCGTTTCAGCATCGTTTGCAGCAGATCGGGGGTCGGCTCCCGGCTGGCGAGCTCCCGGACCAGCCGTGAGTAATGCTGCGCTCGTTCCGGGTCTTTTTTGCGATGGACGTAGGCCAGTGAAAGATAGACGTGCTTGTGTAGATCATGGGCCTTCGATAAAGCCTGTAACCTCTGACTAGTCTCAGTGATCTGTTCCGGTGTCGCCTCGTGGAGATCGAACATCGCGCGGAGCGCCTCCAGAATCTGCTCCGCCGTCGGAGGCTCATGGCCGGAGCTCGAAAGCTCCTGTTCCGCTTCCTGTAGCCGTTTTCCCGCCTCGAACTCGTCTCCGATCGACAGATACAGATCTCCGAGATCGATCAGGGCTTTAGAGTGATCGAGGGAGCCGGGTGGCACCTGGGCGAGGACCTCCATCAAATCGCCGTACTCTCGACCGAAGTTTCCGGTCGATCGGATCTCGTCTTGCGGGAGGCCGTTCTGGAAGTCCCGCGCGAGGTCGGGGCGGCCAGCGCTTTGGTAGAAGCGGGAAGCTCTGATGGCATGACTCTTCGCCAGCGCGACGTCGCCCACCCACGAGGCCATATGGGCAATGCGGGTTTCAGCCTCCGCCATTTCGTACGAGACGGCGCTCGCTTCGACAAAGCGGGGCAGACCCTTGGCGAGGAGGTCTTCCATCTCGGCGACGAGGGACTGGAGCTCCGGGATCACCTCCGGTCCGCTCACTCCGGGCCAGGCCCTCTGGAGAGAGAGGTAAAGCCTCTGTTTGGCGTCCCAGTAGAGGAGATTTTTCTGAGACTCGTCGGAGAGCTCCATGGCCTTGATGACTCGAGAGATCTGCCTCGTGGCTCGATACCTCAGGAGCTCAGCGGCAGGCGTCGAGGAACCCCTTGCAAGTCGCCATGGTGGCCAAGCGCATGCTCTCCGAGATCATGGACCGGGCGTCGTCCATACACTTGTTGTAGTTCTCGCGGGCCTTTCGGCAATGCTCCGCCTTCATCTGGGCCAATGCTGGATCGTATTGCTGACCATCCGTGTTTACCGACTCTGGTGCGTAGATGAGGGGGGTCTCCTGAGCATACTCGCTGTTTCCATCTCCGCAAGCCATGCAAGAACTGGTGAGGAGCAAGATCAAAATGTTCTTCCGCATATGCACCTCCGTTTGCTGTTGTGGCGATCCTGGGAGATATTCGTTGGTCGTTCAGCGACAGAGACGCTGACATCGTGAGGTCGAAGCGCCGCCACCTAAGGACGCGAGAGACCGAAGAGATCCGTGTCAGAAAAGGTAGGAAAAGGGATGCCCGCTGTTGCTAGCCGGCGAAAATCTTGTCGACGGCCGGCTGGAAGCCCGGCAGCACCTCGGACCGCACGCGCTCGCCAGCGTCGAATTTGCCCAGGAGCTCATAGTCGCCGTTGCGCAGCACGAAAACCTCGACAGTCCGTTCCATGGGACTGGCGATCCAGTACTCTCGCACCCCAGCCTCGGCATAGATCTCGAACTTGTCCCGCCGATCGTCCAGCCAGTTCGAGGGGGAGAGGACCTCGATGATCAGATCCGGTGCCCCTTCGACGAGCTTGTCCTTGACGATGCCAAGCCGTTCCTGGGAAATGAAGACCAAGTCCGGCTGCACGGGATCCGCGAGACGGCCGGGGAGGATGACATCGAGCGGTGAGATGCAGACCACTCCAAGCGGCTCGGTGCCGAGAAAATTCTCTGCGAGAACTCCGAGTCTCAGAACCGCTCTCTGGTGCTTCCAACTCGGCGCCGGCGTCACGTGCAGCACCCCCCTCAACACCTCGTAGCGCCAGCCGTCGTCAGGCAGGCGGCAGTAGTCCTCGTAGGTCCATTCCCCCTGGGCGGGAAGCGATGGAGATTCCGCCGTTTCATAACTCTTCGGGATCCGGACTCGAAGTGCGGCTTTCGGCGACATGGACCCATATTACCACGATTACCACCCCAGCAGATCCTTCAGCCCCTGGAGCCCCAAGGCATGCCCGAGAGCGAGAATGGGCAGGGTGACGAGGAGCCAAGCCGCTCGCGTCCCCGGCCGGGGGCTCCGCCGCAGCACCCATGTCCAGAGAAGCAGGAAGAGCACGGCCAGCGTGGGGTAGCCGATCAGGGCGATCGGGGGGACGCCCAGGATCCGCCACGTGCCCTGCTGCCATTTCGCCATTCGGATCAGCGCCAGGAAGGGCTCGTAGAAGACTGCCAGAGCCATCATGAAGAGGGCGACGAGGCCGAGGAACCGGCCCGAGGGCCGCCGCCCGGAGAGGCGCTCCCCCGAGACGGTCTCGGCCCAGATCACCGCAGCGTAGATGCTGTAGCCCCAGACGATCGAGGCGATGAGCGGCGCGCGGCCGAGCATGAGGTGGAGCGGGCTGAAGCCGTAGAGGATCTCCCGCAGGGTCACGAAGTTCTCGTGCAAGAACCCGAGGAGGAACATCGCTCCGAAGAACGCCGCCCCGGTCCGACCCCACAGGGCCAGCGCGTGGGCCACGGTGCCGAGACAGAACGCGAGCGTCAGCAGCTCGATAAAGAGGTGCATGGATCAGCGGTCCGGCCCGCGCCGGGGGCTCCGGAAGAAGGCGACCGCCAGGAGCGCGGCCAAGGGGATCTTGGTTTCCCAGAGCAGGGTGTCGTAGATCGCCGCCTCGAGAAACAGGCCGAGGGCGACCATGACCGCCAGCAGGGTGAGCGGCAGGAGGCCGAAGAAACGCGAGCGCGTGGACGTCACGACAGTATTTTATGTTCGAGGGCTCCCGAGATTCTGGGTATTTGCCTTTCGGCACTTTTCCATGTACAATCTACAACTGTCATCGCTGTCCGTTGTTGCTGTTGTATCACCAGGGTGTTGCCGTGGGGGAAGGCCCGATCCAGCCAGCCTGCCTCCCGGCCGAGTTGGAGGACGCCTTCCTCCGAATCGGAGGAGGACCTTCCGGAGCCCGCGTGCTGCACCGCTCCGGACGCCAACCAGCTCGCCCTATGAGAGAACGAGTCGTCATCGTCGATGACGAGCCCGCCATTCGCGGGCTCCTCCTCGCCCATCTGGCCTCCCTCGCTCACGACTGCAGGCCGGCCGCGGACGCCGCCGAGGCGCTCGCCCTCGCCGCCGAGGAGCCCCGGCCGTCGCTGGTGCTCTCGGATATCGAGATGCCCGGCCTCTCGGGTGTCGAGCTCCTCAAGCGCTTGAAGGCCCTGGACGAGACCATCCAGGTGGTGATGGTCACCGGCGTCCAGCAGATGGAGACCGTGCGCCAGTGCGTGCGGGAGGGCGCCTACGACTACCTCGTCAAGCCCTTTGAGCCGGACGACCTGCTCAACACCGTGGAGCGGGCCGTGGAGCGGGCCCGCCTCATCCGCCAGAACGACGAATACCGCAGGAACCTTGAGCGGATGGTGGAAGAGCAGACGGTGGAGATCCGCCAGACCCGGGACATCGCCCTCTTCACCCTCGCCAAGCTCGCCGAGTCGCGGGACAGCGCCACGGGACAGCACCTGGAGCGCATGGCCGCCTTCAGCCGGCGCCTCGCCCAGGCGCTGATCGGCGAGCGCCCGGTCGGGAGAGTCACGGACGAGTTCGTGGAGCACCTCTATAAATCGAGCCCCCTCCACGACATCGGCAAGGTGGGCATCCCCGACGCGATCCTGTTGAAGCCCGGCCCGCTCTCCTCTGACGAGATGGCCGTCATGCGCACCCACCCCACGATTGGCGGCGATACCCTCCGCAGGGTGATCCAGGCCTATAGCGGCCACACCTTCCTCACAATGGGTATGGAAATTGCTTACTACCACCACGAACGTTGGGACGGCACAGGGTATCCATGCGGGCTTTCTGGCAGTCAGATTCCTCTCGCGGCTCGCATTGTCGCCC
The DNA here is from genome assembly GCA_035633875.1 of Thermoanaerobaculia bacterium. Classification (GTDB taxonomy): domain Bacteria; phylum Acidobacteriota; class Thermoanaerobaculia; order Multivoradales; family UBA5704; genus DATARR01. The sequence continues at coordinate 24,207 of DASQEB010000229.1, forward strand.
TGGCAGATGCCTACGACACGATCACCAGCCGTCGTCCCTACAAGGCAGCTTTTGCACATGAGGAGGCGGTCCGCAGAATCGCCGTCGACCGCGGGGCGCATTTCGACCCGGCGCTCGTCGACGCTTTTTTGCGCTGCCACGTGGACTTTGCTGAGATCCGCGGACGCCTGACGGACGGCGGGGAGGGCACCGGGAGCGGCGCCTGACGCTCCCGGTCCTCCTCTTCGGTCCGCCGGTTGGGGCCGCGATGGAGGGACGGGATGATTGCTGGTGAATCGGTCCGGCCTCCCCAAGGGGTGGTTCTGGACGCTCCTGGACGCTGGGACGAAGAGACATCCAACGAAGGCAGGCGATCGCCGCGGCGGCGGACGCTGACCGCGGCACAGGTGCTGGAGGGCCCGGAGCTGGGAGGGCCGCTTCTGGCCACCGACCTCTCCGCCGACGGCGCGTTCCTGCGCTCTCCCACAGCCGTAGCCCCCGAGGTGCGTTTGCGCCTCTCCCTGGAGATCCCCACCCTCCCCAAGCCCATCGTCGTCACCGCCCGCGTCGTGCGCTCGAGTCACGAAGGGATCGGCGTGCGCTTCGAGGAGGTCTCGGCTCGCGACCGTGCCCTGTTGCGCAGCCACGCCGGTTTCTATGAAATGGACGA
>DASQEB010000230.1:0-7157 GCA_035633875.1 Thermoanaerobaculia bacterium
GGACGGCTGGTCGATCGACGTCTTCCTGCGCGAGTTGGCCGAGCTCTACGGCGCCTTCCGCGAGGGCCGCCCGCCGCGCCTCCCGGCCCTCCCGTTGCAGTACGCGGATTTCGCCGTGTGGCAGCGGGAGTGGCTGCAGGGCGAGGTCCTGGAGGGCCTGCTCGGTTTCTGGCGCACGGCCCTGGAGGGCGCTCCCGCGGCCTTGGAGCTTCCCACGGACCGGCCGCGGCGAGCGACCCGGGACAGCCGGGGGGCGCACCTGGGATTCCACCTGCCGGACCGGCTCGGGGCGGACCTGGAGGCCCTGGCCCGGCGGGAGGCCGCGACGCCGTTCATGGTCCTCCTCGCCGGCTTCCAGGCGCTCCTCTCCCGCTGGAGTGGTCAGGAGGACGTCCTCGTGGGCACGCCGGCCGCCAACCGGGAGCGGCTGGAGCTGGAGCCGCTGATCGGCTTCTTCGTCAACTCCCTCGTCCTGCGGCTGGACCTCGCGGGCTCGCCCGGCTTCCACGAGCTGGTCCGTCGGGCGCGGGAGGCGACCCTGGAGGCGCACGCCCACCAGGATCTCCCCTTCGAAAAGCTCGTCGAGGAGCTGGCGCCCGGGCGCGATCCGGGCCGCACTCCCCTGTTCCAGCTGATGTTCACCCTCCGGAACGATCCCGTCGCGTTGGAGCTCCCCGGGTTGAGCACGGAGCTCCTGAAGGCGGAGACCGGGCTTGCCAAGTTCGACCTGCTCCTCGCCCTGGGCTCCGAGGAGGGGCGGCTCGCGGGCGTGCTGGAGTACAGCACCGGTCTCTTCGACCGCGCGACCCTGGAGCGTCTCGCCGGCCAACTGCAGACCCTGCTGGAGGGGGCCGTGGCGGAGCCGGAACGGGCCTTCTCCGAGCTGCCGCTGCTGACGGTGGAGGAGAGGCGCCAGCTCCTGGCGCAGCCCTCCCTGGCGGTCTTCCCCGTCGAGCAGCCGCTGCACCGTCTCTTCGAGGCGGTCGCGGCCCGGCGGCCGGGGGCGCCGGCCGTCCGCTTCGAGGGCGAGACGCTCTCCTATGGCGAGCTGAACCGCCGGGCCAACCAGGTGGCGCGCCGGCTCGCGCGTCTAGGCGTGGGGCCGGAGTCGGTGGTGGGGCTGCACCTGGAGCGCTCGCTCGATCTGGTCGTGGGCCTGCTGGGCATCCTCAAGGCCGGGGCGGCCTACCTGCCGATCGATCCCGTCTACCCGGCCGAGCGCGTGGCCTTCATGCTGGCCGACTCGGGGGCGCGGGTGGTGCTCACTGCCGAGAGCTTCGCGGACCTTGCGGGGGAAAGCGGGGAGGACCTCGGCTTGGAGGTGGGTCCGGACCACCTGGCTTACATCATCTACACCTCCGGCTCCACCGGGACGCCGAAGGGCACGCTGATCCCGCATAGCAACGTGGTCCGGCTCTTCGCCGCGACCGAAGAGTGGTTCGCGCCAGGCCCGGAGGACGTCTGGACGCTGTTCCACTCCCACGCCTTCGACTTCTCGGTCTGGGAGATCTGGGGTGCGCTGCTCTACGGCGGCCGGCTGGTGGTGGTGCCGTACTGGGTGAGCCGCTCGCCCGAGGAGCTCCACCGCCTCCTGGCGCGCGAGGGCGTGACGGTGCTCAACCAGACCCCCTCGGCCTTCCGCCAGCTCCTGCGGGTGGAGGAAGAAGGGGAGCTGTCGCTGCGGCTGGTGATCTTCGGCGGCGAGGCCCTGGAGCCGCGCTCGCTCGCCCCCTGGTGGGAGCGCCACGGTGAGGAGCGTCCGCGGCTGGTCAACATGTACGGCATCACCGAGACGACCGTGCACGTGACGTACCGGCCGTTGGGGAAGGCGGACCTGGAAGCCCCGGGCAGCCCCATCGGGGTGCCGATCCCGGACCTGTCGCTCTCCGTGCTGAACCGCCGGGGCGAGCCGGTGCCGGTGGGAGTTCCGGGCGAGTTGCACGTGGGCGGCGCGGGCCTCGCCTGGGGCTATCTCGGGCGGCCGGAGCTGACCGCGGCGCGCTTCGTCCCGGACCCGTTCGGAGGCGATCCCGGAGCGCGGCTCTACCGGACCGGGGACCTGGCGCGCCGGCGGGTCTCGGGGGAGCTGGACTACCTGGGGCGCATCGACCAGCAGGTGAAGATCCGGGGGTTCCGCATCGAGCTGGGGGAGATCGAGGCGGCCCTCGCCGCGCAGCCGGGGGTGCGCGAGGCGGTCGTGCTGGTCCGGGGCGAGGGCGAAGGCAGGCAGCTCGTGGCCTACTTGGCCACAGAGGGGGCACCGGAGGCCCTGGCGCTGCGGACCGCGCTCCAGGCCTCTCTGCCGGACTACATGGTGCCGGCGGGCTTCGTCTTCCTCGACGCGCTGCCGCTCACGTCCAACGGCAAGGTGGATCGCCGGGCCCTGGAGCGCCTCGCGCCCGAAGCGATCGGGGTGGGGGAGGGCTTCGTGGCTCCCCGCACCCTGGTGGAGGAGCTGCTGGCCGGGATCTGGGGCGAGGTGCTGCGCCGCGAGCGCGTGGGCGTCCACGACGACTTCTTCGCCCTGGGCGGGCACTCGCTGCTCGCCACTCAGCTCGCCTCGCGGGTCCGCGAGGTCTTCGGAGTGGAGGTCGCGCTGCGCAGGATCTTCGAGACCCCCACCGTGGCGGGCCTCGCCCGGGAGCTGGAGGAGCTCGGAGCGGACCGTCCGCAGGCCGCTCCGTTCCGCAGACTGCCGCGCCCGGCCGAGCTGCCCCTCTCCTTTGCCCAGGAGCGGCTCTGGTTCCTCGACCGCTTCGAGCCCGGGAGCGCTCTCTACAACATCCCGGGGGCCGTCCGGATCGAGGGCGACTTGGACGTACCCGCGTTCGCCGCCGCGATCGGCGAGATCGTGCGCCGCCATGAGGCCTTGCGCACGTCCTTCGTGGAGGTCGAGGGCCGGCCGGTCCAGCGGATCCGGCCGTGGCCTCCCTGGGCGGCGCCGGTGATCGACCTCTCGGGACTGCCCACCGGCGCGCGGGAGGCGGAGCAGCAGCGCCACCTGCGCGAGGAGGCGAGGCGCGCCTTCGACCTCGCGTCGGGGCGGAGCCTGCGCGTGGCGCTCCTGCGGCTGGGCGGGAGCGAGCACGTCGTGGCGCTCACCTTCCACCACATCGCGGCGGACGGCTGGTCCCTCGGCGTGTTCCTGCGCGAGCTGCCGGCGCTGTACCAGGCGTTCCGCGCAGGCCGGCCCTCGCCGCTGCCGGAGCTGCCGATCCAGTATGCCGACTTCGCGGTCTGGCAGCGCGACTGGCTGCAGGGGGACGTCCTGAAAGGTCAGCTCGCCTGGTGGCGCCGGACCCTCGCGGGACTGCCGGCCGCTCTCGACCTGCCCACGGACCGCCCACGTCCGGCCGTGCGCACCGACCACGGCGGGACCCTCTCCTTCTCCCTGCCGCCCGACGTCTCCGCCGGGTTGAAGGCGATGGCCCTCCGGGAGCGGGCCACGACGTTCATGGTGCTCCTGGCCGGCTTTCAGGCCCTGCTCTGCCGGCTGGGCGGCGGCGAGGACGTCGCGGCCGGCTCACCCGTCGCCAACCGCAACCGGTTCGAGACCGAGCCGCTGATCGGCTTCTTCGTCAACACGCTCGTGCTGCGCCTGGATCTGTCCGGCAACCCCGGCTTCAACGAACTGACCCGGCGGGCGCGGGAGGTGACCCTGGGGGCCTATGCCCACCAGGACCTTCCGTTCGAGAAGCTGGTCGAGGAGCTGGCGCCTCGCCGCGATCCCAGCCGCACGCCGCTGTTCCAGGTGATGCTCTCCCTCCAGAACACACCGGCCGAGCCCCTGGAGATGCCGGACTTCCGGATGGTGCCGCTCGAGGTGGACACCGCGACCTCCAAGTTCGACCTCTCGCTCAACCTGAAAGAAACCGCCGGCGGGATGAGGGCGGTGCTGGAGCACGACCTGGACCTCTTCGACCGCGCAACGGTGGAGCGGATCGTCGAACGCTTCCGGACGCTCCTCGCCGGTGCCGTGGCCGACCCGCTCCGCCCTCTCTGGGAGCTGCCTTTCCTGCCGGAGACCGAGCGCCGGGAGGTCCTGGCCTGGAGCCGGACCGCGACCGAGCCGGAGGGAGGGGAGCGCTGCCTTCACGAGCTGATCGCGGCCCGGGCCGCCCTGATGCCGGACGCCGTGGCCCTGGAGTCCGCCGAGGAGAGCCTGTCCTACCGCGAGCTCGTGGCCCGCGCCCGGGGCCTCGCCCGGCGTCTCCGCGAGTTGGGAGCCGGCCCCGAGGTACCGGTGGGCCTCTGCATGCCGCGCTCTCCTCTGGGCGTGGTGGGCCTCCTGGCGATCCTGGAGGCAGGAGGCGTCTACCTGCCCCTGGACTCCGCTTATCCCCGGGAGCGCCTGGCCTTCCTGCTGGAGGACGCCGGGGCGAAGCTCCTCCTCACCCGGGAGTCGCTGCGGGGCGTGGTGCCGGCCTGGCCGGGGATCGAGGTCCTCTGCCTGGACACTCTGCCGGAGGTCGTGGAGGAGGAGTTGTCCTCAGGCGGCGCGCTTCCCGGGAACCTCGCCTATGTGATCTACACCTCCGGCTCTAGCGGCCGGCCCAAAGGGGTCGCCGTCGAGCACGGCATGGCGGCCCGTCACCTGGAGACCATGGTGGACCACCTGGGGCTCCGGGGGGGAGACCGCGTCCTGGCGACAGCGTCCTGGAGCTTCGATCTGTCCATCGACCAGGTCCTGGCCCCGCTCCTCGGCGGCGCCACGGTCGTCTTCCCCGAAAGTGAGCTGATCGACCCGGCCCGCCTCCTGCCCCTTGTCCGGGACCGGCGCCTGACCGTGCTCGACCTCGCCCCAGCGTACCTGCAGCAGGTCGTGCGGCACTCCGTGGAGGCGGCGGATGACGGGGACGACCTCCCCCTCCGCCTGGTGCTCGCCGGCGGTGAGGCGATGCCGCCGGACATCCCCCGGCTCTGGCCGTCGACGCCGCTCCGGAGGAGCGCCCTCCTCAACGGCTACGGGCCGACCGAAGCCGTGGTGACCGCGACCGTGAGCGCGGTCCAGGACCGTCCGGAGGGGGGCAGCGTCCCCATCGGCCGGCCGCTCCCCGGCCGCTCGGCGTTCGTACTGGACCCGTCCGGCAACCTGGCGCCGGCCGGGGTGCCGGGTGAGCTGTTCCTGGGCGGGACGCTGGGCCGGGGGTACCTCGGACGCCCGGGCGTCACCGCCGAGCGCTATGTGCCCGATCCGTTCGGCGAGACACCCGGCGGCCGGCTCTATCGCACGGGCGACCTCGTCCGGTGGCTCGCCTCGGGGGACCTGGAGTTCCTGGGGCGCGCCGACCAGCAGGTCAAGGTGCGCGGGTTCCGCATCGAGCCGGGGGAGATCGAGGCGGCTCTCGTCCGGCACCCGGCCCTCCAGGGGGCGGCCGTCCTCGCCGTCGGGGCTGGCAACCCGCGGCTGGTCGCGTTCGTTACGCCCCTGCCGGAGCGCGAGGTTCCCGCAGCCGCGGACCTCCGGAGGCACCTCGCCAGGACGCTCCCCGAGCACATGGTTCCCGCGGCCTTCGTCGAGCTCGGCTCGCTCCCCCTGACCCCCAACGGCAAGGTGGACCGGCGGGCCCTGGAGCGCATGGCGCCGGAGGCAGGCCGGAGCGCTCGCGCCTGGGAGGCTCCCGCCACCGCGGCCGAAGGGATCCTGGCCGGCATCTGGGAGGAGGTCCTCGCCGTGCCCGGAGTGGGAGCCGGCGACGACTTCTTCGAGCTCGGAGGGCACTCCCTTCTGGCCACCCGCGTCCTCTCCCGGATACGGGCCCTCTTCGGCGTCGAGCTCCCTCTGCGCAGGCTGTTCGAGGCGACGACGGTCCGGGCCCTGGCGGCGGAGATCGAAACGGCGGGGCCCCCGGCCCGCACGGCCGCCGCACCGCTCCCGGTTCCCGTGCCGGAGGAGGCGGAAGCCGGCCTGCCCCTTTCGTTCGCTCAGGAGCGCCTGTGGTTCCTCGACCGCTTCGAGCCGGACAGCGCGCTCTACAACATGCCGGCGGCGGTCCGTCTCGAAGGCGATCTGGACGGGCCCGCGTTCGCCGCCAGCCTGGGCGAGATCGTGCGACGGCACGAGGCTCTGCGGACGGCCTTCCTGGAGATCGACGGGCGGCCGGTCCAGCGGGTCGTGCCGTGGACGCCGTTCGAGCTGCCGGTGATCGATCTGAGGGGCCTGCCCGCCGGGGAGCGGGGGGAGGCCTGGGGACGGCTCCTGCGGGAGGAGACGGCACGGCCCTTCGACCTGACGTCGGGCAGGATGGTGCGGGCGGCGCTTCTGCGACTGGGCGCGCGCGAGCACATCCTGGCGCTGAACTTCCATCACATCGCCGCGGACGGCTGGTCAATCGACATCTTCCTGGGTGAGCTGGCGGAGCTCTACGGCGCCTGCCGCGAGGGCCGGCCGCCTCTCCTCCCGCCTCTGCCGATGCAGTATGCGGACTTTGCCGTGTGGCAGCGGGAGTGGCTGCGCGGTGAGGTGCTGGAAGGCCTGCTCGGCTTCTGGCGCGCCGCCCTGGAGGGCGCTCCCGCAGCCCTGGAGCTCCCGACCGACCGGCCACGGCACGCCGTCCGGGACAGCCGGGGGGCGCACCTGAGATTCCAACTGCCGGACCGGCTCGCGTCGGCTCTGGAGGCCCTCGGCCAGCGCGAGACCGCGACGCCGTTCATGGTCCTCCTCGCGGGCTTTCAGGCGCTCCTCTCCCGCTGGAGCGGCCAGGAGGATGTCCTCGTGGGCACGCCGGCCGCCAACCGGGAGCGGCTGGAGCTGGAGCCGCTCATCGGCCTGTTCGTCAACACCCTCGTCCTGCGGCTGGACCTGGGCGGTGGGCCAGGCTTCCGCGAGCTGATCCGCCGGGCGCGGGAGGCGACCCTGGAGGCCCACGCCCACCAGGACCTCCCCTTCGAGAAGCTCGTCGAGGAGCTGGCGCCCGGACGCAACCCGGGCCGCACGCCGCTCTTCCAGGTGATGCTCACCGTCCAGGACGATCCCGCCGTGCCCCGGTTGCCAGAGATCTCGACGGAGATCCTGGATCTGGAGACCGGGCTTGCCAAGTTCGACCTGCTCCTCGCCCTGGGCTCCGAGGAGGGGCGGCTCGCGGGCGTGCTGGAGTACAGCACCGGTCTCTTCGACCGCGCGACCCTGGAGCGTCTCGCCGGCCAACTGCAGACCC
>DASQEB010000231.1:0-3332 GCA_035633875.1 Thermoanaerobaculia bacterium
GACAAACTGGTTTTGCACCCTCTCCCTCCGGGAGAGGGCCGGGGTGAGGGGGGCGGGGGGCCTTACCCCCCTTCCCCGAGCGGCGCGATCAGCGGCAGCTCTTCCTCGGTCGGCTGGAACAAGGCAGCTCCCACGGTGCCCGGGCCGGCGTTGGCGGCGACCACGGGGCCCATCTCGGCGACGAAGATCTCGTTGACTTTGAAGCTCTTCGCGATCAGGCCGCGCAGCCGGTCGGCCCAGACGGGCGCCTTGGCGTGGGCGACTCCGACCACCACGGGGCGCTCGGGATCGACCCGCTGTTTGAACAGCTCGATCAGGCGGGGGTGGGCGGCGCGCCCGCCGCGGACCTTGTCAACGGCCGCGACCTCGCCGTCCACCACACCGAGGATGGGCTTGATGCCGAGGAGGTTGCCCAGCCGGGCGCGGGCCTTGCCGATCCGGCCGCCGCGCGCCAGGTACTCCAGGGTGTCCACCACGAAGAGGACGTGGAGCCGCTCGCGCAGGGTCTCCAGACGCTCGGCGATGGCGTCGGGGTCCACCCCGCGCCGGGCCATCCGGGCCGCGAAGAGGGCGAGCATGCCGAGGCCGAGGCTCACGCTGTTGCCGTCCACCACCCGGAGGCTCACCCGCTCGGACTCGCCCCGCAGCTTCTGGAAATCCGGGAGCCCCTCCTCCGCCGCCGACCGGGCGTGGACCAGGGTCTGGGAGAGCTTCTCGGAGACGTGGACGGAGACGAGGTCCTTGGTGGGCGCGAGGGAGCGGTAGACCTCCGCGAAGTCCGTCTTGGGCGGCGGGTTCGTGCGGGGGTGCTCTTTGCCCTTCTCCAGGAGCTCGTAGAACTCCTTGGGCTTGAGGTCGATGCCGTCGTGGTAGACCTTGTCGCCGAAGAGCACGAGCACGGGGATGACGTGGATGCCGTGAGCCCGGGCAAGCTCGGGCGGCAGGTCGGAGGTGGAGTCGGTGACGACGCGCACAAGATCCTCGGGCTCCTCCAGCGTAAGGATCCCCATCTCCCGCAGCCCGAGGAGGTCGCGCAGGATCTCGCCGTCTGTCGCCGGCAGGGCGTCGAGGAGCCGGCCGATGGTGACGCAGCCCGGCACCGCGGCCAGGAGCTCCTGCCGGCCCGGGGTGAGGCGGGTCTCGTAGAAGGAAGGGCCGAGGTGCACCCGGATGCGGGCGCGGGGGTCGGGGGCGTCGTGGACGAGGTCCTCGAGAGCGAGGAACACGAGGGAGGTGAAGTCCTGGCGGATCTCCCACTGGTCCGGCGGGGGCGGCTGCCGGAGCTGCACCCAGAAGGGGCCGGCATCGAGCCGGCTCAGACGGCAGAACGCCTTGATCCCCCGAGCCCGGCCGGCCGTGGCCACGACCACCTCTCCAGCGTCCAGCGCGATCTCCCCATCGGAACAGAGGACGCGGCAGCTCACCCGGACCCGGTTGAGGTTCCGCAGCAGCTCCAGCATGGGGAGCAGGGAGAGGTCCCCCACCAGGAGCTCCAGCCGGGCATCGGGCTGAAGCCCCACCTCCCGCCCGAGGAGGACCAGATGGACGCTCCGCACCAGATCGCCGCCGTCCATCCGCTCCGAGGCAAGGAAGAGGGTCTCTTCGGGCAGGTCCCTCCCCTCCTCCTCTCTCCCGCCGAAGAGCAGCAGCGTGTGCCGGTCGTCGGGAGGGCCGGCGAGACCCAGCCGGTCTAGAAAGGGCGCGCCGCCCCTGGCGGCCACGCTCACCGGGGCTACGACGATTCCCGGGCCGAGGCTCGCGGCGAACCGCCGCCCCTCGGCCTCGTCCACGGCCGGAATCACCTCGTAGCCGTAGCTGGAAAGACCGTGGGCCAGCTCCCTGCGGCGGGACATGTCCGGATCGACGACCAGCACCGAGGAGGAGTGCATGCTTTTCGCTCCTAGCAATCAATCCAGGCGCACGAGGCGCTCTTTTTCGGCTCTCGGGAACGAGCCAAAGCATAAACCGTCCGGAGGAGTTTTCGTAGGGCCGACCTACAGCTCGAATTCGGCGACGACGGGCAGGTGGTCGCTGGCCACGCGGGCGACCTGGAGCCGGCAGGAGTGGACCGAGACGAGGCTCAGGGGGCCCCGATGGTAGATCCGGTCGAGCCCGCCCTGGGGCGAGAAGGAGGGATAGGTGGGGATGCAGCGGTACGGCCGGCGTCTGCGTTCCGTGGCGCACGCGAAACCGAGGCCGTCGGTGAAGACCGGCAGGAGGAGCGAGCGCCAGTCGTTGAAGTCGCCGCCGACCAGGAGCGGCGTGCCGTGGTCCACCGAGCTGAACTCGTGGGACCGGGTGAGGATCTGGATCTGCTTCTGGCGCTCCCGCGCCGAAAGTCCCAGGTGGAGGTTGAAGACTTCCAGGTGGCCGCCGTTGCCGTCCACGTTCAGGGTGGTGTGCTGGCACCCGCGGCGGATCCAGCTTTCGGCCACGGAGAGGTCGATATTGCGCTCGCGCAGGATGGGGAACCGGCTCAGGGTGGCGTTGCCGTAGCGCCCCTTGCGCAGGCTGACGTTGTGGCCGAGGGCGAAATGCGGATACCTGGCCGCCTCCGCGAGCTCCTTGGCGAGGTTCAGCTCCCGCGAGCGCGGGACCCCCTCGTCCACCTCCTGGAGCAGGACGACGTCCGCCTCGTAGTGGCGCAGGACATCCACGATCCGCTGGGGGCGGAACCGGCGGTCGACGCCGATGGCTCGATGGATGTTGTAGGTGATGACTTTCAGCAACAATCCGGCACTCCGGCTCCCGATCCCCTGAAACCTCGATCCCACGTGTTTTCTTCCACTTCCAACCGGCACCTCCAAGGGGCCGGACCGGAATATAGTAGTCGCATGGCGCCGATCTTCACCATCGGGCACTCGACCCGTCCCATCGAGGATTTCCTGGCCCTGCTCGCCGAGCACGGCATCGGGGTGCTCGTGGACGTGCGGCGATACCCCGGGTCGCGGCGCCATCCCCAGTTCTCGCGGGACGCCCTGGCCGTGTCCCTCCGAGAGGCCGGCATTGCGTACGTCCACGAGCCGGACCTGGGAGGACGCCGGGCGGCGCGTCCGGACTCCCCCCACACCGCCTGGCGGGTGGAGGCGTTCCGCGGCTACGCCGACCATATGGAGACGCCGGAGTTCACGACGGCGCTCGAGCGGCTGATCCGGCGTGGAAGAGAAAGCACGGTGGCCATCCTCTGCGCCGAGGCGGTGCCCTGGCGCTGCCACCGGCGGCTCATCTCCGATGCCCGGGTGGCCCGGGGCGTCGTGGTGCGGCACCTCCGGGGGCCCGGCCGGGCCGACCCCCACGAGCGCGATCCCAACGCCCGGCTCCTGCCCGGGGGA
>DASQEB010000232.1:0-8534 GCA_035633875.1 Thermoanaerobaculia bacterium
TGCTTCCGGCTTCGCCCATGTTGGGCGATCGGAGGATGACACGTCCCGTATCGCTGGCGTCACGCACCATAGGGAGTGTGCGCCTGGGATCGTGGACCGCCTTCAACCTGGAGGAGTGATATGAATAAGAAACTTTTTGGACTCATTCTCGTCCTCGCCTTGCTGGCCCCGGCTCTGGCGAGTGCCCAGCCGGTGTTCACGCAGACGCTGGCCTTTGCCACGAAGACCGGCTTCCGCGCAGTCTTCGCGTGGAGCGCCCGCCAGCCGGTGTCGGGGATCGTCCGCTACGGAACCAGCCCGAACGCTCTGACGCAGAGCGTCAGCCCCTTCCCCGGCGGGATCGACACCGCGCAAATGGCGGTGGCCCAGGTCCAGACGGGCCAGACCTACTATTACCAGGTCCAGGATCTCCTGACGGGGGCGCGCTCGCCCATCGGGAGCTTCAGCGCGACCAACGCCTACACCGACTGGAACGGCAATGCGTACACGCTCGATCTGCTCGTGCAGCTCGATTTCCAGTCGCTGCCGCCGGAGATCCCGCACGACCAGGCGCTCGAGGATATCGCGGCCGGCGTCAACGTCTTCGCCGAGCGGCTCCACGACGCGCTGGACGGCTACGCCCGGCTGGGGCGGGTGCTGATCACCGACACGCTCCTCGACTACCCGCTGAACCTCCCCTTCATCGCCCCGGTCTGCGATCCGGTGCGGAGCAATCTTGCCGACGTGCTCGTACAGACCTCTGTGCCGTTCGACAGCCACACGTTCGGCGGATGGGCCATCGACGACCCCTGCGTCTCCTTCTACGTCGGCCGCCTCGGCCAGCTCGTGGTCCCCTGGGAGGACGAGCACCACTTCGGGTATGTCGCCACCCACGAGATGATTCATTACGCCTTCAACGCTCCGGACCTCTACCTGCTGAACTCGGACGCCGACTGCGTCAACCCGACCTGGGATGGTTCGATCATGCACAACACCGGCGGGTTCGATGGCGTCCAGTGGACGCTGACCGAACTCGACCGCAACCCCGTGCTCACGCCCTGCAGCCATGGGACCCAGCCGTGGAGCTGGGACGTTTTGCGAGAGCGTTACACCCAGGTGCCGCTGACCCCCGTCGGCCCGATCGACCATGGGCGCGCCGATCTCCCCCGTGGCAATCCTGACGGCGGGGCGCTCGAGATCTGGATCCTCAACCGCGAGTTGGCCTCGTCGTCGCTGACCCGGTTCACTCCCAACGACTAGGCGTCCCTCGGACCAACTCCGATCCGGTGTCCCGGGATGGGCCGTTACGCCCGTTGGTGGCGGCGCGGCCCTCCCTCAGGCCCCTGCGGCGGCGGAAGAGGAAGACGCCCCCGGCCACGAGCAGGAGGGCCGCGCCTCCGGCGATCCAGGGGAGGAGCCCCCGACCCTTTCGGCCCCCTGGCAGCGGCACGACGTCGCCGTTGCCGAGGACGACGATGCCGGCCCAGGCGGCGGCCGGGGCGCCGTCCTCGATGCGGTCGGTCTGGGCAGCGTGGAGAGCTGCGGCCACGCCCAGGCCCCGGCCGAGGTGGGCGTAGAAGCGGTCGAAGAAGAGGGCGGCTTCGTCGTCGCGCAGGGGCCAGAGGCTGGCCACCACCGTGTGGGCGCCGGCTTGGAAGAAGGCCCGGGCGAGGCTCATCACCCCTTCGCCGCGCAGGAGGGTCCCGGTGTTGGTGCTGCAGGCCGAGAGCACGACGACGCGTCCGTTGAGACAGAGGTCCACGATCTCGCGGATCTGGAGGAGCCCGTCCTCGGCCGGGTCTCCGGGCGCCAGGAGAACCCCGGACCGCTCGGGGTTGACGTCGTCCGTCACCGCGTGCGTGGCGAAGTGGAGGACGCTGTACTCGTGGAGGGGTGCGTGCTTGAGGAAGGCCTCGGCAGCCTTCTCCCCGAGGCGTCTGGCGCTCCCGCCTCCCAGGTAGCGCACCACGGAATCGCTCTCCTTCCGCGCGTGAGGGAGGGCCCCGAGCCGGAAGGCGGAGGCGAAGACAGCCGAGCGTTCGGTGGAGGCGAGGCGGATCTGACCGTCCTCGGCTCCAGGGGGCGGCGGGTCGGCGAAGGCCAGGGCGGGCTTCAGCGCGGGCTCCACCTTCTGACCCTTCCAGCTCAGCCACAGGGTGGCGGAGGGCACGAGGATCAGCTCGTAGCGGGAGGCGAGGGGCGGCGCCTCCTTCGAAGACCGGAGGGCTCCGAAGGGAAGCTGGTTGAGGGCGTCGTCCGGGACGATGATCAGCCGCTCGATTCCGGAGGGCAGCTCCTTCAGCGCCGCGTCCAGGAGATGCCGGTACAGGCTGACGGAGGGGATGATCTCGGAGCCGTCCCGGCGGTCGAAGGTGCCGTTGAAGAGACGCACCGCGGGCCGGAACTCACCGCGGCCTGGCAGGCGGTAGACGCGCGTCCCCTCCCGGGTGGTCACGAGGAGCCAGGAGCCGCCGGCGAAGTCCTTCTGCATGTCCTCCCAAGGGGCGATCTGGAAGGAGAGGAGGGCTTCTCGGGGCGAAAGGGTCTGCCGGACCTGCGCCAGGGTGGCAAAATCGGGCCGGCTCAGGCTGGCGAGGCTGGGAACGGCCCGGTTGAGCTGGTTGTGCAGGTCGGCCTGTTCGATCTCCAGCCGTTCGAGCTCCCGGCTCGCCGACGCCCGCTCGGCGGCCGGAAGGTCCGGATCGAGGAGACGGCGCTGGATCCCGGAGATGCGCTCGAGCACCGCGGCACGGCGCTGCAGCAGAGGGGCCTCCGACGCCGGCACGGCACGGGCTGCCTGGAGCGTATCGATCAGCGTCCGGGCGCGCATCCGCTCCGCCACCAGGAAGGCCCGTTCGAGGTCCCCCGGTCCGTCTTTCTCTCGGCCGTCCAGGAGGCAGCCGTGAAACCAGTAGTAATCCTCCAGCCAAGTCGAGAACATTCCAGCCTGGCTGGACGAGTTGGTCTGAAGATCGCGGAGAGCCTCGATCGCGTCGAGGGCCGACTCCGAGTCCCTCATCGCCCGGTCCCGGGGGCCGGCGCCCCAGCTCACGCGCATCCGTTCCCGCCAGGCCAGGGCCATGGCCCAGTAGTCCTCCGCCTGCCGGGCGAGCTCCAGAGACTGGTTGATGGTCTCCTGGGCCTTCCGTGGATCGCTGGCGGAGAGCTCCCGCGCCAGGCCGTTGAGGCAGAAGCTCCGGTCCCGCACCGCGTCGGCGGCGGCGAGGCAGGCTTCGAAGTGCCGGCGAGCCTCCTCCCCGCTGGACAGCGTGCCGAGGAGATAGTGGGCCTTGGCCTCGATGCCACGGTGACCCGCCGCGATCGCAGCATCCAGGGCTTCCCGGGTCAGGCGGGCCGCCTCCCGGAGCTCACCTTCCTGGGGCAGCTCGTGGGACCTTTCGACGATGGCGCTCGCCAAACCGAACTTCGCGTTGGCCTCGCTGAAGCGATCCTCGTTGGCAGCGGCCACCTCGGCGAGCCTCCGGAAGACTTCAGATCCCTCACGGTATCGCCCCAGCTCCAGACTGATGTTCCCCAGATTGAGCAGGCAGTCTCGCTGGAGACCGTAGTCGCCCTCGGGGAAAAGAGCGGTCTCGGCCTGCCGGAGCAGGAGATAGGCCCTCTCCAGGTCCTTGCTTGCGAAGTGCAGGTGCCGACCCAGAACGATCCGTCCCCTTGCGATCAGGGCCGGGTCGCCGGACGCCTGGGCGACCCGGTTCGCGAGCTCCGCCTGAGCGCCCGCTTCCTCAAGGCGGCCTTGGACGAACAGGATGCGCTGGAGGTTGGAGTGGGCGAGCACTTCCCCTCGCGCCTCCCGCCGATGCGCGAATCTCCAGGCCGCCTTGCGGTAGAGCTCCTCGGATCTGTCCGAATCGACATGGCCCGTGTACAGGGCGAGCCATGGATTGTCGGGATGGGCTCGCTGCAGAGCCCGCAATCGCGACGCCGCTCTGTCCCGCTCGCCAGGCTCCCTGCTGAGATCAAACAGGCACTTCGCGGGTTCCTCCTTGTCCGGCTGCGCTGCGAACAGCGCTTCGCAGGAGGACAGGTCGGAGGGGGCGACCGTCTGAGCGATGGCAGGAACTGGCAGGAGGAGAAGGACGAAGAGGGCGACCTTCAGCATCATCCCGACCAGTCTACCGCACCGCGGCATTCGGGGGAGGAGAAGCATAGGCGTCCGGAAAAGCAAAGAGCGGCCACAGGGCCGCTCTTCTCGTCAATTGCTGTACAGTTGGAACTAGGTGTCCGGGCCACCGGGATCCTTCGGCACGCAGCAGTAGGGATCCGGATCGGTGTCGTTGTTGTCCTTCTTGCCCGTCGTGTCGATCGGCTCGGTCGCGGTCAGGGTGGGCTCGGTCTCAGCAGCAGCCTTCAGCTCAACGCTCATTGTTTTGGTCTCCTCTCATCCTGGTTAGGGGCGCGGTCTTGGGTGTCCCTCTCGCTCTCGTCGTCCCTCTTGCTGGTAGTAACGAACCTCCCTGCCCAATCCCCTCACCCTTTCACGGGCAGATACGCGGGAACCCTTTTTTTGTTTCGCCGCGTCCACCCGGCAGAGGAGAACACCGGGTCATGGTGAGTTCTTCCCGGCCTGTCGCCTAAAAATATCTAAATTGCGAATGGCAGAAGGAGAGCACTTGCGGGGAAGCCCCTCCCCGCGCTGGGAGAGGAGGGGGCGACCGGTGACGTCTTTACCGCAGCGTGGTGGTGAAGGTCGGCGAAGTCTCGCGGGTGCCGTCCGGAAAGACGGCCTGGACCTGCCAGAGGAGCTTCGTGCCGGGCTGCAGGCCGGCGAGCGCGCTCTCGGGCAACCGGACCTCGGCGGAGGTCAGGCCCTCTTCGGTAGCGACCACCCGCAGGTCCTCGGTGCTGACCTGGACGTCGTAGGACACGGCGCCGGGCAGGGAAGACCAGCGCAGCACCGCCGCGTTCGCGGGCATCGCCTGCCCCTCCGGAAGGAGCGAGCGCAGCTCGTTGCGCGGAGCCTGGCGGTAGGTGGGCTCCTGGCCGGGGCCCGTCATGTCGTCCGACTGGATCCCGATCACGAGCATGATGCCCGCCGCCAGGGCCGCGGCGGCCGCCAGGGGACGCCACTGCCGGAAGCGGCCGTAGACCACGTTGGCGGGCCGGTCAGCTTCCGCAGCTTTCTGTTCCTGCCGGTTGAGGTCGGCCGCGAGCCGCCAATCCTCGGCACAGGACGCGCAGACGGCGGTGTGCTCCACCACCTCGCGCACCTCGTGGGGGGGCAGCTCACCCCTAACCGCCGACCAGATCGTCTCCGGCGCAGGGCAGGTCTCGGGGTCCGGAGCGGCCTCCGCGGGGGCGGTGAAGGCGGCACGCAGCCTCGCAAGCTCCTGGTCGTCCTGGTTCATTCCTCCGTCTCCTTTTCTCCGCTCCATCCGAACCACATTGCCATCGTCCAAGGAATCCTCCTGTGCCGCCTTAGGGTGCCGGGCCTCTGAGCTGCGGGTCCGGCGGCGGTTTCACTGAAAGAAACGAAGGGAGCCCCACTTTCCCCTCACCGCCTTGTAAAAAGCGTAAACCGGTGCCAGGACTTCTATCATCCCCGACCCCGTGGAAGAACGCCAGCCCGGCGCAAGGCGAGCACCATGAGGATGGGCAGCAGGAGGATGACGGCGAGGGCGGGCACGATCCTACCCCGCCCGCGGAAGCTCCCGCCCCCACCCGGCAGGGGCACGAGGTCGCCGTCTCCGTGCACGACGAGGCCGGCCCAGGCTGCGGCCGGAGCTCCATCCTCGATGCGGTCGCGCTGGGCACGGCCGAGGGCCTCGGCCACGCTCCGGCCTCTTCCGAGGTGGTGATAGAAGCGGTCGAAGAGGGCGGCGGCCTCGTCGTCGCGCAGCGGCCAGAAGCTGGCGACCACGGTATGAGCCCCGGCCTGGAAGAAGGCGCGGGCCAGGCTCACCACCCCTTCCCCGCGGAGAAGGGCGCCCGCGCCGCTCCGGCAGGAGGCGAGCACGACGATGCGGCCCGAGAGGTCGAGGTCCACGATCTCCCGCATCTGGAGCAGGCCGTCCTCCGTCGCGGCTCCGGGAGCGAGGAGAATGCCCGAGCGCTCAGGGTTTACGTCGTCGGTGACCGCGTGGGTGGCGAAGTGGAGAACGGTGAAGCGACGCGGATCGGCGCGCTTGAGGAAGTCTTCCGAAGCCTCGTCCCCGGTGCGCAAGGTGCTCCCCGCACCCAGGTGACGTACCACGGCCCTCCCCTCGAACCGGGCCTGGGGCAGCGGATCGAGGCGGCCGGGGGAGAGGAAGATCGCGGCGCGCTCGACGGCGCCCCCGTCCCGCCGGTCCGCGGCAGAGCCCGGCAGAGGGGGATCGGCGAGAGCGAGGGCGGGCAGTGGAGAAGGGAGAGGCCGCTCCCCCTTCCAGCGTAGCCACAGGGTCGCCGAGGGCACGACCGAGATCTGGAAGCGGATGGCGAGCGGCTCCGCCTCCGGAGTCTCGCGCAGGGCCGCGAAGGGGAGCCGGTACAGCGCGTCGTCCGGAACGACGACCAGCCGGCGGATGCCCGGCGGCAGTTCCGTTAGAGCGGTCCCCAGGAGGATCTCGTGGAGACGGGCGGCGATGCCAGCCTCCTCACCGTCCCGCCGCTCGAACAGCCCGGTGAAGAGGGAGACGGCCGGCCGCAGCTCCACCCGGCCCGGCAGGCGGTAGACCCGGGTGGCGTCGCGAGTGAGGACGAGGAGCCACCCGCCACCGGCAAACTCCCCCCGGATATCCTTCCAGGGAGCGATCTGGAAGGAGAGCATGGCCTCGTCCGGGGCGAGGGCCTGCCGGACCCGGGCCAGGTTGGCGAATGTGGGCCGGTGCAGCGAGGCCAGTGCCGGGTTCGAGCGGGCGAGCTGGTTGCGAAGGTCGGATTCCTCCAGCTCCATGCGTTCGAGCTCATAGACTGCCGCGGTCCGGTCCTGGGGGGAGAGGTCCGGGTCGAGGAGACGGCGCTGCACGCCGGCCAGATCTTCCAGGACGGCGGCGCGCCGGGTGCGGAGGCGGACCTCGTCCGCAGAGGGGGTCGGCACCACGCGGGCCGCCTGGAGGGTTTCGAGGAGAGTGCGGGCGCGCAGGCGCTCGAGGACGCCGAACGCCTGCTCGACCTTCCGGGTGTCCCGCCCATCGCGGGAGGACGCAAACAGGCGGCCGGAGAGCCAGTAATAGTCCTCGGACCAGAGGGTCAACAGGCCGGCCTGAAACGTCGGCCCCGTCTGGATCTCGCGCAGCGCCTCGATGACGTCCAGCGCTCCGAGAGAGTCGGCGATCGCCTGCTCCGGCGGCCGGGTGGCCCAGCTCACGCGCATCCGCTCGCTCCAGGAGAACGCGGTCAGCACGGGGTCCTCCGTCTCCCGCCCCAGGCGCAGGGCCTCCTGGATTCTCTCCTCCGCGCGGGCGGCATCCCCGGCCGCGAGATGCGAGGCCAGGGCGCTCAGGCAATAGCCCCTCTCTTCAGGGCTCGAGGCATTCGCGGCGCAATGCTCCAGGCTGGCCCGGGCCTCTCCTCCCCTCGCCAGCATGCCGATGAGCAGCGACGCCTTGGCCTCGACCGGGCGATGGCCCGACGCCATCGCTGCGTCCAGAGCCCGGCGGGCGAGGGTCAGGGCCTCCTGGCGGCCCTTTTCCTGGGGCATGTCGCTGAGGTCCTCCATCTTCGAGCGGGCGAGGCCATAGAGAGCGGTCGCCGCCAGGAAGCGATTGTTTTCCTGAAGCGCCAGATCGACGAGCCGCTGAAAGGCTCTCTGTGCCTCTTCGACCTTCCCGATCCCCAGGCTGAGATTGCCCAGCCCGAGCAGGAAGTCGCGCCTCAGCTCGAACGTGCCCTGGGAGAGCGCGACAGGCTCCACCCGGCGGAGCAGCACGTAGGCCCGGTCCAGGTCCTTGCCCTGGGACTGGAGATACCGGGCCTGGAGGATCCCCGCCCTGGCGATGAGGAGGGGGTCCTTCGACGCCTCGGCGATGCGGACCGCGCGTCCGATCTCCCGCGCCGCTTCCTCCGAGCGCCCGAGCAGCTCGAGGACACGGCCCAGGTTGTCCCGGGCCAGGTACTCTCCTTCGGCCTCTCCCCGCGCGGCAAAGCCCTCGGCGGCCGTGCGATAGAGCGCTTCGGCCCGGCTGGCCTCCGTCCAGCGCAGGTTTCCCAGGTAGAAGACGAGCCAGGGGGATTCGCGATTCCGGAGGAGGAGCTTTTCGATCCGCCGGGCCGCTTCGGCTCGGTCCTCGGGGCTCCCATGCTTGGTGGCGTCGAAGAAGCAGAGCGCTGACTCTCTCTCCTCCGGCCGGGCGGCGAAGCGGGCCTCACACACGTCGAGGTCTACCTCTCCGGCATAAGCCGGGGTCAGAGGGCTGGCGAGGAGAAGGGCGAGGAGAGCAATGGCACTGCGATGGAACACCCCAAGAATTGTAGCGCATGTGGAAGGAACTGTTCCAAACATGGCAGACCGGACGGGCGGCCTGTGTCAGCCACCCGTCCGGCAGATGGTCGTCCGCATTATCCGGTCGGACCCCCGTTGTCATCCACCGGCGTGACGGAGTAGGTGACTTCGT
>DASQEB010000233.1:0-4970 GCA_035633875.1 Thermoanaerobaculia bacterium
AGGGGTTCCTGGTGATCTCCCGCGAGCTCCAGGAATGGGTCGCCGAGCACGGGGCGCCGAAGGGGCGGCGGCATGAGTGAGGCGCCGTCTCCGCGGATCTCGGTCTGCATCGTCTGCCGCAACGAGGCGGACCGGCTGGGACCGTGCCTGGAGTCGGTCGCCTGGGCCGACGAGGTGATCCTGATGGACCTCGAGAGCGCCGACGGCTCGGCCGAGCTCGCCTGCCGGCACGGCGCCCGGGTGATCTCCCGCGCTCCGGTCCCGATCGTCGAGTGGGTGCGCAACGAGTTGGCCGCCCAGGCGGTGGGGGAGTGGATCCTCGCCCTCGACCCCGACGAGCGGATCACCCCCGGCCTCGCGCGGGAGCTGCGGCGCGTCGCGGAGCGGGACGACCTCGACGCCGTGGTCATCCCCCGCATGAACTACGACCTGGGCTATCCCCCGAGCAACCCGTACGAGCGCTACGAGCCCCAGCTCCGGATGTACCGCCGGTCGCGGGTGACCTGGCCCACCGCTCCCAACAAGCTGCCGCAGGTCCCGGACGAGCGCCGGTACCAGATCGCCGCGCGCGACGAGCTGGTGATGGTCCACGACCGCAGCCGGAACATTCCCGAGGTCCTGGACCGGATCGTGCGCTACGCGCCTCTCCAGGCCCGGTCGATGATCGACCGGGGCGAGGTCTTCACGGCCCGCGCCATGCTGACGTCGCTCGGCAGCCGGACGTACCGGCAGCTCGTGCTCGGCAAGGCGTGGCGGGATGGCGTCCCGGGCCTGCTCCGGGTGGGGATCCTCGTGGGCTTCCACTTCTACGTCTGGGCGGCCTTCTGGCAGCTCTCCGGCGCCCGCCGGACGCCCGAGGACGACCGGTTCGTGCGGCGGCTCGGCCTCGCCGTCGAGGGTGCCCGCCGGGCGTGGCGGGCCGGCACCCTGCCCTACCGCTGGGGCAAGCGGCTGCTGCGCGGGGCGAGGCGGACCCTCAGGCCCTCCGGCACCTGAAGCGCGCCGCGGCCCACCCGAGCAGGGCGCAGCCCAGGCCGGCGAGGAACCCGGCGCCGAAGAAGAGGGCCAGGTGCCGGCGCCAGGGCCGCTCCGGCAGCAGCCGCCGGAGGACGGCTCCGGTCCACCCCTCCTCTCCGGTCTCCTCCGGCCCCGCCAGGTAGCCGGCGATCGCCGCGGCCCTCGGCTCGGGGATATCGAGGTTCGGCATCTGGGAGTGGGGGTTGTCGAACCTCGGCTCCATCACGTGGAACTTGATCCAGGTCCGGACCTGGGCGATCCCTTCGGCGTTCAGCACCTGCCGTCGCGCCTCCCGGAAGCGGACGAACGGCTCGCGCTCCAGGCGGTCCACCTCCGCCACCTTCCGCGCGTACTCCGGCGAGCCCAGACGGGCCGACAGGCGCGCGAGCATGGGCTCGCGGTCGAGCGGCGGGCCCACGGCGCCGCCGAGACCGTTCATCGTGTGGCAGCCCAGGCACCCGCTCTCCCGCACCAGGATCTGCGGGTCCGCGAGGTCGGCCAGGGAGAACGGATGCGGGCGGCCCGGCTCGCCCGCGACCCTGATCACGGCGCTCACCCCCTCGCGGTTGGGCAGGAGAGGGGCGAAATACAGGCCGTCGCTGCCGAGGGCGAGGGCGGCGACGGCCTGGTGGCCGGTCCCGCGATAGCGGACGAGGTAGCGGGGCGGAGCGAGCATCCTGCCGTCGGCGAGGCCGTAGGGGATCGCCAGGACGCCCGCGGACTGCGGCGCGGAGAGCGCCACGAAGAAGCGGTTGCGGAGCCGCCGCGGGAGGGCGGTGAAGCCCTCGGAGGCGTGCTCCATCTGCACCGGGCCCACCGACGGGGAGATCACCGCGTCCGCCCGCGAGCCGATGCTCCAGTCGTGGCCGTCCCACAGATAGCTCTCACCGCGGCGGATCTCGAGGAATCGGTCAACGCCGCTGCCGTTGTCGGCGGCGAAGACCCGGCCGTGGACGACCTCCAGGCTGAACGGATTGCGCAGGCCGTAGGCCCAGACGTAGCCGGCCGCCCGGTCCGGGGCCTCGTCCCGGTAGAAGGGATTCGAGGGAGCGGGGCGGCCGTCCAGGGTCATGCGGAGGATCTTTCCCAGGACCGAGTCGACGTGCAGGCTGTGGTTCGTCTTCCGGCCGTCCCCGACGCCGACGTACAGGAGCTCCCCGTCCACCTGGCAGGGCCCGATCTGGTGCGAGACCGCGGCTTCGTAGCCGGCGAAGATCCCGGTCAGGACCCTGTGCGACTCCGGACGGAGGGAGAACGTCCCGGGCCGCGATTGAAAGCGGACGACGTTGTTGCGCAGGACGCCATCCGGATCTTGCGAGGCGAAGGTCACGAACACGAAGCCGTGCTCCGGGTCGAGGCAGAGGCCGGCGAGGCCCACCTCGCCCGCGGGGTCCGGCAGCCGTCCCGCGGGCTGCAGCCGAAAGAAGTCCCGCGCGAAGGTGTGGACCGTGCGGTCCCGGGTGACGACCTTGATCGTTCCCCCGAGCTCGGTGACGAAATAGAGGGGGTCTCCGGGACCGGGGCCGGGCTCGGGGACGAAGGCGAGGGCGGTGGGGACTTGGTATCCCGCCGTGTCGATCGCAAGCGAGAGGCCCTCGTCGACGGCCCAGTCGCTTCTCCAGTCGAAGGGGGGCTCCGGAGGGTCCTCGCCGCACGCGAGGAGCAGGAGGGCCGCCACGGCCAGCGCGGCCCTGCCCCTCATTCCGCAGCCCCCCGGCTCCGCCACGCGGCGGCAAGCGACATCAGGGCCACCCCCGCGAGGGTGACCCAGCTCATCGCGATCCATCCCGGAAAGCCGAACGGCTCGTAGGTGAGCCGCACGCGGTTGCGGCCGGCGGACACGGGCACCGCCCGGAAGAGGAAGTTCGCGCCCTGGAGGGGGGACGGTCGGCCGTTGACCTCGGCCCGCCAGCTCCGGGCCCAGCGGTCGGTGATGAGGAGCCACCCGTCCGCAGGGGCCTCGGCTTCGAAGGAGAGCTCGTCCGGCCGATAGGCGAGGAGGCGCGCGGGCAGCCTCCGCGCCGGGGGGAGGCGTCCGATCTCCCGACTCCCGTCCGGCCCTTCCCCGCGCGGGTCCAGCATCCGCTCCGGGGAGTGGAGGACCAGGGGAACCGCCCCGAGCGCCTCGGATCTCGTCCGGAAGGCCGCGAACGCCTCCTCCGTGGGCGCGACGCGGGCCACCTCCGCGGAGAACCAGAGCCGCTCCGTCCCCACCGCGGCGCCGAGGAGGACGGGATGGCCCACCATCGCCAGGTGGAAGTCGTTGTCCGCCGTGGCGGCGGAGTGGAAGACCGGGACCTTGGTGACGAGCTGGTCCATGGACATCCTCGTGCACGGCTCGTTGCGGGGCAGGGTGGCACAGGGCTCGCGCCGGAAGCTGCGCAGCTCGAGCGACGCCGAGTGCCGGCGGTCCAGGTCCCGCCACCGGCCGGTGTCGTAGACGTCGATCATGGTGACCCGCGACAGGGCGCCGGTCAGGAACGCGTCGCCCAGGGCCACGGCCGCGAGCAGGACCGGCGCCAGGGCACCTGCAGCCCTCCGGTGCCAGGCCAGGGCCGCAAGGCAAAGGCCCGGCCATGCCCAGCCGGCATGGAGACACCCCACGGCAAACGCCGTGGCGCTCGCTCCCCGGTTCCAGCCGGAGGCGCGGAAGGCCAGGAAGACGGCGAGCGCGGCGGCCGCCGTTCCTACTGACGCTGCGAGGAAGCGCCCCCGGGCGCGGCCGGCCGCCAGATCGCGCGTGCCGAGCAGCGCCAGGACCGCGAGGAGGAACAGGACGTAGGCGCGGAAGATCGCGGTCTGCCGGAAGAACCGGGTGGGGTAGACCCAGTCGTAGAGCCAGCCGCGCAGCGGCAGGAGCGGTCCCAGGGCGGCGGCGAGGGCGAGGAGGGCCAGGCCGGCGAGCCACCAGCGCCAGCGGTCCCGCGGCCGGTGGAGGAGGGCCGTCAGGGCGAGGGCCGGGACCGCCGCGCCGAGGTAGAGGCTGCACATCGACACGTCAGTCGCAGGCCACAGATCCCGCCGGTGGAGGAGCTTGAGCCGGACGAGATACGGGCTCGCCAGGGTCGCCATGGCGCCCGGGGGGAGAGGGTTGCCCCCCACCGCCGTCTCGCGGGGGAGCGGCCCGGCCCGGCCGTGGGTCCCGGCCCCCTCGTAGAGAAACGCGAAGTAGACCGGCCAGAGCACCAGGACGCCTACGAGCAGCACCAGGGCGAGCGCCGCCAGCACAGGGAGGAGCGCCGGCCGCCGTTCCGCTCCGCCGGGCGCGGGGCAGCCGCCGCACAGCCACCGGCCCAGGGCCCACAGGGTGGCGAGGCCTCCCGTCAGGATCGTGAAGCCTGGGTAGCCGGCCAGGGCCGAAAGACCCCAGAGGGCGCCCGCCTCGACCGCCGGCCGGAGCGCGCGGGCGCAGAGCGCGACGTCCAGCCGCCAGAGAACGAGCGGCAGGAACGAGAAGCCGGTGATCCAGGAGGTGTGCTCGGCGTTGCCCGTATAGACCCCGCAGAAGAGGAAGCCCAGGGCCACGGCGAGACCGCCCCAGGGGGGCGCGCCCAAATGTCGGGCGAAGAGGAGCATGCCGAGCCCGCCGAGCCACCACATGGCGAGCCAGTAGAGGACGAATCCCGTCGAGGTCCCACCGGTGAGGAGGCCGAGCCCGAGGTTGACGGGCGAAAGCAGGCCCACCTGCGGATCGCCGAAGACCGGCAGGCCGGCGTTCGACCAGGGGTCCCAATAGAAGAGGCGCCCGGCCCGGGCAGAGTCGGCCACGAGCACCTGGTGGGGGAAGAACTGGCCGTCCGCGTCCCAGATGCCCCGCGCCCGGCCCCGGATCAGCAGGTGGTTCGAGAGCAGGAAGAGAGCAGCCGCAAGCAGGACCGCGAGCCCCCAGCTCCTCCGGAGGCGCGGAGCGGAAAGGCCCTTCAACGCTCCTCCGGAACGGCATGCCCGGCCTG
>DASQEB010000234.1:0-12116 GCA_035633875.1 Thermoanaerobaculia bacterium
GGAGACACCGCCCCGGCGATCTCTTCCACTCCGGCGTCGCGTCCCCCCTCTCCCGGGGGAAGGGAGGGCGATGGGAGAGGGGGACAGGGGGTGAGGTCCGCAATCCTGATCTCCGGCAGCTCCCCCCACGCCACCGCCGCCTCCTCCCGTCCCAGCAGCAGCCGCAGCACCCGGGCTGCCCCGGCCTTGTCCAGGGGACGGTTGCCGTTGCCGCACTTGGGGGACTGGACGCAGGACGGGCAGCCGGTCTCGCAGGGGCAGCCCTCGATCAGGGCGTCGACCCGGCCGAGGAGATCTTCCAGGTCTTCGAAGCCGCGGGCGGCGATGCCCACGCCGCCGGGGTGTCCGTCGTAGATGAACACGGCACCCGTGCCCACCTGGGGATGCAGGGGATAGGAGATGCCGCCGATGTCCCCGCGGTCGCAGAGGGCGAGGAGGGGGAAGAGGGAGATGCCGGCGTGCTCGGAGGCGTGGAGCGAGCCCAGGAAGTGCTCGCCCTGGCGGCGCAGGGTCTCCTCGATGGCCCGGGGGGCCGCCCACCAGAGCCCCACGGTCTCGAACTCCACGGGCGGCAGGTCGAGCGGCGTCTGGTCGATCGTCTCCTGGCCGTGGATGCGCTTGCGCTCGAAGCCCACCACCCTTTCGGTGACCTTCAAGCGGCCGAGCCAGGCGCGCAGGGGGCCGGCGGTCTTCTCCTCCAGGACCTCCAGGACCTCGGTCTCCTTCTCGGTGAGCGGCGTGGTGAAGTAGTCCAGCTCCTCGGGCTTCGCCTGGACCCGGCGCTCCTCCCGCTCCAGGGCCTCGATCAGGTACTGCCGGCCGGCGTGGAGGTAGACCGCGCCGGGGTGGCACTCGTGGAGCACGCGGACGCCGTCGACCGTGCCGATCGTGCGGCCGCCGGCGAGGATGGAGAACGTCTCCCCCGTTCCCCGCAGGTTGACGTGGCGCTGCGGTCGGCGGCGCAGGGAGAAGATCTCGTCGCCGTCCATGGAGGCGAGGAGATGGCCCTGGCGCAGGAGCTTGTCGAGCCGCGCCTCGTGGGGGGCGGTGTACGTCCGGTCCTCCCCGGAGAGGGGCATCTCGGAGGCGGCGCAGACGAGGTGGGCGCGGGAGACCGGGTCGTTCACCGGGTCCACGATGAGCCGCTCGCAGGGGCGCTCCAGGAACTCGTCCGGATGGTCGAGGAAATACTGGTCCAGGGCATCCGGCAGGGCGACCATGGCGGTGATCGACTCCTTCCCCGCCCGGCCCACCCGGCCCGAGCGCTGCCAGGTGGCCATCATGCTGCCGGGGTATCCCACCAGGATGCAGGCGTCGAGGCCGCCCACGTCGATCCCCATCTCCAGGGCCGAGGTGGAGATGACGCCGTCGAGAGTCCCCTGGAACAGGGCACCTTCGATCCGCCGCCGCTCCTCGGCCAGGAACCCGGCCCGGTAGCTCGCCACCCGGCCGGCGAGCCCGGGCTCCTGGCGCCGCAGCCACGAGTAGAGGAGCTCGGTGATCCGCCGGGCCTTGGTGAAGACGATCGTCTTCAACCCCGCCCGCAGGCAGCGGACGAAGAGCTGGAGGGCGGTGGTGTACGGGCTCGCCTCGGGCCGGAAGAGGAGGAGGTGCCGGCCCTCCCGCGGCGCTCCCGACTCCGCGATCCACCGGAACGGCCGTCCGGTGAGCCGCTCGGCGAACTCCCCGGCGTTGGCCGCCGTGGCCGACGAGGCGATGAGCACCGGATCGCCCCCCACGGAGCGGCAGAGCCGGAGCAGGCGCTGGAGCACGTGGTGGAAGTGGCTGCCGAAGATCCCCCGATAGGTGTGGAGCTCGTCGAGGACGATCCACTTCAAATCCGCGAGGAACGGCCCCCAGCTCGTCCAGTGCCCGAGGATCCCCAGGTGGAGCATGTCCGGATTGGAGACCACCACCCGCGGAAAGCTCTTCCGGATGGCCGTGCGTTTGGCGGCAGGGGTGTCGCCGTCGTAGATCTCGCACCCCGCGACGTCGGGCGGGAGGCCAGCAGCTTCGGCGAGGCGGCAGAGCTTGCCCCGCTGGTCCTGCCCCAGGGCCTTCAGGGGGAAGAGGAACAGGCCATGCCCGGAGCCGCCGCGGATCGCCTCCTCCAGAGCGGGGACCTGGAAGACGAGGGACTTGCCCGACGCCGTGGGCGTGGTGATGAGGACGTTCTCCCCCCGCCGCACCGCCGCGATCCCCTCGGCCTGATGGCTCCACAGGCGCGGCACGCCCCCGCGGCCCAGGGCGCGCGCCACGGGCTCGGGCAGCGGCGGGTCGAGCTCGCCGTACACCGCCTCGCTCCCCGGCAGATGCGTGGCATAGAGGAGCTGATCCCCCAGCCGCGGGTCCGCCCGCAGCTCGTCGACGAAGGGGGCGAGGGTGGAGGGGGGGACGGCGGAAAGGCTCACAGCATTACGGGGCATTACCGCCTGATGGTAGCAGAGGAAGCCCCCCTGGGAGCCGCCAGAAGCAGCGGCTGGGCTGATCTCACAGCTCGTCCATCAGCCGCCGCCGCTTCTCCTCGTACTCCGGCTGGGAGATCAGCCCGTCGTCGTAGAGCGCCTTCAGCTCACGGAGCCGCTGGGCCGCGGGCACGGCGGACGGGGTGGGGGGCGCGGCGAAGACGGGGACCGACGGGGCCATGCGGGCGACGCGGTACTGCTCGGAGGCGCCGAGGATGGACCGCTTGAAGTCCAGCGGCCGGGAGATGCTCGGAAAGCGGGTGGTCCCCGTCTCGCTCGCGGTGTCGATCTCCAGGTCACCGTAGCCCAGGAGGCGCCCCCAGAAGGTCTGCCGGTGCTCGACGTTGTTGACCTTGTCGAGCCGGGAGTCCACGGAACGCTTGCTGAAGATCCCCGTCTGCTGGATGACCCGGTAGTTGGTCAGCACATACTCGTTGGTGCGCAGGACGAAGCTCTTCCAGGCGACGAGAGCCCCGAGGACCGCGGCCACGATGAGAGCCACGATCACGCCCAAGCTCGGCAAGCTGTCCGCGGTCTGCCAGGCAATGAAGGTGGCGACGAGCGCCAGGGCAAGCAGCGCGTAGTACGGAGCCAGGGTGACCCGGCTGGTGTGGGCCCGGTACAGGATCTCCTCGCCGGGTTGGAGATGGTCCTCGACGTTCATGCGGGCTCTCCTCGGGAAGGCCTACTGGGGGGATGCTATCGCAGGAGAGAGAAAAAAGGCCGCGGGACCGGGGGGAGGTTCGCGCCAGGAGCCCCGCGGCAGAGACCGACGCGCTTTCATCGAGGACAGGCGCGGGAGAGGGGGCGGGCGTTACAGAGCTGACCTCGCTGGCTCAACGCTTGCACTACAATCTTGATGTTTTGAGTCCGCTGAGCCATCGACTGATCGTCGTCTCCAACCGTCTCCCCATCGTCCTCGAACAGAAGGAAAGCGGCTGGTCGTTGAAGCCCGGGGCCGGCGGGCTGGTGAGCGCGCTCGCGCCGGTGCTCTCCCACCGCGGCGGCCTCTGGATCGGCTGGCCGGGCCTGCCGCTGGAAAAAGGCGGCGCGTGGGAACGGGTCCTGGACGAGGGCTATCGGGAACGGGGCTACGACCTGGTCCCGGTGCTCCTCTCGGAAGGCGAGGTCAAGGGCTTCTACGAGGGGTTCTCCAACGGAATCCTCTGGCCCCTGTTCCACGACCTGCTCGGGCGGTGCGACTTCGATCCGTCCTTCTGGTACACGTATCTCTCGGTCAACCGCAAGTTCGCCGAGTGCGTCCTCGAGCACAGCCAGGCGGACGACTTCATCTGGGTCCAGGACTACCAACTCATCCACGTGGCCCAGTCCGTGCGGGAACGGGACGAGACGCGCCGCCTCGGCTTCTTCCTCCACATCCCCTTCCCGCCTCTGGACATCCTGCTCAAGCTCCCCTGGCGGGGGCAGATCCTGTCGGCCCTGCTGGCTTACGACCTGCTGGGCTTCCAGACCCCCAGGGACACCCGCAACTTCCTCACCTGCATCCAGCACCTGATCCCGGACGCGGAGATTTCCGAAGAAAGCCCCATCGCCGAGGTGCTGCGGATCGGCTCCCGGACCGTGCGCGTGGGCTCCTTCCCCATCGGCATCGATTTCAAAAGCTACGAGGAGAGCGCCCGCTCCGAGGACGTGGAGCGGCGCATCGAGGAGCTGCGCCGGAAGATCGGCCCCGTCCACCTGATTCTCGGAGTGGACCGCCTCGACTACACCAAGGGGCTGCCGGAGCGCCTGGAGGCGTTCCGCAACGCCCTCCAGCGCCACCCGGAGCTGCGCGAGCAGGTGGTCCTCTTCCAGATCGTGGTCCCCAGCCGGGAGGCCGTCCCCGAGTACCAGGCCCTCAAGGCCCATCTCGAACAGCTCGTGGGCGAGATCAACGGCCAGTTCTCCACCGCCGGCTGGGTCCCGGTGCAGTATCACTACAAGAGCCTCACCCGCAGGGATCTCGTCTCCCTCTACCGGCTGGCCCGGGTGGGCTTCATCACCTCGATCAAGGACGGCATGAACCTGGTGGCCAAGGAATTCTGCGCAGCCCAAGTGGACGGCCGCGGCGTGCTCATCCTCTCTGAGTTCGCGGGCGCCGCGGCCCAGCTCCAGGACGGCGCCCTGCTGGTCAACCCCCACGACATCGAGGGCATGGCCGACGCTCTCAAGACCGCCGTCGAGATGGACGACGACGAGAGGCACCGGAGGATGGAGCGGATGCGCACCATCCTGCGCGAGCAGGACATCTTCTGGTGGGTGGACTACTACCTCCAGGCCGCCCTGGGCGAGGTGCCGGACGATTTCCGCACCCCCCGGGAGTACTTCCCTCCCGTCGAGATCTACGAGAACCTCTAGTGGAGCGCCCCTCCGCCCTGGACCGCTGGGACGAGATCGGGCGCCGCCTCGCCGGCCGCCGGCCCGCCGTGTTCCTCGACTACGACGGCACCCTCTCCCCCATCGTCGCCCGCCCGGAGCTCGCCACCCTGCCCGGCGAGACCAAGGACGTCCTCCACCGCCTCGCCGCCCGCGTCCCCGTGGTGATCGTCTCCGGCCGGGGACGGGAGGACGTGGCCGCCCTGGTCGACCTGGAGGGCCTGGTCTACGCCGGAAGCCACGGCTTCGACATCGCCGGCCCGCCGGTCCGCGACGGCGAGTCTCCCCTCCGCCTGGAGGTCGGACAGGATGTCCTCACAACGATCGAGAGGGCCGCCGAGGACCTCCGGCGGGACCTCGCCGGGATCGAGGGGATGCTCGTCGAGCCCAAGCGCTTCGCCGTGGCCGTCCACTTCCGCCTGGTGGACGAGCGCGAGCTGCCCCGCATCGAAGCGATCGTCGACCGGGTCGTCGCCGCCCACCCCGGCCTCCGCAAGGCCCACAGCAAGAAGGTCTTCGAGGTGCGTCCGGATCTCGACTGGAACAAGGGCCGCGCCCTCCTCTGGATCCTGGACGCCCTGGGCCTCGACCGGCCCGACGTCACCCCCCTCTACCTCGGGGACGACGTGACCGACGAGGACGCCTTCCACGCGATCGCCGGCCGGGGGATCGGCATCGTGGTGACCGAGGAGCCCCGGGAGACGGCGGCGGAGTACTCGCTGCGGGATCCGGGGGAGGTCCGGAAGCTCCTGGGGCGGATTGTAGACTCCCCCCCATGAAAATCCTCTACGGCGTGGTGGGCGAAGGCATGGGCCACGCGATCCGGTCCCGCGTCGTGGTGGAGCACCTGCTCCGCCAGGGGCACGAGATCCAGATCATGGCCTCGGGCCGGGCGGTGGACTTCCTGGCGGCGCGCTTCTCCGGCGTGCGCCGCATCCGCGGGCTGCACATCCTCTACGAGGAGAACCGGGTGCGCCGGGGAGCGACGTTCTGGTCCAACGTGCTCCAGCAGGGGGTGGGCATTCCCCGCAACATCGCGGCCTATTACGAGCTGATCGAGGAGTTCGACCCGCGAGCGGTGGTCACCGACTTCGAATCGTGGACCTGGGTCTACGCCAGGCTCCACCATCTGCCCATCCTGTCGATCGACAACCAGCAGATCCTCAGCCGGTGCCAGCATCCTCCCGAGGTCGTACGGGGGCACGAGACCGATTTCCTGATCACCCGGACCTTCATCCGGAGCAAGGTCTCCGGCTGCGACCACTACCTGGTCAACACCTTCTTCTACCCCGAGATCACCCGGCCGCGGACGACCCTGATTCCGCCCATCCTCCGTCCGGAGATCCTGGCCGCGGCCCCCGGGCGCGGCGACCACCTCCTCGTCTATCAGACGGCGGAAGGGAACGAGGGGCTCGCCCGGACGCTCGCCGGAACCGGTTTCGAGTGCCGGATCTACGGCATGCGCCGGGGCATCCGAGAGGAGCAGGTGGAGGGAAACCTGCGCTACCGGCCGTTCAGCGAGACCGCCTTTGTGGAGGATCTGGCCACCGCCCGGGCGGTGATCGCGGGCGGCGGCTTCACCACCTTGAGCGAAGCGGTCTACCTGCGCAAGCCCGTCCTCTCGGTTCCGGTGCTGGGGCAGTTCGAGCAGGTCCTGAACGCCCGCTGGATCGAGCGCCTGGGCTACGGCCAGGCCGCCGAATCCCTCGCCGACCGGCAAGTGATCCACACCTTTCTGCGGGCGATCCCGGCCTGCGAGGAACGGCTGGCCACCTACGAGCAGGACGGCAACCGGCGGCTCTACGAGGAGGTGGACCGCCACCTGGGCCGGAGCGCGGAGTAAACGCGGCCGCCTGGCATCCAACCGGCAGGGAGGTCGGGAGGGAGGATGCGTCGATGGGGAACCAGGAACGGCGGGAGGACGACCCGCCCGGCGGGCGCGGGGAGGACCGCCTGCTCCGGCAGAACCGGGTCCTGGTCGAGCTGGCCCGGAGCCGGACGGCCCGCGACGCCGGCCTCGACGCCGCCCTCGCCGAGATCACCCGGGCCGCCGCCGAGACGATCGGCAGCGAGCGTGTGAGCGTCTGGTTCTACAACGAGAGCCGCTCGGCGATCCGGTGCGCCGTCCTCTACGAGCGCAGCACCGGCCGGTGCTCCCAGGGGATGGAGCTGGCGGCGGCCCGCTACCCGTCGTACTTCGCGGCGCTCGAGACGGAGCGCACGGTCGCGGCGCACGACGCCCGGACCGATCCCCGGACCCGCGAGTTCACGGACACCTACCTCACCCCCCTGGGCATCACCTCCATGCTGGACGCCCCCATTCGTGTCGGCGGGCAGATGATCGGCGTCGTCTGCCACGAGCACGTGGGGCCCGCCCGCCACTGGACCGAGGACGAGGCCAGCTTCGCCGGCTCGATCGCCGATGCGGTCTCGCTCGCCTGCGAGGAGAGCGAGCGGAAGGGGACGGAGACCGCGCTGCGCGAGAGCGAAGAGCGCTACCGCCGCATCGTCGAGACCGCCCGCGAAGCGATCTGGTCGGTCGACGCCGGGGCGCGCACGACCTACGCCAACCCGCGCTTCGCCGAGATGCTCGGCTACACCGTCGACGAGATCCTGGGGCGCAACGCCTTCGACTTCATCCATCCGGACCACAAGGACGATTCCCGAGAGCAGTGGGAGCGCAGGCGCCGCGGGCTCCGCGACCGGCAGGAGCTCCTGCTCATCCGGAGGGACGGCTCGCCCCTCTGGGTGGCCAGCTCCTCCACCCCCGTCTACGACGGCGAGGGGCGCTTCGCGGGGGCCGTCACCATGATGACCGACATCACGGACCTCAAGCATGCCGAGGCCGAACGCGAGGAGATCCTGGCCCGCGAGCGGACGGCCCGGGCCGAGGCGGAGACCGCCAACCGGCTCAAGGACGAGTTCCTGGCCACCGTCTCGCACGAGCTCCGCACGCCGCTCAGCGCCATGATCGGCTGGGTCCACCTGCTGCGCGTCGGCGGCCTCGACGCCGCCACCACGGAGCGGGCCCTGGCGACCATCGACCGGAACATCCGGGCGCAGGCCCAGATCATCGACGAGATCCTGGACGTCTCCCGCATCATCCGCGGCAGCCTGACGCTGAGCCTCCAGCCCGTCGACCTGGCGGCCCTCCTCCATCAGGTCGTCGAGTCCGTGCGCCCCGCGGCCCAGAGCAAGGGGATCGGCGTCCACACCACCGTCGATCCCACCGTCACTCCGGTGAACGGGGATCCGGACCGCCTGCAGCAGGTGGTGTGGAACCTGCTCTCGAACGCCCTCAAGTTCACTCCCGGGGGCGGCAGGGTGGAGGTCCGTCTGGAGCGGCAGGAGGCCGGCCTCCGCCTTTCGGTCGCCGATACCGGCCAGGGCATCGCTCCCGAGTTCCTGCCCCACGTCTTCGAGCGCTTCCGGCAGGCGGACAGCTCGACGACCCGGGTCCACGGCGGGCTCGGGTTGGGTCTCTCGATCGTGCGGCACCTGGTCGAGCTGCACGGCGGCACGGTGACGGCCGAAAGCGCGGGGGTGGACCGGGGAGCCCGCTTCACGGTGACGCTGCCCGCCGCGCTGCCAGCCCTGGACCCAATGGACGCCGAGCCCGCGCAGGAGGACCGGCCCAGGCCTCCCCTGGCCGGCCGTCGCCTTCTGGTGGTGGACGACGAGCCCGACACCCGCGAGGCCCTCGGTTTTCTGCTCCAGCGGGCCGGGGCCGTGGTCGAGACCGCCTCGTCCGCAAGGGAAGCGCTCGCGGCGATCGAGCGCTCGCGGCCGCACGTGCTGATCGCCGACATCGGCATGCCGGGCGAAGACGGGTATGCCCTGATCCGGCAGGTGCGGACGCTCGCTCCGGAGCGCGGAGGCAGCATCCCGGCGGTGGCCCTCACCGCCTACGCCCGGCCGGAAGACCGCGAGCGGGCGCTCGCCGAGGGCTACCAGGAGCACGTGGCGAAGCCGGTCGAGCCGGAGACGCTGATCGAGCTGCTGGCAGGGCTGTAGGAGACGAGGAGCCGGGAGATCGCATGGACGAACGGGAACCGCCGGCCGAGGAGGCCGTCGAGCGGGAGCGCTTCCAGATTCTGGCGCAGTTGGAGGACTGGCTCGAAACGCCCCTGTTCGTCCTCGGCCTCGCCTGGCTGGCCCTGCTGGTCATCGACCTGACCCGCGGCCTCACCCCCGGGCTCCAGACGGCCACGACCGTCATCTGGATCGTGTTCATTCTCGACTTCCTCCTGAAGCTCGTCCTCGCGCCCAGAAAGCTCGCCTACCTGCGGTCCAACTGGCTGACCGCCCTCGCCCTGGTGCTCCCGGCCCTGCGGGTGCTGCGCTTTGCGCGGGTCTTCCGGGTGGCGCGGGCGGCCCGAGGGCTGCGGCTCGCCCGGGTCCTGACTTCGATCAACCGGGGGATGCGCTCCCTGCGGGCGGCCATGCGCCGCCGGGGGGTGGGCTACGTCACCCTGCTGACAATCCTGGTGGCTTTCGTGGGCGCGGCGGGGATGTACGCCTTCGAGAGCCCGGCGGAGGGAGGAGGGCTCGCGACCTATGCCGAGGCCCTCTGGTGGACGGCCATGCTCCTCACCACCGCCGGCTCCGACTATTGGCCGCAGACGCCCGAAGGCAGAGCCCTCTGCTTCCTCCTCGCCCTCTACGCCTTCGCCGTCTTCGGCTACCTCGCGGCCACCCTCACCTCCTTTTTCGTGGACCGCGACGCCGAGGCCGAAGACTCGGCCGTCGCCGGAGCCGAGGAGCTCCGCCGGCTCCGGATGGAGGTGGAGGGATTGCGGGAGGA
Source organism: Thermoanaerobaculia bacterium (assembly GCA_035633875.1). Classification (GTDB taxonomy): domain Bacteria; phylum Acidobacteriota; class Thermoanaerobaculia; order Multivoradales; family UBA5704; genus DATARR01. Next base: position 9,646 of record DASQEB010000234.1, read on the forward strand.
GATCCGGAGGCAGATCGCGGAGCGGGAGCCTTGATCCGCTGCCACCCGGCCGAAAGACCGGCAAGGCGGCACCCGAACCGGCCTGAACCACGGCCGGCATTCTTGCCCCGGCGGAGCTGGTAGACTCCCGCTCCCGCCTGGCGGGATCCGGGCGGCTCCCGAGGGATTCCCATGATCGACCCCCAAGCCGTCCTTGCCACCCTGGAGAGCACGCCGGCCCTCCTCTCCTCCATCCTGCTGGAGATGCCCGAGGACCTCCGCAAGCGCCGGCCGCAGCCGGCCAAATGGTCCGCCCACGAGCACTTCTGCCACCTCGCCGTCCAGGAGCCCCCGATGCGGGAGCGCCTGGAGCGGATGCTCACCGAGGACGACCCGGAGCTCGCTCCGCTCTCCCCTTCCCCGGAGGAAGAGTCCGGAGCCCTGCGCGACGTGGACCTCGGCGAGGCCATGGCGCGCTTCGCCCGGGAGCGGGCCGAGATGGTGGCCCGGCTGCGCGCCCTGCCTCCCGAAGGCTGGGAACGCACGGGGCGGCACCCCGAGCGCTCTCCCTACACGGTCTTCCTCTTCGCCCGGCAGGTCCTCCTGCACGACATGCTGCACGGCTTCCGCATCGAGGAGCTTCGGTTCCGCATCGACTGGCCCGAGGAGGTGCCGTCCGTCAAGGAGGTGGTGCCCGGGAGCCGCGAGCGCCTGACCCCCGGCGAGATCAATCTCCTCGGCCCCGTGGAGGTGCCGGGCCTGCCGCCGCGCCTCGTCCGCATCTACCTTCCCCAGGGGTATGACCCGTCGACGCCCCACAACGTCCTGGTCCTCTTCGACGGCCAGAACGTCTTCGACGACGAGCCCTCCTTTTCCGGCGGCTGGTACGCCCACGAAGCCGTGGAGCGGGCGGCCCGGCAGCGCCGCAAAGTCCCGGTGGTGATCGGCATCGACCACGGCGGCGACACCCGCATCCAGGAGCTCTCCCCCTTCGAATTCCAGGGCAAGCCGGGGCAGGCCGACCGCCTCCTGGACTGGCTCGCCGACACCCTCCTCCCCGCTCTCGCCGCCGAGCTCAATCTGATCCCCGGCCCCGTGGGCACCGTGGTCGGCGGCTCCTCCATGGGAGGCCTCGCCGCCCTCTACGCCCACTTCCGGCGTCCCGACGCCTTCGGAGGCGCCCTGGTGATGTCCCCCTCCTTCTGGGTCGCCGGCCAGGCCATCTTCGCCGACATCGCCGCGCGCCCCACGCCGAACGTCTCGCGGATCTACCTCGACGGCGGCGACCGGGAGGACAAGGGGAACGTCGTCTCCCTGGTCCAGAGGATGGTCGAGCACCTCACGGCCCGCGGCTACGACTCCAAAAAGCTCATGTGGCTCTCCGATCCCCGGGGGACGCACAGCGAGGCGAGCTGGCGGAAGCGGCTGCCGCGGGCGCTGCGGTTTTTGTACCGGTAAGTCTGCCGGCGGCAACGCCGGCGCTCCCAGGAGCTCGTTTCCCGGTTTGCGTCCCGGTTCGCGTCCCGATCGGGACGGTTCCCCCTCGGAACGAAACGGTCTGCCCGCCTTTTCGAGCCCTCACCCCCGAAAATGGGACGGTTCGCCCCGAGAGACGGACGGCTCCCCTTGCGCGGCGGACGGTTCGCCCCGGGAGACGAGCCGTTCCCCCCGAAAGGTGGACGGTTGGGCCCGAACGGCGGACGGTTCCCCTCGCGAGGCGAACCGTCCGCCCTGGAAGGGGAGCGTCCTCCCCCGAGAGACGAACCGGTCCCCTCGCGAGGCGAACCTCCCCCCTTCGGCCGCGAACCGTCCGTTCCGCGAGGCGAACCGTCCACTCTTCGGGGGCAGCCGCTCGGCTCCCGGGGCGAACCGTCCGTCTTTCGGGGAGAGCCGCTCGGTTCGCGGGGCGAACCGTCCCCCTGTTCAGGAAAACCGTTCGTCTCCCGGAGGGAATGGCTCCCCTCCCGAGGCGAGCCGCAGCGACGCGGAGGGGAGCCCCTCGGACCTCGGGGCGGGAGGCTCGGCTCGGGAGGGGCGTGCCCGACGGACCGGTGGCGGTCACACCCGCGCGTCCAGGATCGCTCCGGACCTCTCCAGCGCCACCTGCCCCGCCGCCTCCAGCAGGTCGGCGAGCGACGCGGGCGACCGCAGGAGGATTTCGAGGACGTGGAGAGCGTCCACGAGCTTCTCGTCGAACAGGTCCACGAATCCGGCCGGCTCGCCCTCGGGGCCGTACGGGGGGCGACGTGGGTTTCCACACCTCGTCGGGAGAACGCGTAGAGACGCCCCAGTCGATCAACGACACCGCTTCGGAGGTCATGGGGACGGCGGGGCGTCTCCTCGGAGGGCATACCGTTCCTCCTGGCAATCCACCCTGAACATGGTTGACGGGCCAACCGACCTGAGACGAGGGCGCCGGGCTCGTTCAACCCGGCCTTGCCGGATCGGTCCGGCCGGATCGGCCTTGCCGGATCGATCTTGCCGGATCGGCC
>DASQEB010000235.1:0-1727 GCA_035633875.1 Thermoanaerobaculia bacterium
GGCGGCGAAGGCTTTCGAGAAGAAGGGCTCGGGTGCCAGCCAGGCGGCGAAGTACACCAGCACCGAGAGCGAGACGCTGGCCAGGAAGGCCGGAGCGCTGAAGAGTTCCTGGGCGGCCTCGCGGATGCCGTCGTCCATGTACCGGGTAGAGAGCTTGAGGGCGAGATAGAGGCGGCTCGACTCCAGGGACACGGGCATGGGGAGGAGCGCGGGCCCGTACTGGGAGAGGAACTCCTCGCGCAGCCGCAGCTCCCACGGGGATGCAGGCCCCCGGGTCGGGCCCGCTGCTCCCGGGGACTCCAGCATCAGCCGCAGTCGAGAATGGGCCGGAGGCCGGAAGGACCCGAAGGCGGCGAGCAGCGGGCGTATCTCCTCCACGCTCAGCTTTTCCATGCCCGGGTGGGGCGGCGAGGCGGGGAAGGAGAGCCGCAGCCGGTCGCCAGGCAGCGAGCTGATGAGCACCGGCAGGGGTTCGGTCCCAGTGAATCCAGCCGATGTTGCCCGCGCCTGCTGGAGGGCGACGGTGCGCACCGCTGTCTCCTGGAGGCCGTCCGAGTCCGTCGGGAGCTGCGCCCGAGAGGTGGCGCACGCAGCAGGAAAGGCGAGGCTCAAGAGCAGGGCCACGCGTAGTAGGCAGGGGGCGAGCCTCATACCCAGGCAGAATGCCCGACTCACATAGGGGGGCGCCACCAGGTCGGCTTATCGGGTGTGTCCACAAAACCGGGGCAGGCTCAGCCGCCAGGCGCACCGTGCGCTCCGGCTGGCCGGTTGTTTCACTTCACTTCACGGTTTCTCGTAGGCCACGTCGAACGTCACCCGCTGGCGGGGCTCCAGCCGGAAGGACTTCTCCCAGCGGGCCTTGCCGGAGGTGACGACGAGCTGGTGCTCGCCTTCGTACAGCGAGAGTTTCGGACCCGCCTTGCGTCCATTGAGGAAGATGCGGGAGCCCGCCGGGGCGCGCACCCGCACGGTGCCCTTGCCCAGGAGGATGCGCTGTTTCGTCGTGCCCTGGGGCTGGACGGTGACGGCGCGGGTCGTCCGCACGCCCTTGGCCTTGTTGCTCAGCTCCAGCGTGTAGGGGCCGGGCGCGAGCGGCACCGTCAGCGGCGTACGGCCGAGCCGCTTGCCGTCGAGCGACACCTCCACCGGGGGCATCACGAGGAGCTGGAGCCGGGTGGTCACCGCGGGCGTCTGGGTGTTGGGGGCCTCGGGCGCCTCCGTGTTCCCTGCGGCGGGAGGAGCGGCGGGGACCGTCCCCGAGGCGGGCACCACGGAGTCCCCCGGTCCAGACGGAGACGGTCCTCCCGTGGCAACCACGGCCGGAGCCGTGCCCTGGGCCGAGGCCGTGCCGGCGTCTCCCTCCAGCGCGGGTTCCTGCTCGAGCTGGGCGGTCGGCGAGTCCCGCGCGACAGAGGCCACCTGTGTCGCCGCGGGGTCCTCCCGGGTCCGCGGGTGCTCGTTCCACAGGAAGAAGCCCCCGGCGGCGGCCGCGACGGCCAGTGCTCCGGCGAGCAGGGGGAGGCGCGAGCGCCGCTTCGGAGGCACGGGCGCCTCGCGGGCGGGTGGTGGGCGGGGCTCCTCCCTTAGAGGCGGCGTGCGGGGCTCTTCGCTGAGAGAGGGGGGGCGGGGCTCCTCACGCGGGGGAAGGGGGCGGGCCACTCCGGGACGGGCCTGGCGGCCGGTGAGCTCCAGCACCGAGTCGATGGCGTCCGCGTCCTCCTCCTCCA
>DASQEB010000236.1:0-4080 GCA_035633875.1 Thermoanaerobaculia bacterium
CTCCCAATCCAAAATCAGGTCGGCAATCGAGTTTCTCGGCATCGTGTGTCTCCTTGTCCTGGTTTGTGATTGAACATCCTCGTCGTCAGCCGAGCTGACGGGCGAACTCCAAATCCCGGGTGGTGAAGTTGCTGGAGCCCAGCCGGGGTGGCAGCGTCACGGACACCCCGCTGCCGTAGATCCCGAAGACCACGGGCTGCCGCTCCGCCACGGCCAGCACGGCAACGAAGCTCGCGAACTCCGCAACCCCTGCCGGGTGGGTGAACTGACGGATGCAGTCGATCGCCTTGCCGTCCTCCCGGAGAGTCCACCCGGGCATCGTCTTCAGCTCTTCCTGCACCCTCTCCGCCTTGAGCTTCTGCCGCCGGCGGCGCGGAGACGACAGCAGCTTCCGTGCGTTCTCCGCTTGCAACGTTTGTAGCTTCCTGGTCCTTCTGCTCATGGGAACCTCCTTGGGTTCGCAAACCTCCGGCGCCTCCATGGCTCCGGAAGACCTGAATCACGCTTTCTTCCTGCGGCCCCCCTCCGCCTCGCGCTCTCTCCAGGGCTTGAGCAGCCGGGCGAGAGCGCTGAAGTGGAAGAGCATCTCCGTCATCTCCTCCGGCGAGATCGTCCGCCGCTCGCGGAGCCCGAGCCCCAACCTTCCCAGCGGCACCTCCAGCACCTCGCTCAGGGCTGCCAGGTCCTGGAGGGTGGGGGCGTTGCAGCCCCTCTCCCACTTGCTCACCCGGTCCCGCGGCACCCCCAGGCGCCTCGCCAACTCCCCTTGGCTCCAGCCCCGAGTCCTCCGAGCAGCCACGATCCGCCGGCCCAGCTCCTTCCGCAGCCCGAGTTGCGACTGCCCTTTCAGTTCAGTGTCCGCATTCATCGAGGATGAATCATCCACTCATGGTCTCTATTTGTCAATGTAGTTTCCTGAAAAGTCTTTTCTGTTCTCTCAGCGAGTTGTTTTGAGACAAGCCTTGGTGCACGATGATGTTCTTTCCGGACGACATAGGTCTTGCCGTTGCGCGCTGGACTGCGCGGATCGACGGAATCGACCATGGGTCGGGAAGGGAGGAAAATTACGCTTCCGGCCGGGCATCATCCGCCCCCCTTCGCCGGCCTGGGGGCACTGCTCTGGACAGATCGGCTTGCATCCGCGGGCATTCGGCCACACCGGTCCGAATCCGCTCCGCGGGTCCTGGAGGAGGAGAGATGTCGCAGCGAATTCGGACCCTCGTCGTCGCGGTCGCCTTGGGGGCGGCCCTTGCCATGTCCTTGCCGGCGCGCTCCGAGGCCGCCGTGCTCCGGGGGGGAGGCCTCCCCGTCCTCGACGTCTGGGAGCGGGCTTGGGACTGGCTGGCCCGCCTCGTAGCGCCAGGGGGGGGGGCCTGGCAGAAGGAAGGGGGCGCGATCGATCCCGATGGCGCAATGAACAAGGAAGGGAGCGCGATCGATCCGGACGGCAGCCCAAAGCCGGGGAGTGTGACCCCCGCTCCGGAGCCGAGCGCATCCGAGCAGGGCGGCGCGATCGATCCCAACGGAGCCAAGTGAGTCCCCGGCAGAGTTCGTGAGAGAATGCGCCGCCAAGGAGGGATTCTTGGACAACCATCCCACGGTGGAAGAGCTGGAAAGGCTCGTCTTTGGCGGCAATCCGGCCGGGCGCAACCGGGCTGTGATCGCGCATCTGCTGCGCGGCTGCGGGGTGTGCAATGGCCTGCTGGCGCCCTACTTCCCATTTCTTTTCGACGGGCAAGGCCGCCGTGGGGCGCTTCCGGCTCATCCGGAGATCTACGACGAGGCCGTGGACCGGGCGTTTGCCGCCGTGCAGCGGGCCGGCGCGGCCCTGCCACCCCGCCGCCGGACTCCCGAGGAGATCAAGCGGAATGCACTGGAGCTGCTCGCCGCGGGCGGCCTCGACGCTCTCGGCGACGCGCCGCTCGACATCCAGGGGGTCCCGCTGTGCGAGGCCCTGCTGGAGCAGAGCTGGGCCCTCCGCCACCAGAGCCCGCCGGAGATGGCTCAGCTCGCCCAGGCCGTGGTCCTAGTGGCGGATCGGTTGAACGATCCCGGGCTCGACCCCGAGAAAGTTATCCACCTTCGGTGCCGCGCCTGGACGGAACTGGGCAACGCCCGCCGGGTGAATGACGAGCTGGACCGGGCAGCGGAGGCTTTGAGCCGGGCCGCGGAGCTCGTCCGCGCGGGCTGCGGGGATGAGCTTCTCACGGCCCGTTTCTTCACCGTTCTGGGCTCGTTCTATGGTGCCCGCCGGCACTTCGAGCTGGCGCTCGCCACGTTCGCCGCCGCCGCTGACGTCTACCAACAGCATGGCGATCAGCACTTGGTTGCCCGCACGCTGATCAAGAAGGGCATCTACACCGGCTACTCGGGGGATGCCGAAGAGGCGGTCCGCCTCCTCCGGCAGGGGCTGTCCTCCCTGGACGAGGGGCGCGACCCCGGCCTCGCTTTCTCTGCCGGCCAGTCTCTGGCTCGTTTCCTCTTGGACTGTGGTCTCGTCCGGGAGGCCCGGATCGCTCTCTGGGACCTCCGGCGGCGCTACCCCGAGCTGGGCGGCCGGGTCAACGAGCTCAAGATCCGCTGGCTAGAGGGGCAAATAGGTGCCGGTGCGGAGAAGCTCGAGCTTGCTGAGCAGGCGTTCCGGGAGGTGAAGGAGGGGTTCGAGGAAGAGGGTCTGAACGTGCCGTTCAAGGCGGCGCTCGTGGGGCTGGAGCTGGGGGCGGTCTGGCTGCGGCAGGGGCGCAACACCGAGGCGGCCGGGGTGGTGCTCAAGTCCACGGAGGTGTTCCAGTCCCTGCGCATCGAGCGGGAGGTTCTGGCCTCGATTCTCGTGCTCCAGAAGGCGGCCGCAGGGAATCGTCTGACGCTGGGGCTGCTCAACCCGATCATCGAGCGTCTGCGCCAGTCGGACCGGGACTGAACGACGGCCTGGATTTCGCCCTGCTGTCCAGGAGCCGGGGCGAGACAGGACCAAAAGGACTTTTAAGGCTCCTAGCTCCCGCCGCTCCGGCTCGCCAGCCTTTCCAGCGTCTCGTTCAACATCTGCTGGATCTTTTTCTCGTCGAACAACTCGGCCGGAGGCGGCTGCGGGGCCGGCGGGGCAATCTGCAGCATCTCCCGAAGCCTGGCCGCGCTGGGGGTGGCGCTCATCGGCGGCACGGGGTAGGCAAAGGTGAAGAACTCGGCGGGCTCGATGCCGATCGCGCGGCAGATGCGGATCACGTGGTCGAGCCGCATCTCGCTCCCTCCGGAGAAGAGCTTGCTGAGGTAGCTGGGGCTCATCCCCATCCGGCGGGCGACCTCCCGGTTGGTGACTCCGAGAATTTTCAGGCTCACCTTGAGAACGTTGATCAGGCGCAGAGTCTCCTGGTCCATGATGAGACCTATCGTACACCGGTTCTCACAATATGACAACGGGTCTCGTCAAGGGACGATGTTGACAAATGAGAACAGACGTTCTACAAAAGGACCTAACGCGGGATCGCCGGATGCCGGGATTTCCTCCTGGCAGCCGGCGACGCCGGATCGCGGAGATCGGGATCCGCAGGCTGAAAAAGGAGAACCGCAGCGGGGGCCAACGCCCGCAGGAGGGTGACCGATGCAGGACAGGAAGGAGCCGACATCCGAGCCGCTGGACCTCACTCGCTACACGGAAGCCACGCGTCGGGAGCTCTATGAACGGCTGGTGCGGATCCAGCGCCTCCCGCCGGAGCCGTCGTCCGATCCCTGGGAGAGGGAGCCGGCTTCGGAGTACGACCCGGAGGCGTCGGGGCTGATGGTCTTCCATGTCTTCGGCCGCTGGTTCGCGACGTGGACGGACCTGGAAGCCCCCGAGGACCTCCCCGAGCATCTGCGGCGGGAGCTGGTGCGGATTCAGCCTTCCCCGGAGAATCCCGAGGGCATCCTGCTCCTGGAGGTTTAGATACCCGGGGGACCTGTTCCTCCCCTCCCGGTCTGCGCTCCGGCCCTCGCGAATTCCCGTTGCGCCCTCGCCGGGTACGGCTGCGCCCTCGGGAAATGCCTGTGCGCCCCGGCGGATTTCGGAGGCGCCCTCGCGAATTTTCGATGCGCCCCCGCGAG
>DASQEB010000237.1:0-1794 GCA_035633875.1 Thermoanaerobaculia bacterium
GCCCTGTGGAGCCGTCCCCAGCCGACTTCGTCCAACTTTGCGAGCACGAAGAACCCCCCTGGCGAGACGGTGGCCGTGGGCCGAGGCTTTTGGTGGATGCCAACAAACCCATCCCCGCGGTATCTTGAAGTCTGTGGACCCGAATGCCGCGATTTCGCCTGAGGTCTCAGCGAGCGAACGTCTGCTCCGCCGGTGGGAGCGAGCCGGCAGGCTGCGCACGGTGTGGGCATGGCATCGGTTTTCCCGGGCCGAAGACGTCCGCTTTGTCGCGGCGGCTTTCTGCGCAGTCCTCTTCGTCCCTCTCGACGAGGCGCTCTGGAGATATAAAGGTCCCTTCCCCTGGGGGCTTCTGGCGCCGCGCTCGGAGGCCGCCGTCGCCGGGCTGTTCTTCTTCGTGTACGGGGTGAACGCGCTCCTGCTGCATCTTTATCTCTCCCGCAAGACGCCCGACGAAAGATCCTGGCCGCGATGGCTGCGGGTCCTGCGTTCTCTCTTCGGTGGACTTCCGCTGGTGGGTCTCGCCGTGGTCCCCCTGTGGCGCCGGTTGCTGGAGGAGCGGCCGGGCTGGGCTCGCAGGAAGGCCCATGGCTTGGACGATGCTCCGGATCTGACTTGGGAGCCCGGCAGCCCGGTCTGGAGACGCTGGACGGACGCGGTGGAGGCTCCCTGGCTGCCCGTCTGGCTGGTCTTCAGCGGATGTGGCGTCCTTCTGTTCATGGCAAGCTGGCTGGCCATCCGCTCCGCCGCGAGCCCTGGCGCGTACCGGACGGTGGCCGCCGTCTCCTTGACCCTTCACCTGGTGGTCTTTGCGGCTGTCCTGCCGCACCTCCGGAGAGAGGCGGCGCGCCTGCGTCTCTCGCCGCGATCGTCGATCGGCCTGACGGCCCTCTCGGTCCTCTGGCTGTTGCCTGTGCTGTACGTCTCCCTTCCGGCCGTGCTTCTCTACTTCTGGATCACTCGCGAGCCCGCCCGCTCGGAGAGCGTGATCTATCAGGCGCTGATCCGGTACAGGCAGGCAGGCCGGCTCCCTCTCTGGATTCGCTTCGAGGACCGGCTGCGGCGCCAGGCCTCGCGCTCGTTCGGGTGGCGGTCTCTGCGCTCGATCGATCGCGGGGTGGAAAAAGGGAAAGAAGAACGCTCGATCCTGAGGCTCTATGACCTCCAAGGTTCCTGCGCCGGTCTCGATGCCGCCGCGATCGCCTGGGTGCTCGCCGGGACGGGCCAACCCGGATGGGCGGGTCTCCGGGGAGCTCCCGTGGCAATCCTGGCACCGTCCTTTTTTCTTTGTCTCGCCGGTCTTTGCGTTGCAAGCGTTCACTTCGTCCTGCTCCTTCTCCGCGCTCCGAACCGCCTGCGCCTGCTCGATCGGCATCCCTACGCGAGCACTCTGGCAAGGACGCAATTCGCATTTCTTGCGGGGTGGGCGGGAGGAGCGGGGTTACGGACCTACGGACCAGCCCTTGGCCCTCTTGTCACGGTCTCCTGCATGCTGCTCCTCGTGCTCAAGGCGATCACGATCGTCCTGCGGCCCCTCCTCCCCACGGGCCAGGCTCGGCGGCGACTTCCAGACGATCTTCCGGGGCTCGCGCTCCTCCTCCTGCTGTCCATTCTGGGAGCCATCGCTCCGACGATCGATGTACTCACCCCTACACTCGCCGTCTGGGCCGTCCTCTACCCCGTCCGGGCCTTCCTGCTCGGACGCTTCCTGGTGCCGTGGCTGCTGCGGCCTTTCGAATGGAAAGACCTGTTTGCGTCCGGCATCCCCATCCGCCTTCGGGTTCTTCTCGCCAGCCT
>DASQEB010000238.1:0-10368 GCA_035633875.1 Thermoanaerobaculia bacterium
TTCGGGCGGGCGGCCGCGTCGGAGATCCGGAGTCCGCAGGACGTTCGCTTCGCCGATCGGGGGGCACCTCGCAAGCAGAGCTCTCGCGGCCTTTCAGGCCGCATCGCCTTGTCGTCGTTCTTCCCCAATGGCCTCGGCCTACGGCCTCAGCCCTGGGCTCCGTGCACCCGGCCCGTCGGGCCGGAGAGCCGACCGGCCCCGCCCTCCAGGAGGTTCAGTGAAACATCCAGCGGCGCGATCACGTCTGTCCCTCCAGCCGCATCGAGCGGCCAAGGAGGTGCTCTGATGATCCGCGGACTGGTCTTCGCCCTCTCGCTCCTCGCCGCCTTGCCGGCCCTCGCCCAGACCCCGCAGGGCGGAGCCGCGGCGGAGAAATCCCCGTCCTATCGCACGGAGGACGTCCGCTATCGCAACGGGTCGGTCACGCTCGCGGCGCTGCTGATGCTGCCGCGGTCCGGGTCGCCGGTCGCCGGGGCGGTGATCGCGCAGGGATCGGGGACGAGCGATCGGACGAACGGCTGGGCGCGGGCGATCGCGGAGGAGCTGGTGGGGAGCGGCCTCGCGGTCCTGCTCACGGACAAGCGGGGAAGCGGCGCGTCGGAGGGGGACTGGCAGCGCGCGGACTTCGGCGATCTTGCCGGAGACGCCCTGGCCGGCGTGCGGTACCTGCGCGGACGTCCCGAGGTGGACCGGGAGCGCGTGGGCCTCGTGGGCCTGAGCCAGGGCGGCTGGGTCGTGCCCCTCGCCGCCGCCCGCTCGGATGAGGTCGCCTTCGTGATCGATATCTCCGGAGCCTCGGTGAGCTTCGCCGAGCAGTCGTTCACCGAGATGGCGAACACCGCCCGCCAGGCCGGCCTCCCCGAGGATCAGGTGCGCGAGGTGCTGGAGCTCAACCGCGCGGCGGGCGAGTACCTCGTCACGGGGGACTGGGAGCGCTACCGCCGCGCCCGGGAGCATGGCCTGGGGCGTCCCTGGAAAGAGATCGCCGCCGGCTTCCCCGGCGCGCCGGACTTACCCGTCTGGACCTTTCTCCGCGGCGTGGCGGCGTACGATCCCCTCCCCTACTGGATCCAGCTCACCGAGCCCGTCCTGGTCCTCTACGGAGCGGAGGACGAGCACGACAACGTCCCCGTGGCCGAAAGCGTCCGCCGCCTCGAGCACGCCTTCCGCAGCGCGGCCAAGACGAACTACGAGATCGTGGTGATCCCGGGAGCAGGGCACGGGTTCCTCGATCCGAAGAGCCGGGAGCTGATGCCGGCGTTCGTGGAGAGGCTCAGGGGGTGGGTGGGACGGACGGTGGGGGTGGGTGCGCGGGCCGGGGCCGGGTGACGTTACATCCCCCTGGGACCGCCGGCGTCTCGCCGGCCCTCGAAGAGGAGGGCAGGGTCACGTGGAGAGTCGTGGACAATCCGGCGTACACGATCGGCAGTCCCGGAGTCGAAGTCGAGCTCGACGTCCCCGCCGGGCGCACCGTTGACGAAGTCGTCAAGGTGGAGGCCACTTACGTGGGACTTTCTAAAGGCCCCGAAGGGGCCTGGGCGTAGAGCCTGGCATTTCAATGCCAGGAAGGACGCCCCCTCCCCTTCAAGTCCCGAAGGGACGACGGCATGATCCTGGCGCTTCAGCGCCAGGGGGTCGACGGGCTCCCCGAAAGGTAGAGATTGAAGACCGGGGCGGCCTGAAGGCCTGCGGGATGACGCCGTCCCTTCGGGACTTTGGTATATGGGGACGCCTACCTGGCATTGAAATGCCAGGCTTTACGCCCAAGCCCTTCGGGGCAAATCCCCTTCAGAGGTTTTGATAGGCTCTGAGCGTGCCGGTTGCGCCGCCTTCGCCGCCCCCTCCCCTTTCAAGCTCCACAAAATCAGCCGCTCCTGATCCTTAACGAGAATTCGATCACCCAGAATCACCGGATACCCTTGCGTTGCGCTGTCGGCCACGTCGTCGTAGCGAGCCACCGGAAAGGCCGGCGGGGTGGTGCCCCGCCGGCCGCATTGCTCTCGCCTAAAGCGGGCAGATTCCCTGGGGGCTTGGACAGAAGAAGTACTGGCCGTCGCAGAAGGCGTAGCAGTCATCGACCGAGAAGCAGTCCCCGCTGGTACCGGAACAGGAGACCGAACCACCTCCGGCATTGAAACAACTCGCGAACGCGCTGCAGGAGGTGGGGGGCGGTGAGCCGCAGGACGGCGTCGAATAGTTGATCGTGTTGTAGTGGAGGACGTCGCGCGCCGGGCAGGCGTCGTGGGAGAAGGTGGCCCAGTAGGCGCTCCACCACTGAGCGAAGTTGCTGTCGCTCTGCGACCAGGTCGTGTGCCAGATGTGCTGAATGCCGTCGTTCAGGCGGTCGGCCGGGCCGGTGGCCGGGCCGTCGTTGGCGAAGTCGAGGAAGTCGCCCAGGGCGGCGGCCACGTTGCCTTCCACCCGGTCGCCCGCGTCGTAGGTCCCGCCGTCCCGCGTCTCCATGTTGGTGGAAATTCCTCCGGGAAAGTTGAATATGGGGCCGTCGTTAGCGGCCGAGTTGTCGCCATCATAGAACTCGTTGCTGTACCAGGCCCAGAAGTCGGCGAAGCCTTCCGACAGGGCACAGCCGGCACCGCTGACCCGCTGGATGAAGTGTTCGCTCGGGCAGTCGCTCGTAGTCCAGCGGGGGGAGTAGCCCGCCCACAGGTTGGACATGACGGCGTGGCCGTATTCATGGGTGACGATGTCGGCCGACTGCTGGTTGGGAGGCTCGATGCTGATCCAGGGGTCCCGCCCGGGGATGTGGACATGGGTGCCGTGGCGGAAGGGGACGGGATAGGTGATGCGGGCCGGCCCCGGGTTGTTCGATCCTCCAGGATGGACGAAATCGAAGTGGAGCTTTTTCCAGGAGCGGATGAGGTCCTGCTCCATCTGGTGGGCGCCGATCCAGGGCTCGGTGTTGGACACGGTCCACGTTCCTATGTTGCAGGTCGAGTTGCTCGGGCAACTGATCTCGCCGGTCTGGACGGGGTAAGAGCAGTCGATGTTGTCGCTGCCGCAGCCGCCGGGGATCTCGATCCCCTGGAAAACCCCCAGCCGTGTCGGACCGACGTCGAAGTTGGTCCAGGAGCGGACCCAGACGCGCAGGGTCGTGCCCGGGTGGGTGAAGGAGCAGGAGAAGGTGCCGTCGAAGGCCGTGAAGCAATAGACCCGCGGGCTGAGGGCGCTGCCGTCCCCGCGGCGGATCTCAATCACCTGCTGATCGATGTCGCGCGTCACGCCGCTGCGGTCGAAGTAGAGCCAGCGGCCGGTGAGGGTGACGCCCGCGTCGTTCGAGGGGGGCGTCTCGACGGAATCGAGCGCCGGCGCCACGGCGGGCTGGCTCCCCCGCGCCGGCTCAAATCCCGGCTCGTGGACCGGGCGGCGAAATGGCGTCGGCTCCAGCGACAGGGGCTGGGTGTCGCCCGGTGCGGCCAGCTCGGCGACCGGAACGAAGTCGCTCCTCCACCCTCTCTGGCCACGGGTGGCGCCGATATGGAGAGGGATCGACCTCATCTGACCCCAGACCGCACCTGTCCCCGTCGGTCGCAGGGCGCGGGCGCTGATCGCCACGTTGCCCACCGCCCCGACGATCCTCCAGGCGGTGCTCAGGAGGATCGGGGAGTTTGCCTCAAGGTCGACAACCCACTTCGTCTGATCGGCGATCACGCCTTCGGGCAGGAGCAGCTCGACCTCGGTGCCGGGGGCGTCGACGATGCTGCTGACGCGGACCGTCACCGTGTTCGGCTCGAAGGGACGCAGGTTGTCACCGATCTCGAGCTCCAGGGTGATCGGCGTCCGCGGGGGCGTGGCCCGGGCCGCCACGGGCCACAGCAGAGCCACCAGAAGGGCACAGAGGAAAAGGCGCTTCTCCAATCCACATCGGGTCATTGGGTCCTCGCTTTCTGGAGTCCTTATCAAGATCTCCCTATAAAAGCAGGTGCGCAAATGTATTCCGCACGAGCCGGAGGAGAAGGCTGAGCTCCTCCCGCCCGTCCCACCCTGGTCCCGCTCGCCATCGGGGACGTCCCGCTCATCCCGCAGTGGTTGGGGAATCGGCCGCCTGATGGGAGCCTGGAGATGCAAAGGACCTTATCCTCTGGAGGACCGGACATGGACGCATCGACCCGACCGCTCTCCCCCGCCGGGGCCGGGCTGCCCGCCGCCGCCACTCGCCGCGGGCTGGCCGGCGGTTTTGCCATCGTCGCCCTGCTGGCCTTCGCCAAGCTCGCGCTCCACCTTGCTACGACCGGAGCGTTCGGGTACGGCTACTTCGTGGACGAGCTGTATTACCTGGCCTGCTCGGAGCACCTGGCGTGGGGGTTCGTGGACATGCCGCCGCTGTTCCCGGCCCTGACGGCTCTCGTCCGCGCCACGCTCGGGGAATCGCTGCTCGCCCTTCGGGTCGTCCCGGCGCTCGCGGGGGCCGCGCTGGTGGTGATGACCGGGCTGCTCGCCCGCGAGCTCGGGGGTCGGCGGTTCGCCCAGGGGATCGTGGCGCTGGCGGTGCTGACGGCGCCGCTGTGGATGGCGCTGCACAGCATGCACACGATGAACGCCCTCGAGCAGCTCTTCTGGACGGCGGGGGCGTGGATCGTCCTCCGCATCGTGCGCGACGACTGGCCTGGAGGCTGGCTGCTCTTCGGCGCCGTGGCCGGGCTCGGAATGCTCAACAAGCACTCGATGGCATTTTTCGGTGCGGCGGTCGTGGTGGGCCTGCTCCTGACACCCGCGCGCCGGGCCTTGCGCTCGCGCTGGATCTGGCTGGGCGGGCTCGTCGCGCTGGCCATCTTCCTGCCCAACCTCCTCTGGATGGTGGGGCATGGCTTCCCCCACTTCGAGATGCTCGCCAACATCGAGGAGAACGGCCGGGACGTGCAGCTCGATCCGCTGGGATTCCTGGCGCAGCAGGTGCTGATGTTCAACCCCCTGGCGCTGCCGCTCTGGCTCGGCGGCCTCGGCTGGCTGCTGTGGAGCACGGAGGGCCGGCGCTACCGGATTCTGGGGATCGCCTGGCTCGCGGTGATGGTCGAGATGTTCCTCCTCGACGGCCGGCCGTACTACCCCGCGCCGGCCTATCCCATGCTCCTGGCCGCGGGCGGCGTGGCGTGGGAGGGGTGGCTCGCGGGCCGGCGCTGGCGGTTCGCGAAGCCGGCCTATGCCGCGGCGCTTGCCCTCTCGGGAGCGGCACTGGCGCCGCTGTTTGCGCCGCTGCTGCCGCCGGAGACGCTGATCCGCTACTCGGAGGCGACGGGCCTCGCGCAGCCGCGGATCGAGAACCACCGCCTGGGGCCGCTGCCGCAACTAATGGCCGACCGTTTCGGGTGGAAGGAGATGGCCGAAGAGGTGGCGCGGATCTATCACGCCCTGCCTCCGAAGGACCGCGCCCAGGCCGCCATCTTCGGCCAGAACTACGGCCAGGCCGGAGCGATCGACAGATATGGCCCGGCTCTCGGCCTGCCCAAGGCGATCAGCGGCCACCTCACGTATTGGCTCTGGGGGCCGCGCGGCTACACTGGCGAGGTGATGATCGTGCTGGACGACGACCCGGAGACGCTGGAGGGTCTGTTCGAAAGCGTGGAGCTCGCGGGGCGGGTCTCGCATCCGTATTCGATGCCGTACCAGCACTTCGACGTCTGGGTCTGCCGCGGGCTGAGGATGCCGATGGCGGAGCTGTGGCCGCGCGTGAAGAGCTATGACTGAGAGGAGGACCCTTGGCGGGCTGGCGCTCTGGCTGGGGCTGGTCGTCACCTTCGGCCTCCTGCTCTTCGTCTATCACTATCTCGCCGTGGTCGTGGAGGGAGGCACCGAAGATCCCCTCGCGCCCTTTATCGACGAGCTCACCGGCGCCCTCGCGGGTGGCCTGCTCTTCTTTCCCATCCGCTGGCTGGTGCGGCGGCTGCCTCTCGCGCCAGGGACTCGTGGGCGCCGGCTGCCGGTCTACGGTCTGGCGCTGCTCGCCTGTGGAGCGGCGGCCACGACGATGATGTGGGGGCTGCGCAGTGTCCTCTACCCGCTCGCTGGACTGGGTCCCTATGACTACGGAGCAATGCCCCTGCGCTACCTGATGGAGCTCCCTCTCCAGGCGATCGGGTTCGTCCTCATGGTGGCAGCCCTTCACGCCTGGGGCGCTCTCGAAGCGGCACGGGCACGGGAGCTGCGGGCGGCCCAGCTCGAAGGGAGCCTCGCGCGGGCCCAGATCCGCAACCTGCGGCTTCAGCTCCAGCCCCATTTCCTGTTCAACGCCCTCAACACCATTTCGGCCACCATGTACGAGGACCCGGCCGCGGCCGACGAGATGATCGAGCAGCTCGCGGAGCTGCTCCGCGCGTCCCTGCGCACGGCGCAGTCCGACGAGGTGCCGCTCGGCGAGGAGCTGGCGTTGCTCGACCGCTATCTCGCCCTGATGCGGGCGCGCTTCGGCGAGCGGCTGGAAGTGGCGCTGGAGCTCGATCCGGAGGCCGCCTCCGCCCTGGTGCCGTCGCTCCTCCTCCAGCCGCTGGTGGAGAACGCGATCCGGCACGGCAATGCCGAGCGCGTGGGGCGGGGAGCTATCGCGGTGCGCGCCCGGCGGGAGGACGGCCGGCTGGTGCTGGAGGTGGAGGACGACGGCCCAGGAGAGGCGGACACCGCTCCCGACCGCCCGGCGCCGGGGATTGGCCTCGCCGCCACGGCCGAGCGGCTGCGGCTCCTCTACGGCGACGGCCAGAGCTTCAGCGCGGGCAACGGCCCGGGCGGCGGCTTCCTGGTTCGCGCTTCGCTGCCGTTCCGGCAGGTGGAGGCGCCGGCGTGATCCGGGCGCTGGTCGCCGACGACGAAGCGCCGGCGCGGCGCAAGCTCCGGGACCTGCTCGGCCGGGAGATGGATTTCGAGGTGGTCGGCGAGGCGGTTGACGGCGTCGAGGCGGTCGAGGCGATCCGCGCCGCCTCCCCCGACGTGGTGTTCCTCGACATCCAGATGCCGCGGCTGGACGGCTTCGGCGTGATCCAGGAGATCGGCGTCGAGGCCATGCCGCTCGTGGTCTTCGTCACCGCCTACGACGAGCACGCCCTGCGCGCCTTCGAGGTCAACACCCTCGACTACCTGTTGAAGCCTTTCGCGCCGTCGCGCTTCCAGCGCCTCCTCGACCGCGTCCGCCGCCAGCTCGGGGGCCCCTCGTCCGGGGACTTGGCCGAGCGCATCGACCGCCTGCTGGCCACGGTGCGCCCCGCCCCCCGGTACCTGCGCCAGATCCTCGTGGAGCGCGGCGAGGACCGGCAGACGCTCCTCGCCCTGGACGGCGTCGACGTGATCCGCGCCGAGGGCAACTATCTCTGTTTCCTCTCAGGCGGTGTCGAACACCGCCGCCGCGGCACCCTGCGCGACCTCGAAGACCGGCTGGACCCCGCCCGCTTCCTGCGGCTCAACCGCTCCGAGATCGTCCGTCTCGACGCCGTCCGCGAGGTCCAGCCCTGGTTCCACGGCGACGCCCGGGTCGTCCTCCAGGACGGGACCGTGCTCACCTGGAGCCGGCGGTACCGGGCGCGGGCGGAGGGGCTGTTCTAAGGCCGGAAGATCGGGGCGAAGTCGTTCGTCCCCGATTTTCGCAACTCACCCCGACAGGGATAGACTTGGGGCAATGCGACCCGAACAGACGCGTGTGCTCGACTACCTCCGCGCGAAGGGGACGGAGGCCCCGCTCCCGGAGCTGCGGGGGCACCTCGCCGCCACCTTCCGGAAGATCGACGCCCTCCTCGACTCGGTCCCGCCGGATCTGCGGAGCGCTCCGCCGGCTCCCGGGCGGTGGTCCGTCCACGAGCTGGTCGATCACCTGGTGGAGAGCCACCGCCGCGCAGTCGAGCAGCTCCGCTTCCTCGTTGCGGGGCGGCGCCCCCTGAGCGCCGCGATCCCCGCAAGCCTCCAGTCCTCGGCCCCCCTGGAGCGCCCCTGGGACGACCTCGTCGCCGAGCTCCGCTCCATCCACCGTGCGTTCCTGGACCTCGTGGACGGAGCGACGGAGGAGACCTCCCTCGACATCACGGCCCCCGTCGTCATGGTGGTCAAGGCTCCCCAGGGGGACGGCACCATCCCGATGGAGTGGGAAGAGGAGCTGGACTGGAAAGCCTTCACTCAGGCCTTCCGGGGCCACACCGCCGAACACCGGGCGCAGATCGAACGGACGCTGAGCGCGTTGGGCGCGGCCCCTGGCGCCTCGGCGGCCTGAGCGGGGCCGGCGCCCCCGCCCGTGAATCGGTTCCCAAGGGATCACCTTCGGGCCCTGTCGCACAGATAAAAACAGGGAGCGGCCCCTCCATCCCGCGTGGGACAGGAGCGGAAGCCGTCCGGAGGGATTTCCCATGTTTCGTACTTTGCTGACCCGCGTCGCTGTCCTGCTCCTCGCCGCCGTCCTCCTCTCCTCCCCGGTCTTCGCACTCGGCGGCCGGACGGCCCGCCTGCACAGAGAGCCCGGTGTCCTTGCCGTCCTGTGGCAGCTCCTCGAATCGCTCGTTCCGGCTGCCCCGACCGTCGAGGAGGGACGGGGCACCATCGATCCGAACGGGACGACGGCCGAGGGCACGCCGGACGACGACACCGAGGGCCGCGGGACGATCGATCCGAACGGCTAGTTCTCCCCGGCCGCAGCAGGTCGCGCCTCTCCGTGCTCGAACGTACTTTCTCCCGGAGCGAAGTTGCTCTGACGTACAATAGGGGGGATTCGACGAGAAGGAGGGAGTGCGATGACGAAAAGGCACATCCCGCAGGAGCTCTTCAAGCGGTTCCTCCGCTCGGAATCGTCGCAGGAGGAGGTTCGGCAGGTGGTGCGGCATCTCTTGAGCGGATGCCCGCAGTGTGAAGAGATGTCGCACCGGCTGAGCACGCAGAGCGGTCTTTTCGGTCCAGGTATGCAGGTGGAGAAGGCCAGGCGGGAGCAGGCGTACGACGAGGTGTTCGACCGGGCCTTCGCCTTCGCCAGCCAGGAGGAGCAGCGGTTCGCGGTGGACAGGCTGCGGGGGTGGGCGCAGTGGGCGGCTCTCGAGCCCCTGAGCCCCCAGGAGCGGCTCGCCCGGGTGGAGTCCGATCCGCAGTACCACACCTTCGGCCTCTACGACCGGCTCCTCGAAGCAGGCCGCTGGTCCAGCCGGACGGCGCCGGCAGAGTCGGTAGACGTGGTGCGCCTCGCCGTGCTGGTGGCGGAGCGGCTCGATCCGGCCACGCTCGGGGAGAGGCGGGTGGCCGACCTGCGGGCGGTCGCGTGGGCGGCGCTCGGCAACGTCCGGCGGATCGCGGCTGACTTCGAGGGGGCCCGCCAGGCGTTCGACGAGGCCCGCCACCTCCTGAAGGAGGGGACGGGCGACCCGGCCGAGGAGGCGAGCCTGCTCAGCTTCGAAGCCTCCTATCTGAAGGACATCGGCGAGTTCGAGCGGGCCGAGTCCTCCCTGGAAGGCGCCCTGCGGCTGTGCCAGAAGGCCGGAGACATCCAGGGCCAGAGGCGGCTCCTGGTGCAGATGGGCGAGATCATCGGCCACGCCCATCCGGACCGGGGGATCGCGCATATCCGGAGAGCGCTGGCGCTCCTGGACTCTTCCCGCGAGCCGCGGCTGGAGCTCTGCGCGCAGCACGCCCTCGCGTGGTTCCTGAACGACCGCGGGCAGCCAGGTGAGGCCCTCGCCGTGCTCGAGCACGCCCGGCCGCTCTACGAGGAGCTCCAGGACGAGCCCATCCAGCTCCGCCTGCACTGGCTCGAGGGACGGATCGCCTTCCGCATGGGGCAGCTCCCGGAGGCCGAGATCATCTTCGGGCAGATCCGCGACCGGTTGCGCACCCACCGGTTCCAGCAGGAGGTGATCCTGGTCACGATCGACCTGGCGCAGGTCCTCACCGCCAAAGGGGAGACGGCCCGGGCCGCGGATCTCGCGGCGCAGTGCACATCGATCCTGTGGAGCTGGGGATTGCCCAAGGACACGCTGGCCGCGTGGCTGGTCTTCCAGAGGGCGCTGGCCCAGGGAGGTGTCGTGAGCGATCTCTTCGAGCGGGTCGCCGGGTATTACCGGCGTCACTGGTTCAAGCCGGCGAAGCTCGAGCTGGGGGGGTAGGCGCTTCCAACGGACCGGGTACCCGTCGCCGCAACCTTGTGCCGGCGATCCCAGGGCCGGAAGGCCCGGGCGAAGCTCCTTCGACATCTCATTCCCCGGCTCTCGCGTCTGCTGACGTCTGTCGAGGAGCAAGCTCAGACCGGAGAAAACCTCGCCAGCCGTTCCCGGAGCACGCGGACGAGATCCTCGAAGCCGGGCTCCAGCAGGATCGTCTGGTGGGTTCCCTCGACGGTCACGGTCTCCAATTCGCCGGTCAGCAGGCCGTCCCAGCCGAGGGTCGGATCCCTCCGCATCA
>DASQEB010000239.1:0-8132 GCA_035633875.1 Thermoanaerobaculia bacterium
ACTTCTTCGAGCGCTCGGGCCTGGAGCTGGTCGGCGACCGGCTCGCCGTGCTGGGCGAGGACGACCTCGCCCGGCAGGTGTGGTTCATCCGTGCCTCCCTCGCCGCCCACCGCGCCAACGCCGTGGGGATCGAGGACATCTTTGCGCCGGCCGCCGCCCTCGCGACGGCGGGGGCGGCCGACCGCGGCCGGCTCGTGGCTGCCGCCGTGGCCGTGGGCGACCGGCTGGAGTCGCTGGCCCTGCGCGGCGCCGAGGATGCGACCTGGATCGGCCTGCGCTCGCTCATGGGCCGCGATTGGCACCTGCGCCCCCTGGGGAGCGATCTCTACGGCGGCCTGCCGGGGGTGGTGGTCTTCCTCTCCTATCTCGCCGAGGTGACGGGGGAGGAGCGCTATCGGCGGCTGGCGCGCGCCGGCTGGCGGACGCTGTGGAAGGAGTGGCAGGCCCTGCGGGGCGTCCTCACCTCCATTGGCGGCTTCGACGGCTGGGGAGGTCTGCTCTGGACCCTCGCCCACCTCGGGCGCCTGTGGGACGACCGGACGCTCCTGGACGAGGCGCGGAGCGTCCTGGAGCTGCTGCCGCCCCTCCTCGCCAGGGACACGGCTCTCGACGTGCTCAACGGCACGGCCGGCTGCCTCGCCGGTCTGCTCGCCCTGCACCGGACGCAGCCTTCGCAGCGGGCGCTGGAGCTGGCGGCGGCCTGCGGCGAGCACCTGGTGCGGCAGGCCCGGCCCATGGAGCGCGGTGCCGGCTGGATCTCCTCCGGCATGGCCGGGCTCGCCGCCGAGCCCCTGGCCGGCTTCGCCCACGGTGCCGCCGGCATCGCCTGGGTCCTCCTGGAGCTGGCGGCCGAGACGGGCGACGCGCGGTTCCGGCGGATCGCCCTGGACGCCTTCGAGTACGAGCGCACCCTGTTCGTCCCGGAGCAGGGCAACTGGCGCGACGTGCGCCAGCTCGAAAAGCTCCAACTGGCGAAGCGGGTGGACGGCGACACTTTCATGATGGCCTGGTGCCACGGCTCCCCCGGCGCCGCCCTGGCGCGCCTGCGGGCCTTGCGCCACGTGGAGGACCCGGCGCTGCGGGCCGAGGCGGAGATCGCCATGGCGGCGACCAGGGCCGGGGGATTCGACCGCAGCCACTGCCTCTGCCACGGCGACCTCGGCAACGTGGAGGTCTTCCTCCAGGCGGCCCAGGTCCTCGGGGACCGGGAGCGCTGGCGCGCCGAGGTGGACCGCATCACCGGCTTCGTCCTCGACAACATCGCGGAGCACGGCTGGAGGTGCGGGCTGCCCTCGGCCGTGGAGGTCCCCGGTCTGATGGCCGGGATCGCGGGCATCGGGCTCGGGCTCCTCCGGCTGGCCGAGCCCGAGCGGGTCCCGTCGGTCCTGGTCCTGGAGGCTCCGGTGCCGCGGTGAGCTTCCCCGAGCCCCTCCCCTCCGGCCCCCGGCCCGGGCCGCCCGGCCTGGACGAGCGGACCGCCGCGCTGCTCCTCGACGCGGCCGGGCGCGCCGCCGTCCAGCGCGACGCCGGCGAGCTGGCGGCGGTGATCGCCGAGGCGGCCCGGGAACTCGTTGCCGCCGACCAGGCCGCCTGCCTGCCGGCCGATCCGCGGACCGGTTTCCCGCCAGGCGGCCGGGAGCCTCTCCTCGCCGTGCCGGTGACGGGGCCGGACGACCGGCCCCTGGCCGTGCTCGTCGTCCAGCGTGGTCCCGGGCGTCCCGCCTTCTCGGAAGCGGACAGGGAGCGGCTCGCCCTCCTCGCCTGGCAGGCCGGCCCCGCGCTCCACGGCCGCGTGCTGGAGAAACGTCTGGCCCGGGCGGGACCTCTCGACCCGCGGCAGGTCCCCTACCGCCCCGCGGCCGTGGCGCACCGCGCCCAGGGGCTGGGAGACGAAGGCGAGCTGGTGGATGCCTCGCCCCCCTGGCGCCGGCGGCCGGCGCGCCGTTCTGCCGCCGGAGCGCGGCCTGCGGGCGGCCTGCGGGAACGGCTGCGGCGGCTGGCCAAGCGCCCGCCGGCCATCCCCTTCGTCCGGCAGACCGCGATCTCCGACTGCGGGGCGGCGTGCCTCGCCATGGTGCTCGGCTGGCACGGCCGGGGCGTCCGCCTCGAAAGCGTGCGGCAGCGGGTCGGGGTGACCCTCCAGGGCGCCCACGCGGCGGGGCTCCTGGAGGCCGCTTCCTCGTACGGCCTGCGGGGCCGCGGGGTGCGCATCGACGACCTGGAGACCCTGGAGCTCCTGCCCCGCGGCTCCATCCTCCACTGGCGCTTCCAGCACTTCGTCGTCTTCGACCGCTGCGACGGCCAGGGGGGCGCCTGGATCGTCGACCCTGCCTGGGGGCGGCGCCGCGTGTCGCGCCAGGAGCTCGACCGCAGCTTCACCGGGGTCGCGCTCACCTTTGAGAAGGGGGAGGGCTTCGAGCCGGGCGAGCCGGAGCGCCGGCCCGCGAGCGCGCGGCGCTACCTGCGGGCGCTCGCGGGCTCGGGGCTGCTCGGCCGGATCCTCCTCTCCTCCGTCCTCCTCCGGCTGCTCGCGCTGGCCGTCCCGCTCCTCCTGGCCGTCGTGGTCGACCGCGTCGTGCCCCACAGCGCCCACCGGCTGCTGCTGGTCACGGCGGCGGGCATGGCCGCTCTCACCCTCGCCCATTTCTCGAGCTCGCTCGTCCCCTCCCACCTGCTGCTCCGGCTGCGCACCGCGGTGGACTCCCGGATGACCTCCGACTTCCTGGAGCACCTGGTCGCCCTGCCGTTTTCCTTCTTCCAGACGCGTTCGGTGGGCGACCTCCTGCTGCGCCTCAACAGCCACGCCACGGTGCGGGAGACGCTGACCACGGGCGTGCTCTCGGGCGTGCTCGACGGCGCGCTGGTGCTGATCTACCTGGCCATGATCCTGGCCGCGGACTGGCGGCTGGGGCTGATCGTCCTCGGGCTGGGGGTGGTGCGGGTCGGCCTCTTCCTCGCCAACGGCCGGCGCTACCGCGACCAGATGGCCCGGTCCCTGGAGGCCGAGGCCGAGGCGAACGCCTTCCAGGCCCAGCTCCTGGTAGGAATCGAGACCTACAAGGCGATCGGCGCCGAAGCGCGGGCCCTCGGCCACTGGTCGTACCTCTACACGCGCGTGCTCAACGCCGCGCTCGAGCGCGGGAGGCTCACCGCCCGGGTGGACGCGTTGCTGGGAGCGCTCGCCGTCGGCTCGCCGCTGCTCGTCCTCACGGTCGGCGCCTGGCGGGTGCTGGAAGGGGACCTCACGCTCGGCACCATGCTTGCCCTGAGCGCCCTGGCCACGGGATTCCTCGAGCCGCTCACGCAGCTCGTCCAGATCGGTTTCCAGATCCAGCTCCTGGGCGGCTATCTCGACCGCATCGACGACATCCTGGAAATGCCGCGGGAGCAGGAGCCGGGGAGCGCGACCCCGGCCGGGCGGCTCGCCGGGCGGATCACCCTCGCCGGAGTGGGCTTTCGCTACGGGCCGCAGCTTCCGCCGGTGCTGCGGGACGTCTCCGTCGACATCCCGGCAGGCTCCTTCGTGGCCCTGGTGGGACGATCGGGCGCGGGCAAGACCACGCTCGCCCACCTGCTGCTGGGCCTGCACCGCCCGACCGAGGGGACGATCCTCTACGACGGGGCCGATCTCGCCGCGCTCGACCTGCGCTCCGTGCGCCAGCAGATCGGCATCGTGCCCCAGGACCCGGACCTCCTCGCGGGAAGCATCCGCAGCAACATCGCCCTGGCGGACCCGGCGCAGCCGCTCCACCGCGTCGTTGAGGCGGCCCGGCGCGCGCACTTGCACGACGACATCCTGGCGCTGCCCATGGGCTACGAAGCTCTGGTGGGGGAGGCGGGCGCGGGGCTCTCCGGCGGCCAGCGCCAGCGCCTCGCCCTCGCCCGCGCCCTGCTCCAGCGCCCGCGCATCCTCCTGCTGGACGAGGCCACGAGCGCGCTGGACGCCGTCACCGAGGCGAAGATCCAGGCCGAGCTCGAAGCCCTCGACTGCACGCGCATCGTCATCGCGCACCGCCTGAGCACGATCAAGCGCGCCGACCCCATCCTCGTCCTCTCCGGCGGGCGTGTTGTCGAGCAGGGCACCCACGACACCCTGCTCTCCCGAGGCGGCCTCTACGCCGATCTCGTGCGCGAGCAGATGGTGGCCCCGGGCCGCGCGCCGCGGCCCGGGCCGGACCGGGTGGACCGGCAGATTCGTTGACGAGAGCTCCGCCCCGCCCCGGCGGAGCTCTCGTCGGTCCTTCAGTTTTCAAAGATCCCTGCTGCACGCCCGAACGCTCCAGGCGCTTCCTGATCCGGCAAAAAAGGGGGGCGCCACGCGCCCCCCTGGGGACCTCACGGGACGGTCCCCTCTACGACTGCGCCGCCGGGGTTTCCGCCGGAGGCTTCTTCTCCTCCAGCGGCTTGCGCCGCGTGCGCCGGGCACGGGGGATCCTCGGAGGCTCCGGATCGATCCCGAACTGGATGAGCTGCTCGCTGGTGAACCCGAAGGAACCCCGCAGCACCGCGTTGATCCGGCGCCGGACGTCCTGGCCTCGGCGCTCCGAGTCCTGGCGGCGCCGGGTCAATTCGCGGAGTTGCCCCCGGGCCCTCTCCTGCTCGCTGTCGACCGCCTTCGCCTCCACGATGATCCCGTCCAGCTCCTCGATGAGAGGCTGGAGGTGCGGCATCTCCGACAGGTGAGGCTTCAGGCTGTTGCTGGACAGCTCCCAATTCGTAACTTTTCTCCCGAAAACAGTCACACTTCTCATGGTCGTCTCCTTTCAAGACGGTTGGGGTTGAAGTAGGTCCTTTTCTGCTCCGAGTGCGCGACCAGCAATCCCTCGGAGGTCCTCTTGCCCAGAAAGCCAGGATCGACACCGTCCGCTTCATGGCGGCTTCTCCTCCATTCTGCTATACAAGTGCTGCTAGGGGCTGTAGACTACACATACGGACTCTATATGTCAACAGACTAGTTGAGAATAGCATTTGAGAGTCTGTAGAGTCCTCGGAGGATACGCCGAAGGACCTCTTCAGGCGACCAGATCTCTGCTTCAGAGCGTTTTGGCCGCCTCCAAAGCGGTGAAGGCGCCAAAATCTCCATGAACCTGCTCCGAGATCGCCGAAATCATCCTAACGGCGCTGTTCGCCGCCTCCGGATTGCCAGAAGCCGTTGCAGCCTGCTTGGAGCGGGTTCTGCGATGGCAGAAGCGACTCTTCCGCCGTCTTCAAGCCGCTTCCGGCCGGCTTTTCACCTCTGTGACTCGCGGGAAGCGGACGGGCCGCGATGCCCGGTGATCGCGGAGCACCGGAACGCCTGTCAGTGACAGGGCTGCCATCTGGGAAGGAGAGTCAGGAGAGGCACCACTGGGGGGAGGTCAAAGCATGAGAGGCCTGACGAGCGCCGCCGGGGAGCCTGCTCCCTGGCGGCACCCGGTGCGTCCTCGCCTCGGAAAGCGGGGACGGTTCTACTGGACAGACGGGACGGTTTCGCCGAAAGGCGAGCGGTCCGTCTCGCCAAGTGGAGATTTTCCCCGCACGGTGGATGTTCCCACACGCCGCCGGGAGGAGGGATCAACTTCGAGACTGGTCCCGATCCCTATCGGCCACAGTTGACATGTCGCATACCTGCACTTACTATCCGTCCGCTTTTGCCGGACAACTGACGGGATGACGGGATGGTTACTTGGAACCTCGGTGGGCTTTGCCTGCCTTTGACAAGGAGAAGGTAATGAAGAACCTGCTGCGCGTCGTCATGGTGTTCGCTCTGGTCGCGATCGTTCTTCCCCTCAGCTCTGCCTCGGCTGGGAAGAAGAATCCCGGAGTCGCAGCCTACAACCCCTTCAACGACCTGACCTGCGAAATCACCTGCAGCAACGGTGACCATGCCTCCAAGACCGTTGATACGCGGGGCGGATGCCTCGATGCCTGCGAGGAGTTCTGCGACGAGCAGTGCGTGTTGGTCGACAACTGATTTGCCGACAGGGCTGGTCGGATTTCGTGCATCCGTCCTTGGGCTTGAGGGGCAGTGGCAGGTGTTGCTGCCACTGCCCCTCTGAGACGGAGATGCCACCCCCGCTCCAACCGGACATCCTCTTCTTCCACACCAGCAACGAACCGCCTCCGGGCGCCCCGAGATTCGAGGGAGTCCCCGACCTCATCGTCGAAGTCCTCTCTCCCGGCACCCGCCGCCGCGACGAGGGGATCAAACTCGAGACCTACGAAGAGGCGAGGGACCCGGAATCCTGGCTGGTGGACCCCCGGAACCGGCTGGTGCGGGTCTACGTCCTCACAGGTGGGCGCTACACCGAGCTGGGCCGCTTCGCCGAAGGGGAGATCGTCCGGTCGAGGGTGCTCCCCGAGCTGCGGCTGAGAGTGGGCGACCTCTTCCCCGCGCTGCGCTCGTAGCCGGTTTGCCGGGCGGCAGGGCGTCCTCTCCTGGTACGCTCCCCGGCCCGGAGCGGTCCGGTCCCAGCACACTCCCCAAAGCCCCGGCAGGGGCGACGGCATGTAGCCCGGGGTGGACGCGCCGCAGGCGCGGGAACCCCGGGTGGGCGGCCCCCAAGATTCCAGAGCCCCGAAGGGGCGGCAGGGGATTGCCGGGGGCGTGAGCCCTGTGCTGTCGGACGCTCGGATCATCCATCAAACTCGCATAGGATAGAGGCCCATGAATTATTGGCTGGACCTCTACACGGGTAAGACCTGGGAGGACTTCCGCAAGAACGGCGCTCGCGTCACTGGATTCCGGACCTACCGGGCCAACATGATCAAGCGAGTCGCCCGAGGCGACATTCTCCTCTGCTACCTGACCGGCGTGATGCGCTGGGTCGGCACCCTCCGTGTCGTCGGACCCGCCCAGAGCACCAACCCCGCCTGGCCCGGCCCGGACTTCCCCGTCCAATTAGAGGTCGAGCCCCTCGTGCTCCTGGACCCGGAAGAGGGTATCCCCATGCAGGAGCTGGAAGGGAAGATGGACTTCTACCGCGGTCCGGACGACCGATCCGGTTACCGAGGCTTCGTCCGGGGGAGTCCGAACCTCTTCAAGCGTCCTGCCGATGGCGCGCTCCTCGTCTCGATGCTCGAGCAGGCCCGGGCCAACCCCATCCGCCGCCCTGTGGATGAGAAGAAGCTCGGCCGTGTCTATCGCTACGAGCGCAAGGAGGGGAAGGAGACCGTCTCGACCGTCGTCACCGTCCCCGACAACGATGTGCCGCCGCCCACCGTCCCGGCAGAGACGGCCGCTGAGGAGGAGGCGACCCTCCACACCGAGATCCAGTACCTCCTCCTCACCTTGGGGGCGCAGATGGGTCTCGACATCTGGGTCGCTCGCAACGATCGGGGAAGGACCTATAAGGGGCTGGCGCTCGGTGGGCTGCCCCGGATGGTGGAGAAGTTGCCCACTCAGTTCAACGAGGTCACAAACCGGACGATTGAGCTCATCGACGTCCTCTGGCTCCAGGGCAACTCCATCATGGCCGCCTTCGAAGTCGAGAGCACGACCGCCGTCTACTCCGGCCTCCTCCGGATGAGCGACCTCCTGGCCCTCCAGCCCAATATCGACATTCGCCTCTTCATCGTCGCCCCCGACGACCGCCGCAACAAGGTCGGCCAGGAGATCCTCCGCCCGACCTTCACTCTCCGGGAGAAGCCCCTTAACCGGATTTGCGGTTTCCTTCCATTCAACGCCCTCTCGGAGCGGGTCCGGGCCATTCAGACGATGGGGCTGGCGCCTTCACTGCGGCCGGATTTTCTTCAGAGGATGGCGGAGTATTTTGGGGAAGAGGGTGAGGAGTGATCTGTAAAGATTTGAGAGAGTTGTGCCTGATCGCCTGCCATTATGGTAGAAGATCGGGAACGAAGATAAGGCAACTACTTTCAGCCGCCTTGGCTCTCCCTCTCCGCCGTTGCTCCTCTTTGGGCTTGTTGGACACGTTTGTGACCATACTTGAGTACAAGGACGTTCTCGAAATCTAGCTCAATATCAAGCAGGAATGCCAGTTCTCCGGCAAGGGACATCTTTTGATCGGTACTCAAGCTGTCGTAACGAAATAGCATTGACCGGAGGCGTCGCTTTCTCGCCCGTCCAGGGGACACTCTTCCATCCGGTGTGATTACCAGGCCTGTCACTTGCCGTCGCCCTTTTCTGGAAGAAT
>DASQEB010000240.1:0-4929 GCA_035633875.1 Thermoanaerobaculia bacterium
AACGGAGGCTTTCGTTCCCCTTGTAGACGGTCTGGGTCTCTTGGATCTGGGGGCCGTCCGGGCTCACCCAGACGACCGTGACCTCCGTGCCGGCCGGCACCTCCTCGACGGGCACCAGGGCGACGAAGGGGGCCTGTTGGACCGCCAGCTCCGGGTCCGACTTCTGTCCCTGAACGATCGTGATGCCCTGCTTTTCGATCGCCCGCACGGCTGCGGCCTGGTCCCCCCACGAACGGATCAACGTGTACGAAACGACGGCGAGCAGAATCATGAGAGAAGCGGCCCAGATCTTCTTCCGCGGCCGGGTGTAGGGAAGGGGGTCCTCGGAGTGATCGAGGTCCGCTTGCATTTTCAACTTCTCCGCCTCCGATCGTCGGGGAAAAAAGTGGAAGTGGAGCCGGCGGAGCTCCTCGGGAGGGAGCCCTTTCTCGGGCAGGCTCGGGAGCGGGTCCTCCCAATAGACCGGCCGGACGAAGCTGCCGCGCCCGAGGGCGAGGGCGTAGCGCCACTCCTTTTCCACGAAGTCGGATTGCATGGCGTTGCGGGACCAGAAGAGCTGGAAGACGTCGGCTTCGCGGATCATGCCCTGGAGGCGGTCGTCCCAGACCTGGCCGGCCCGCAGGGTGTCGCGGTCGATGAGGTACCGGTCCCCCAGGGCCCGGAGGTAGCGCTCGAATTCGAGAACGATGGGCGTGTCCTGATGGGAGTAGGAGGCGAAGACGTCGCGGTAGGGGCGGATGGCCTCCCGCTCGGTCCCGGCATCCGCGGGGGAGAGGGTGCGGGCGCGGCTGTCCACGCGGATTCTCAGGTTCATCTCGGCGAGGAGGATGTGCCCCCAGTAGACGCTCAGCCGGCCGCGGACCGTCTGGCCATCGAGGTCCGGCGGGGCCTGCATCCGGAACTCTTCCTTCTGGATGGGCTCCAGGAAGAGGAACGTCGCCTGCGGAGGGTTGAACCGGAATCCGGGGAGGAAGGGGACGAAGGTGATCTCGGCCTCGTGGGGGACGGCCTGGGAGGCGTCCTCGCTGTCGTCGGCGTAGTCCTGGAGCCGGGTGCCGAGGGCGGCCGCGGCCTGGGCCTCGACCTGCTCGCGGAGGGAGGGCTCGCCCGGCCGGCGCGCCTCGTCCGGGAGGTCCTCCAGGTGCGCGAAGGCGAGCAGGGGGTACCATTCGAGCGGCGCCACCACCCTGGGCTTGTACACGGTGAACGTGACGTTGTCGTGGACGGCCAGGGGCTTTTCGGGCGGCAGGTGGTGC
This sequence comes from Thermoanaerobaculia bacterium, assembly GCA_035633875.1. GTDB lineage: Bacteria > Acidobacteriota > Thermoanaerobaculia > Multivoradales > UBA5704 > DATARR01. Next base: position 1,257 of record DASQEB010000240.1, read on the forward strand.
AGGCCCTCCAGTCCTTTGTCCCGGGTGACCGGCACCGACAGGTCGAAGCCCCGCGATCTCCGGAGGGGCTCGAAGCGGTCTTGCAGCGTGGAGAGGAGCCGCGCGTCCTCGAGTCGCCAGACGCCGGTGAGCTGGCGCAGCGTGGCAGCCCCTTCCGCGGAGTCCGTCTCCTGGTGGGCGTAGCGCCGGAGCCAGTCAAGGGCCTCGAGCACCCCGCCCAGGGCGATGCACGCCTCGGCCGCCGCCGCGAAATCCCCGGGTGCCTCCAGCCTCCCCGCCGTCTCCCGCCGCTCGACGGAGTCGAGGATCTCCGTCGCCAGCATCTCGGTCTGGGGAAACCCCGGGAGGACGATGCCGTCCTGGCGGCCCCGGGCCAGGAGGGCCGCCGCGGCCATGCCTTCGCGGGAATGGCGCTCCGGCGCTGAACGGTAGACCGCCAGAAACGTTAAAACAGAGCGCTCCAGGAGGTCCCGGGCCCGTTCGGAGCCGGGCTCGCTCCGCAGGTAGAGCTCCTGGAGGACCCGGCCGAGGAGGGAGCGGAGGCGGGCGCGGGCCTCCCAGTCGTACGCCGCACCGGAATCCAGGGCTTCCAACTCGGGCAGGGCCGCCGTCAGGGCCTGCTCGTCGAGGGACTCGGGATCGGTCTTCAGCCGGGCTGCGAAGCGTTCGAGGTCGAAGCTCATGCGAAGGCGCCAGGGGACTGAGGGGATTGTACCCGGATCGGGCTGTCGCCCTGGGAGCCCGGCATCCCTGCCGGCGCTCCCAGGGTCCCCCTCCCGTGGCGGGACCTCAGGCCCCCCACACCTCCCGGAGCTTGTTGATGATCGCGTAGATCCAGATCCCCTCGTTCGCCGCGTAGGTCCCCGGCTGCTTCTTCAGCCGGGGCATGTCGTCCCGGCCGGCGTGGTGAAGGGCGACCAGATCCCAGTCTTCGTTGAAGACGGGGCTTCCCGAGCTTCCGGGCTCGGTGGGGGTGCGGTAGTGGATCTTCGGGTCCTCGCAGTCGAGGAGGAGGCTGTCGTGGAGGGAGATCTCGAGCGAGCGGCCGGCGGGGTGGCCGATGACGTAGACGCGCAGCTTGCCGTCGGCGGACGGGATCGGCTGGGGGGCCAGGGAGAAGAGCGCGCCCGGCGCGGCGACCGCGGGGGTGAGGCGGACGAGGGTGGCGTCCAGCTCCCAGGGGGGCGAGGTCCAGAGCTGCTCGGCGACCTGGTGCTCCGAGCCCAGCACTTCGAAGGTGACGACCGCCGCCTCGGTATGGCGGGCGCCAAAGGTGGACTGCACCCGGGGATCGTTGCTGAGAACGTGGGCGTTGGTGAGCAGGAGGAGCTCGCTTCCGAAGCGCGGGTGCAGGTCGCCGCCGCGGACGAGAAACCCGGTGCCGAATCCCTTGCCCGTGCGGCTCTCCACCCGGCCGATCGCGCTGCAGCGCTCGAGGCCCGTGCGGTACCAGCGCAGGGCCACGCTCTTCTCGAAGCCGAAGACCTTCTCGAGGCCGCCTTCGACCGTGTCCTGCCGGTCGAGCCGCTGCACGGAGGCGGTCAGCTCGGCAGGCTTCACCTCCACCTGTCCCCCTTCGCGCTGGAGGAGCTGCGACCGCAGGAGGGGGAGGAGCTTCGCGCCGGGATCGTCGACGACGTCGAGCCGCCAGACGTCGGTGAGCTGGCGGAGGGTGCTCGCCAGCTCGAAGGCGTCCGCCCCGGGGGCGTCGATATAGCGCAGGATCCACCACAGGGCCTTGTCGGTCCTGCCGAGGGCCACGGCTGCCTCGGCGGCCGTGGCGAGCTCCCAGTACATGATCGTCCCTTCCCGATCCAGGTCCTCGATGGTCTCGAGGATCTCCCGCGCGATCGCTCCGGGATCGGGCCCGCCGTCGAGGGCCATCCCCTCCTCCCGGCCGCGGATCAGGAGGGCCACGGCGTTGATGCCGTGCCACAGGTGGACCTCGGGAGCGGAGCGGTAGACGTCGAGGTAGGAGGCCACGGACCGCTCCAGAAAGCGCCGACGCCGGGCCGCGGGCCCCCCCGCGAGGTAGAGCTGCTTGTAGACCCGACCGAGCAGACCCCGGGCCTCGGCGTTCTCCTCCGGATGCGCGGTCGTGCCCGCCACGAGGTCTTCCAGCACCGCCACGGCCGCCGTCCAGCGGCCCGGCCCGCCCTCGATGAGGGCCTGCGCGTAATGGCGCAGCGCCTGGGGCGACCTCTGGCCGGACAGGAGAAAGGCGTCCGCCACGCGTTGCAGGAGCTCGAAGTGGCGCTTCCGTCGCAGGATTCCCAGGACCCTGAGGGCGTCGGCCTCCGGATAGAGCCCGACCCGGCTACGCAGATGGGCGATCAGCTCCTCGGCGAGGCGCGCCACCTCCGGCCGGTCGAACGCCTCGGCGGCAGCGGCAAGCTGTCGGGAGAAGTCGGCGGGATCCCAGCGCATGGCGGCTCCTTTTCTCACCCCGGCGGATGGTACGCCAGGCTCGCTCCGACCCAGGTCTTGTCCTTGTTGAAGTCGACCCCCATCATCTTCCCCTTGCTCATGCGGACGAGGTTGTTGACGAGCACCGGGCGGTCTTTCCAGACGAACATCATCCGCACCTCGGCCTTGGCGGGCTCGTCGGGGGTCTCGATGCAGGCGGCGTAGTCCACCTTGCGCTGGAGGATGAAATCCTGGGGACGGTCGAGGGAGCGCAGGTCCTCAGGCGAAGGACCCATCTTGACGCCCAGGCCGGCGAAGGAAAAGAGGGGTTTCAGGACGTAGTTGTCCAGGTCCTCCGGGATCTCCGGCAGGTCGCTCACGAACCAGGCCGGCGGCGCGTAGCGGCTCTTGAGGAACGGCAGGGCAAACTTGCTGATCTTCAGGTACCAGTTGGGATGGCCCGCCCAGGTGACGTCCAGCTCGCGGTGGAAGAGGTGGGAGAGGTCGATCCCCTTGCGCTCCACCTCGTCGAAGATCACCCGGTTGTAGACCCGGCGGATCGGCACCTCGCGGCCGTTCTTCCGGTAGAAGAGCCGTCCGCCCCGCTCGGTGACCGCCAGGGCGTCCACGGTCGGGATGCCGAGGAGTCGCTCGGTGGCGGTGAAGTCGATCAACGTCTTCTGGTTCTCCGGCTCGATTTCCAGGAGGACGACGGTCTCCGGGTCGCAGTCGCCCACGACCACATCCCGCAGGCACGCCAAGTAGGAGTCCGGATCGAGCCCCGCGAAATACGGGGTCCAGTCTCCGGGGATCGCCTCGAAGCAGCGCCGGAAGGCCTTTTCCAGCATCCACTGGAAGCCGTAGAGGGAGGGGAAACCCTGGAGCTCGATGAGCTGCGGCACGATCTCCCCATCGCTCGCTCGCGTCAGGGCGAAGTCGACCTGAAGAAAGGTCGTGTGGGCGTCCTCGCCCGGCACGCCAAGCCCCGGAGGCACCGCCCGGCCGGCCTGCCGCAGGTACTCCTCCGACGTGACCGCGGCGAGCATCTCGTGCGCCGCCTCGGTCAGCTTGCGGGTGAGATCCTCGGAAAGGAAGAGCGGCGTCTCGCAGATCCGGAACCCCGGAGCGCAACCGGCCTCCCGCTGGAGATCCCCGAGCAGGGCCTGGTACTTGGACGGGGCGAAGGCGGCGTTGTAGGCGCGGCGGATGGGGGGGTGCATGGCGGGGGTGGATTGTAGCCGATCCCCTGAAACCTCACCCCTATCCC
>DASQEB010000241.1:0-15628 GCA_035633875.1 Thermoanaerobaculia bacterium
ATCTCCAAGCCCGACGTGGGGCGGCTCCTCGCCATCCTCACGCGGGCCGTCGGGGCGCGTCTCGTCCTGGAGATCGGGACGGCCATCGGCTACGGCACGCTGTGCCTCGCCCGGGGGAACCCGGAGGCCGGGGTGGTGACGATCGACACCGACCCGGGGCGCCTCGCCACGGCCCGGGGCTACCTGGAGCGGGCCGGAGTGGCCGGCCGGGTGGAGCTCGTGGAGGGGGCCGCGCTGGACGTTCTCCCCCGGCTCGACGGGCTGTTCGACCTGGTCTACCTCGATGCCGTGAAGACCGAGTACCGCCGCTACCTCGACCTCGTCCTGCCGAGAGTCCGGCTGGGCGGTCTGATCGTCTGCGACAACCTGCTCTGGAAGGGCTGCGTGGCGGAGCCGCCGGAGGAGGGGGACGAGACGGCGGAGGCCCTGTGGTCCTTCAACGGCTACCTGATGATGCACCCCCAGCTCCAGGCCGTGGTCCTTCCCTTGGGCGACGGCGTGGGGGTCGCCACCAAGACAAAACCCCTGATCAGCGAGATGGGCGGGCCGTTCTAGGGAAGATCTACGCCGCCGGCCCGGCCTCGGCGAGGCCGGCCACCCGCGGCCGGACCTCCAAAAGCCAGTACCGGAGCTCCTGGGCGGTGGCGGGGCGCCGCGAGCGGGTCTTGTGGAGCGTTCGGCGGAAGAGGTCCCCCAGGACGTCTTCGTACTCGGGAAAGACCTGGGAGAACTCCGGCACGCGCCCGTTGCGGATGCGGGCCATGATCTGCCGGGAATCTCCTCCAGTGAAGATCTTCCGACCCAGAAGGCACTCGTACAGGACGATCCCCAGGCTCCAGAGGTCGAAGGAGACGTCCGGCGGCTCTCCGTTCAGGGCCTCCGGCGAGAGGTAGGAAAGCGTCCCCGCGAACTGCCGGCGGGTGGCGGTCGGCGACGAGCCGGCCTGTCCCCAGATGGATCTAGGGGGGACCAGCACCGAGTCGTCCTCCTCGCTGGAGAGCAGGGCCATGTCCCCCTCCCGCCGCAGCTCCAGGACGAGCCCCGCGATGCCGAAATCCATCAGCTTGGGGACGCCGTCCCGGGTGTAGCCGATGTTGCTCGGCTTGAGGTCGCGGTGGAGGATGTCCGCGGCATGGAGATATCCCAGGGCCTCGGCCATGACGATCCCCAGCTCCACCATTTCGGCCGGCGGCAGACCGCGCCCTTTTTCCATCTTCTGGGCGAGGGTCCCTCCTTCGAGCAGCTCCATGATCAGCAGCGGAGTGCCCTGCCAGGTCTCCATGCCGTACACGGCGGCGAGATGAGAGTGGGAGACCGCCGCCGCCGTCCGCGCCTCGCGCCGCAGCCGCATGGCGTCCTCGGGCGAGACCCGCCGCAGCGTCTTGATGGCCACATGCCGTCCGAGGGCCAGGTCGGCCCCCTCGTAGACGACGCCCATCCCCCCGACCCCGATCCGTTTTCCGAAGCGGAACTTTCCCGGCAGGACGAACGGCACGCGGGAGACCTCCAGCCGGCGGCTGCAGTTGCTGCAGAAGACGGTATAGCTCTGGAAGACCATGCCGCAGCTCGGGCATTCCTTGGCGTGCTCCGCGGCGGGGGGGATCTCTGAGGGACTGGCGTCGTCGAGCCCGAGGGGGGCCCGCCAGGAGACACGGCGCGGACCGAGCGAGCGGCCCTGCTCCAGCTCCAGCACCCAGGCAGCGTTGCTCGCAATGGCGTGCAGGAGCTGCCGGTCCTCCTTGAGGAAGGGCAGACCGCTCTTCTTCTCTCCGAGCCCGACCAGCCCCAGGAGCGTGCCGTCCCGGGCCAGGATCGGCACGATCAGGCGGAAACCGCTGTCCACGAGCCAGTGCCGCTCCTTTTCGGGGAGCCTTCCCAGGGGGGAGTGGGGATTCTCGAGGTCCACCTCCAGCGGATCGCTGGCGTTGGAGATGGTCAGGGCGAGGGCCGAGGAGGCGTCGAGCCGCCGCGCCCTGCTGCGGGGATCGACGAGCATCCCCGACCGGGGCTCGAGCACCATCATCGCGATCCCTTCCAGGTGGAGCGCGAGGTCGATCTCCCGGGAGACGAGGCTCGCCAGGGTCTCGACCTCGTCAATGGAACGGATCCGCTCGACGAGGAGGGTCAGGATCTGCCGGGCATCGTAATGCTCCCGGAAAAAGCGGCGGTCGATCGCGTCGAGAAGCAGCCGGCGGTAATACAACGCCGCGATCCCCACGACGATGCAAGACAGCAGCAGCAGCACGTGGCCGCCGGAGAAGAGCTCCAGGAGGGAGCGTTCGCGGTGGACATACAGGTACCAGCCGAGGGCGACCGCGGGAACCGCCACCAGGACGAGGACGGAGGTCCGGGCGAGGGCGTACTGCAGCGCCCGCCGGGCGATGAGCCGGACGTCCAGGACCCGGTGGACGAGGACGGCGTAGGGCACCGTCACCGGCGCCATCAGCATGATGGACAGGACCGTGACGACGATCGCCAGTCTGAGACCATGGCGCGCGGTGAAGTCGCGGTACCCCCAAGGGAGCAGCTCCAGGGTGACCTCGAGGAGGGCCGGGCCGAAGGTGACGGCGAGCAGGACGAGGAACAGGCGGATCCGGCGCTGGTCGGGACCCGTGAGGGATCGGGCCTTCCACAGGAGGACGGCGAAGGCCGCGACGGTCAGGCCCATGGACACGCTGTAGTAGATCCCGGTCCCGCGCTGGGGGGTGAACCGGTCGAGCAGCTCCGCGCCCCATCTGTTGGGGAGCTGATGGGCAAGGAAACGGAGGAGGTTGAGGGAGAAGAGGACGATCCCGGCGATCGCGCTCAGGCGGACGGCGAAATCCATCCGGCTCCGCACCCTGGCCGACGTCGGCGGATGCGGAAAGCCACGGACGAAGGCCCACAGGAAATATGCGAGAAAACAGTCGAGCTCCAGGGCGTTCGCCACGGCGAAAAGCGGAGCTCCGGGAACCCCTTCGAGCTCCGCAACGTTCCCCAGGGGCCCGTTGCACCAGGCGGTGGCCCCCATCAGAAAGAACCCGCCAAGGGAGAGGGCCCGACGGTCGTTGCGGCCTCCGAGCAGGAGGAGGGCGGCCGTGGCGCCGAAGGTCACGATGAACAGCAGATAGAAGAGGTAAGGGAAGTACGCGTCGCCGCCGGCGAACCGCTCGTAGGTGAGGGAGAACGCGGCCAGGGCCATCGCCAGCTTGAGGGAGGCGAGCGACGGAACCAGCCGCGTCCAGAACCAAGATCTCACACTCTGGCCCGCGGATCGATCACAGAGGAGGAGGAGGAGGCGGGCAGAGGTCGGTGTCGGACGTCTCCTGCACCTGGACGGCGGAGTCGTAGACGTTCAGAGGGTTGATCGCGGTCGCGCCGACGGTTGTCGCCTTCAGCGCGGCGAGGGTGCCGATCATGCGGATCCGGTCCAGCACCTGGACTTTCTCCGTCTCCCACCTCTCGCCGACGACCTCGGGCGTGATCGCGTCGTAATACCAACGGTGCAGCTCCATCGCGGCATCCTGAGAGACGCGGATCGCTCCAGAACCCTGGCCGAAGGCGACGTAGATCTGCGCCATGATGCCATCCTTGGTGTACGCCATGGAAGCCTCCTTGTGAAAAAAGCACTGCTCTGGTGAACGGATCTGCCTTTCGGCAAATCATTGGCGGTGCCAGACAGTTCACAACACGAGAGAAAAATGCATCAGCGATATTTCAATAACCTCTATTATAAGGCTCGGGTTCCACCGCCGTCAAGGCAGGGGTATCGAGAGACGATCCGGCCCGTGAATCGCCACATTCCTGATTGGCAATAAATGTTTCTATCCGGCTCAGGTCGCGAGGCGCATCCGGAGGGCGGAAAGGCGCTGCTTGAGCTCCCGGGCGGTGGCCGGACGGCGGGTCAGAGTCCGATGGAGCGCCATGCGGAAGAAGTCTCCCAGGGCCTCGTCGTGCTCGGGAAGCACCTGGGAGAACTCGGGGACGCGGCCATGCCGGATCCGGTTCATCAACTGGTGCATGTCGCCGCCGCTGAAGACCTTGCGGCCGAGCAGGCACTCGTAGAGGACGATGGACAGGCTCCAGAGGTCGAAGGAGGCGTCCGCCGGCTGGCCGTCCAGGGCCTCGGGCGAGAGGTAGGCGAGGGTGCCCACGAGCTGGCGGGAGACCGTGATGGACGTGGGCGTCCGGTCCCACAGCGAGGTCGGCGGCAGCAGGGCCGAGTCCTCCTCCAGGTCGGCGGGGGAGGCGAAGTCCGTGTCCCGACGGAGGTCGAACATGACCCGGGCGATGCCGAAGTCCATCAGCTTGGGGGTGCCGTCCCGGGTGTAGCCAATGTTGCTGGGCTTGATGTCGCGGTGGAGGATGTCCGCGGCGTGGAGCTGCTCCAGAGCCTCGGCCATCGAAAGGCCCAGCTCCACGGTCTCGAGAGGGTCGAGCCTCCCCTTTTCGATCTTCTGGGTGAGAGTTCCCCCTTCCAGGAGCTCCATGATCAGCATCGGGGTGCCCTGCCAGGTTTCCATGCCGTAGACCGGGGCGAGATGGGGATGGGAGACGGCCGCAGCCGTGCGGGCCTCCCGCCGCAGCCGCATGGCGTCTTCGGGCGAAACCCGCCGCAGGGTCTTCACCGCCACCGGTCTGCCCAGGGCCAGGTCCGCCGCGCGGTACACGACACCCATGCCCCCGACGCCGATCCGCCTCTCGAACCGGAACTTGCCGGGCAGCACGTACGGCACGTGGGAAGGCTCGAGCCGGCGGCTGCAGGAGGTGCAGAAGACGGTGTAGGTCGGGTAGAGCCGGCCGCAATGCGGGCACTCCCGGGCCAGCTCGGCCAAGGGCGGCTGCGCCTCGGCAGGGGCCTCCCCCGGGGCCGGGCTCACCGCCGCATCCTGCCACGTGGACCGGGAGCCCAGAGAACGGCCCTGCTCCAGCTCCAACGCCCAGGCCGCGCTGTTGGCGATCGCCCGCAGGAGCTGGCGGTCCTCCTTGAGGAACGGCAGACCGCTCTTCTTCTCCCCGAGCCCGATCAGCCCCAGGAGCGAGCCGTCCCGGGCCAGGATCGGCACGAGGAGCCGGAAGCCGCTGTCCACCAGCCAGTAGCGTTCCTTCTCCGGGAGCCTCGCCAGCGGCGATCGCGAATCCTCCAGGTCCACCGGCAGCGGATCGCTGGCCCCGGCGATCAACGACGCCACCTGCGAGGAGCCGTCCAGGCGCCGGCTGCGGTTCTTGGGATCGGCCAGCAGCCCTGAGCGCGGCTCGAAGGCCATCAGCGAGACCCCCTCGGGGTGGAGGGCCAGGTCCAACTCGCGGGAGATCAGGGCGGCGAGCTCCACCGTCCCGGTGGTGGCCCGGATCCGCTCCACGAGCAGGGTCAGGATCCGGCGCGCGTCGTACTGCTCCCGGAAGAACTGCCGGTCGATCGCGTCGAGAAGCGTCCTGCGGTAGCGCAGGGCCGCCCCGCCCACCACCACGGCCGAAACCAGGAGAGTCAGGCGCGAGCCCGAGAAGATCTCTTCGAGCCGGTGGTGGCGCTGGCCATAGAGGTAGACGGTCAGGGCGGCGATCGGCACCACGGCGAGGGCCAGGGCCGTGTAGCGCGCCAGGGCGTACTGCACGGCCCGCCGGGCGATGAGCCGGACGTTCAGCACATGGTGGACGAGCACGGTGCGGCCGGTAACGAACGGAACGGAGCAGAACAGGAGGAAGAACAGGAGGAACAGCTCCTTCGGGGGAGAAAACGGCTTGCCGGCTGCCTTGAACACGGCGTGCGTCAGGATCAGCAGGAAGAGGGGAGCCATGCCGCTCAGCCCGAGGGCGAAGACCCCGGCCCGGCGCTTCTCCTCCTCGGGCGCCGTCCGCGCCCGCCAGAGAAGGAGCGCGAGCGCCACGAACGAGAGGGTCAGCACCACGCCGTAGTAGAAGAAGCTCGGCTTGGGTGGAGCGATCTCGCCGAAGGTCGCTCCCGGCTCCGCGGACACCAGGCGCAGCACGAGCCTGCCCAACTCCACAGCGAACAGGGAGGAGCCGATCCCCAGCGCGGCGAGCGACCCGTACGAGAGGAGGCGCCGCGTGCGGTACGACAGAGGTTCCGTGGGGAACTCGCCCGCGAACCGCCAGAAGAAATACGGCAGGAAGGCATCGACGTGCAGGCTGCTCAGCAGGAGGGCCGGCAGCCCCAGGCCCGCCCAGCCCGAGGTGACGAGCCGCAAAAGGGGCCGGTTCGAATAAGCGGTCGCCAGCAGCAGGAAGACGATCCCGAGGTGGGCCGCCCGCCGGTCGCTCCGGCTGCCGCTCCAGAGGAGGCCCCCGCCCAGCGCGTAGGCGAAGAGCGGGAGCAGGAGCACGAGTTGGGAGAGGATCGCCTCCTGGGCCTGGTCCGTGGACGAGGAATGCCCCCGGAAGGTCCCCAGGATCGCGCCGAGGAGCTTCAGGCCGATCAGGACCAGGAGCAGGCGTTCCCAGACGTGAGATCTCAAGCGATGGACGTCCTCCTGGCGGGCCGTCCTGATTCTACCCCCCGATCGGGTCGGGGCAGTAGGGGCACTCGGATTCCTGCTCGACCTGCGTATAGGCCGCCTCGCACTCGGTCTTCCCGATCTTGTCCTTTTTCTTTTCTTTGGCCTTCTTGCCCACCTCCTGGAACCTCTTCTGGAGATCCTTCCCGTCGCCGTCGTCCCAGACGTCGATCGGCGCCCCGGGGGCCTCGTCCTTTTTCGTCACGATCCAGTCGAAGTAGCGGCTGCGAAGAGCGTCCTTGGCTTCGGCCGAAATCGGCTCCCCCGACCCTTCGCTGAACAGTTCGTAGATCCGCTGCATCACTTGTTCCTGAGTCGGCATGTCAAAACCTCCCAGATCAATTGCAGTTGACGATCATCCAGCATACCGGATTTTTCCTGATCCTCAGCAATATAGGGAGCAATATAGGGGAGGGGAGGCGAACCGGTCAACCAAACGAAAAAAGGGCGCCGCGTTGCACGGCGCCCTTTTTCGTCCGCGAGGATAACGGAACGATCAATACTTGATGCTGCAACCGTATGGCTTGGTCGCCGCCGGATCGGGATTCTTGCCGGCCTTCTCGGCGCCGAGCCCCTGGGCCACGTAGTTCGCCCGCTCCGCCTTCGCCTTGCGGCCCGGAGGATCGTCGTCGATCGCGCCGTTGTAGGCGATCTTTCCATCCTTGTCGATGATGAACATGTGCGGCGTGGTCTTCGCGTCGTACGCTTTGCCGACCTTGCCGGTCTCATCGTAGAGGATGGCGTAGCTCACACCGTTCTTCTTCGCCCAGGCCTGATGCTCGGCTGGCTGCAGGTAGTTGGCGTGGCTCGCGTTGGTGCTGTTGATGCCGAGCCACACGATCTCGCCGTGCTTCCTGGCGAGATCCGACATCGTCTTCTCCCGGGCATGGCGGTCCGAGAAGGGGCAATTGGGGTTCACCCACTCGAGCACCACGACCTTGCCTTTGTAGTCGGCGAGGGAGTAGGTCTTGCCGTCGATACCCTTCAGTTGGAAGGCGGGGGCGGTCTCGCCCACGGTGCCGGCGGCCAAAGCCGGTGCGGCGGCCAGGGCCAGCGCGGCCAGGACACAGGTTGCGGAAATCCACTTGCGCATGATCAACCTCCTGTCAGGATGTTCCGTTGGTTGTCCGCTGTCCGCGAAGTGCGCGGAGTCAGCCGGTTGTCGTCGGCCAGCCAGAGAGCCGCGGCAGCGCATGCCACCAGCGCCACGGCCAGCCCGAATCGTACCGCGTTCCTGGGGACGGTCCTATGGCGGAGCCAGGCCAGCAGGGCCATCACCAGCAGGGCGAGCTCGACCCAAGCGATCCCCTCCGGGCTCACATGGTGCGAGAGGGCGTACAGCAGCCAGAAGGTGCTCGCCCCGGCGAGAAATCCCATCCCCTCCCGCAGAACGCGGGACCACCGCCCCGGTGCGGGGAGAACCCGGACCACCGCAGGAGCCAGGAGGAGGACGAGATACGGCAGGGAAAGGCCCAGACCGAGGGCCGCCAGGACGGTGAGGGTCACCGCCGGCCCCTTCTCGACAGCGAACCCTACCGGCTCCCGCAGCAAGGGGAGCGTCCAGCCCAGAGCGAGGGGGGTTGTGAAGAGCCCGGCGAGGAGGTGCCGGACCGAGCCCCTTCGTTCGGCGGGATCGGCAGGATCGGTGGACGGCAAGGGGGTGTCCAGGAGACCCCAGAGGTTGAGCGTGAGCACCACCGCCGCGACCAGGATCAGCGCCGCCAGCAACGGCTCCTGGAGCTGGGCCCCCCAGCCGGCGGGGAGCCCAGCCCGGCGCGCCGCCTCGGCCAGGGCCGCCATGGCCATGCAGGATCCGAGGATGCCCGTGGCCACCGCCGCCGCCCCCTCCCGCACCGCCGGCCGTCCTCCCGGATCGCCCCGCAGAACCACCAGCTCCCCGAGGAGGAGCGGCAGGACCGTGGGCATCAGGTTGAGCAGCAACCCGCCGAGCAAGGCCAGGAGCAGCAGCCGGAACAGACGCGCGCGGTATGCGGCCCCGGTCTCGCCGGCCGGCGCCGCACCGGCCGAGGGCTCCCCGCCGCCCGGCTTGCGGCTCACCTCCACCTCCCGGCGCGCCTCCAGGCTCACAAGCTCGCCCTCCCGGGAGAGGCCGGTCACCGTCCAGGCGAAGACCGTCTTCGCCGGGAGCTCCTTGCCAGCCTGCTTCGCCCGCAGGGGAACGCGGAAGACCACCTCGTCGGCGGTGACCCTCACCTGCGGCTTTCCGGTCTCGAGGGCTTCGTGCGTCTCGAGGAAGAGGTCGGTCTCCCCCTTCTTCGCCCGCGCTCCGCGCACCCGCACCTCCAGCTCGAGCTTCTCCGGATTCCCCGCATGGACGAGCGCGCCCGTCTGGACGCCCGGGATCTCTCCCGCCGGTTTCGGCAGGCGGGCCCACCAGGAGTCGAGGAGCCGGGAGGTCTCGGGATCGGCCACCGCCTCCTCCCCCACCGGCTGGGTGAGCGCCAGGGTGTAGCGATAAGGGATGCAGTCCACCTCGCAGACCAGGTAGTCCACCTCGGCCGTGATCTCCACGGACTCCCCCCCGCCAGCCCTTTCCAGATCGCTCGTGACGGTTTCGACCGCCCCTGCGCCCTCCGGCACCTGCAGCTTCGCCTGGATCGGATAGACGGCCTCCCCCTCGTAGCCGAAGGCCACGAGCCCGCCCGGCAGCTCGAAGCGGCGGGGCGCCGGCCAGAAGAGCTCCGCCTTCTGGAGCGCTCCACCCGTCGAGGAGAAGGTGATCACCGGCGGGAACCCCGCGTCACCGCTGTTCTTCCAGTAGACGTGCCAGCCGGGGGAGAGGGTGAAGTGGAGCCCCAGCCGGATCGGCCCGTTCCGGGGCGCCGTGGCATATTCCGTGACCAGACGGACCCGCGACTGCTCGTTCTCCGCCCACTCGCTCGCGGCCCCCCGCGCGGGAGGTGGGGCGAGGAGAGCCGTGAGGCTCAGGGCGAGGAGAGCTGCTCGGGAGGTGCTCATGCGTGCGATTCTATGCGCCCGACGGTCCAAGGGCCGGCAACATGGGGAGAAGCGGCTAGAATTCCGACCGGAGGCGGGTTTTACAGGGAATTTACCGGCGATGCGCGTCTGCTTCACCAACCTCGGCTGCAAGCTCAACCAGGCAGAGATCGAGCGCCTGGCCCGGGATCTCACCGCGGCCGGGCACCTCGTGGTGGAGTCGCTGGAGGAGGCCGACCTCCACATCGTCAACTCCTGCACCGTCACCCACACCGCCGCCCGCAGCTCGCGCAGGGCCGCCGGGCGGGCGCGGCGGGCCGGGAGCCCCGTCCGCACCGTCCTGACCGGCTGCCACGTCTCAGAAGACCCCGAGGCCGCGGCGCGGATCGCCGGCGTGGACCTGGTCGTCCCCAATCACGAGAAGGATCGGCTCGTCGAGCGGGTCCACGCGGCATTTCCCGACGCCGCGCCGGAGATCCCCGTCCCCTACGTCCCCCTCCCCTTCGGCCCGACCCGGGCGCTCCTCAAGGTGGAGGACGGCTGCAACATGCGCTGCTCGTTCTGCATCATCCCGGCCACCCGGGGGAGCCAGCGGAGCCGGCCTCTCCCCGAGGTGGTGGACGAGGTCCGGGAGCTCGTCCGGGCCGGCCACCGGGAGATCGTCGTCACGGGCGTCCAGATCTCCGCCTACCGCTGGGGGGAGGCGCGCCTGTTCGAGCTGGTCCGAGCGATCCTCGACGAGACCGAGGTGCCTCGCCTACGCCTCACCTCGATCGCACCCTGGGACCTGGACGAGCGGCTTCTTACTCTTTGGCACGAGCGCCGCCTCTGCCGCCACCTCCACCTCTCCCTCCAGAGCGGCGCGACCGCTACCCTGCGGCGCATGCGCCGCCCCTACACGGCCGAGGGCTACCTCCGGCTCCTGGAGACGGTGCGCGCCGCGAGTCCGGGAGTGGCCGTGACCACGGACGCGATCGTGGGCGTCCCCGGCGAGACCGGGGAGGAATTCGAGGAGAGCCTCGCCACCGTCGAGGCCGCCGCCTTCGCCAAGGTCCACGTCTTCCCCTTCTCCCCCCGCCCCGGCACCGAAGCCGAGGGGATGCCCGCCCAGGTCCCGCCCGGGGAGAAGAAGCTCCGAATGGAGCGGATGCTCGCCCTGGCCGCCCGCGCTGAGGAGGACTTCCGGCGCGCTCACCTGGGCCGTCGGGAGACCGTCCTCTGGGAACGCCCCCGGGACGGCATGGGCCATGGTCTTACGGACAACTACATCCGCGTCGTCAGCCCCGCCGGTTCCGACCTCTGGAACCGGTTCAGCGACGTCGATCTGGTCGCCCTCGCCGAGGACGGAGTGGTAGGACGGTTGGGGCACGGATGAGGGACCGCCTCCACGACGACCTGGGTCCGCCCGACCTTCGCCTCGCAGGCTTTCAGCTCTGGGTCCACGGCCGCCAGTTCGAGGAGTCGGACGATTTCTGGGACGGCAACTGGCTCCGGGTGACCGCCCACTGCGGGGCCGACGGCGCGAGCGTCTGGGCCAGCGGCCCGATCGTCCGCGCTCCCGAGCTCCAGAGCTGGGCGGGTGAATGCGAGGACATGCTCTCCTTCCGGTACCCTGCGGCGAGCCTCCACTGCATCGAGCCCAACCTCGCGATCGAAATGCGGATGGACCGGCAAGGGGGGCAGGTGACCCTGGAGGTCCGCATCACCCCGGACCAGACGACCCAGGAGCACTGCTTCACGTTCTCTCTGGATCGGTCCTCCCTGCCCGACTTCCTGCGGGATCTGCGGGGGATCATCGACCGCTATCCGGTGCGGGGGTCGGAGGAGGGCTGAGGATCACTCTTTGCGTCAGCCGATCGAAGAATCAGCAGGTACAGATCACGATCTACTCGAAAGCCAGACCTTGTCATCAGATCGTCGAGAATTGGCCGAACAGGCGATCTCCTGTTTCAGCTCGGAGTCCGACATCCGCGCGGTTTCAAGCACCGGGTCCGGGATCGCAACGCTCATGCGGAAGAGATTATACGCCCCACCCGCAGGAACCACAGCTCGAACCGCGGTGCCTCCTTCAGCTCCAGGGCCTCTTTGATCGCCCGCGTATAGATTGCCCCCTGGGGTGCATACACCGCCGCCCGCGCCTCCATCTCCTCGCCTCCCTCCACCTCATCCGTCTTGTAGTCTGCGATGACGCTCCGTCCCGTCTTCGGGTCGTTATAAAGGAGGTCGATCGTCCCGCTCACCACGCCCACCGGGGAGTGCTCTCCCTTTCCCGGAGGGAGGAGGACGGGCAGCTCCCGGGCGACGAGGTGATCCTTCAAGGACCGCAACCGCGGCAGGAGCGGCCCGGCGGCGAAGGTCTCCAGGAGGTCCCGGGCCACGGGAAGGGCGCGGTCGAGCTCGTCTCCTTCAACGAGGCCCGCGAGGTAGGCGGGGAGACGATCGCGCTGGCGCCCGGACTCCTCCACCGGATCAGCGGCGAGGTCCCACTCCTCCAGAGCGCGGTGGACGGCCCCTCCGGCGGCCATGGCGGCGGCGCGGTCCAGGGGCACGGTGCGGGCCGGGCGCTCGGGGGCTTCGGCGAGGCGCTCGGCCTGCTGCTCGCGGAGCAGCTCGTGGGCCTCTTCGGACGCGGCGCCGCCGAAACTGCGGGCCATCCGGGCGTCCGCCAGGTCCCGCAGGTCCCGCAGGCGCTCGGAGGCGAGGGCGACCTCCTCCGGGGTAGGCAGGGAGGGAGCCTCAGGCTCGGCGGAGAGGCCCGGCGGGTCCTGGGGGCGGAGGGCGGGGAGCTTCCAGAGGGCTCCGGCCGGATCGGGAAAAGCCCAGACGGGCGGATCCCCCTCGGCTCGCGCGAGCGCCTTCTCCCAGCGTCCGGCGAGATCTGCGGGGACGTCCGGCCGGGACGTGAGGAGTTCCATGTGGGTGCGGGCCAGCTCCGGCGGCTTCGCCTCCCGGCCGTCGGGCCAGACGCCGGCCAGGACGAGGCGGTCCTTGGCGCGGGTCATGGCCACGTAGAGGAGGCGCACGCGCTCGGCGGCCTCCACCTCCCGGCGCGCGGCTTCGACGAGGTCGAATCCCAGGGTGGGAGCCCCGAACAGGCGATACTCCCAGCGGGGGCCGCCGTCGACGCGGCCGGCCTCGGTGCGGGGCCCGCGGTCGCCCGGCGAGGTCTTGTGGAGCTGGACGAGATAGACGTGCTCGAAGTCCAGACCCTTGGCCCCGTGGATGGTGAGGATGCCGACGGCGTCCTCCGCGCCGTCCTTGGGCCGCCCCTCCTCGGCCTCCCGGGCCTCGGCCACGCTCCGGCGCAGAGCCCGCAGGATGCCGTTCACGTCGCCGCCATCGTCGATCGCGGCGAGGAGCTGGCGGAAGAAGCGGTCCAGGTTGGCGAGGCGGTAGGGGCCGAGGTAGCGGGCGGCCTCGGTGGCTTCCAGAAGGGAGAGGCGGCGCAGGCGCTCGACGAAGACGTCCGCCGGGTCGGTCGCGAAGGAACGACGCAGGACGGCCAGGTTTTCGATCGCGGCCAGGAGGTTGCGTTCCCATCCTTCGACCCGGTCGAGCCCGGGGACGTCCCGGGGCACGCTCCGGGCGGCCTCCGCCACGATGTCCGCGAGCTCGGCCAAAACACGCGGGTCCGGCGCGTGGAGCTCGGTCATCCGGCGGGGGAGCTGGCCGTTCCAGAGGGGGATCAGGGCGGCGTCGGGCACGCCCACCGAGGCGGAGCGCAGGACGGTGAGGAGGGCCAGATGGTCGCCCGGATCGAGAACGGCCCGGACAAGGGCGGCGGCCTCGATGACCTCACGGCGGCGGTAGTACTGCTTGTCCCGGCCCACGGCGAACGGGACGCGGGCCCGGCGGAGGGCCTCCAGGTAGATGTCCAGATCGCCCGTGCCCCGGAGGAGCACGGCCATCTCCCGCCAGGCCACGCCCTCCCGCTCGTGAAGGGACCGGACGTCCTCGGCCAGCGCCGCGGCTTCGATCTCCGTGGCCTCGCCCGCCGGGGTCCGGGGCCCGCCCTTGTCCCCGTCCGCCGCCCAAGAAACCCAGTGCTCCACGGCGGCCCAGCGGCCGGGTCGGACGAAGCCCGGCTCGGCGGCCCGGCGCTCGCACGGGAGGAGGGGCTCGAAAGGGGGCTGGAGACCGGGGCGCTCCACCATCACCGGCGCCACCACCCGGGCGACCTCGTCCAGGATGGCCGGCACGGACCGGAAGTTGAGGGCCAGGGGCATGACCTCGCCGCGGTTCTGCCGGACGAGGGCCACGAACCCGGCATAGGCCCGCAGGTCGGCGCTGCGCCAGCCGTAGATGGACTGCTTGGGATCGCCCACGAGGAAGAGGCCGGGGCGCTCGTCGGGAGGCCCGTCCAGGGCGATCCAGCGGAGGACCTCGCACTGGATGCGGTCGGTGTCCTGGAACTCGTCCACGAGGAGCTGGTCGATGCCCCGGCGCACCCGCCGGCGCACGTCCGGATGGCGGGCGAGGAGGGCCTCGGCGCCGGTGAGGAGGAAATCGAAGGTGGCGATGCCCCGGGAGCGCATCTCGCTCTCGACGGCAGCGAGGAGGGGGCGGAGAGCACGGCGGCCGTGGCCGAGGAGCTCGGGGTCGAGCCGGCCGAGGTGGTCCAGGAGGGGAGCCAGGACGGCGGCGGCAGCGGCGAGCCGGGCTCCGACCTCGCCGAACAGGGAGGCCTCGGTGCCGTCGAGCCTGCGCGTCCATTTCCGGAGGTGGTCCACGAGGTTCTCCGGCAGCAGCTCCGCGGCCTGGTCCCGTAGCGCCTCGATCCCCGTCTCCCCGTCTTCGATCCGGCCGAGGAGGGACCCGAGCCCCCGCTCGATCTCCCGGGCATTCTTGAGGCGCGATCCACGGAGGCGCGGGGCGATCAGGCCGTGGACCGCCCCGGCCGCCTCCGCCAGCCGGTCGCGGAAGGCGAGGACGGCCTCGGGCCGGAAGGGGTCCTCCCCCAGGGCAGCGGAGGGGAGGCCGGAGGCGAGGAGGGCGAGGAGGGACTGGACCACCTCCTGCGGGCCGAAGCCCTGGGCGGCGAGGGTGAGGAGGGACGGGTCGCCCGGGGTGCCGTAGCCCTCGCGCAGGGCGTTCTCCACGACCTCGCGCACGACCTCCTCGACGAGGCGGCCGTCGGCGTCGATGGCGAGATCCGGGTGGACGCCGGCCTCCAGCGGGTGGTCCGCGAGGAGCCCGCGGCAGAAGGCGTGGATGGTGCGGACGGAGAGGTGGTCCAGCGTGCCGAGGAGGGCCCGGGCCCGCAGCGCCCGCTCGTCCCCCTCGGGCAGGAGGGTGGGATCGAGCCAGTCCGGCACGGCCTCGCCCGCCGCGAGCCGCCCCAGCTCCCGGGCCGCCCGGCCGGCCATCTCGGCCGCCGCCGCCTCGGTGAAGGTGATGGCCACCACCCGGCTGAGCACGTCCGCGGCGAGCCGGTCCGGCCCCGCCCTGTCCGTCCGACGGAACGGGTTGGCTGCGACCCGCTCGGCAAGGCGCCGCTCCGCCTTCTCCCATCCGGGTCCCAGGGTCCACGCCAGGAGCCGACCGATCAGAGTCGTGGTCTTGCCCGTCCCCGCCCCGGCCTCCAGGACGAGAGGCCGGTCGAAGCGCGTCTGCGCCGCCCGCCGGGCCTCCCGGTCCAGGTCGCGGAGGCTCAGGGCACGAAATTCGCGGAGGAGGTCGGTCACGCCTCCTCCTCCCCGGGCTTCCTCTTCGCCGCCAGATCCCACACGCCGAGCAGCGCCCGCTCGTCCGCCCCCGGGGCGTCCCGGTCCTCCAGGTCGATTCCCCGGACGCGGCCGGTCCACTCGAACAGGCGGAGGCGGGCGCCGGAATCTCCCCGCAGACAGGCTTCAGCCACGGCGCAGAAGGAGCAGCGGCCAGGCTCGTTGCGGCCGTCGGCGTCCACCAGCCGGGGGAAGAAGGCACCCTGGTCCCAGGCGTCCAGGAGGGAGGCGGCGGTGGTGGCGAACGATTCGAGGATCTCCTGGTCGCCCATCGAGACTCCGAGCTCCCTCTCGTCCGCCTTCAGGCCCGGGCGGAGGAAGAGATACCGCCCGAGGGACTCCTGGCGGGACCCGCGGAGATAGGCCACGGCCTGGAGGTTTCTCCCCTCCCGCACCCGGGCCAGGAAGTGGCGACGGCGGGTCTCGGGCTTCTTCGAAAGAGAGACCGGACGG
>DASQEB010000242.1:0-3056 GCA_035633875.1 Thermoanaerobaculia bacterium
CGGCCGTGGGCACGGCCAGACCCATGGCGCACGGGCAGGCGATGATGAGGACAGCCACCGCCGCGGCAAAGGCGCGCACGGCCGGAGCCTGGTCCGCCGCCACGAACCAGACGACGAAGGTGGCGATGGCGATGGAGAGCACCACCGGCACGAAGATGCCGCTGATCCGGTCCGCCAGCTTCTGGATCGGCGCCCGGGAGCCCTGGGCGTCCCGCATGAGCTGGACGATGCGGGCGAGGACGCTGTTCTCCCCGAGCGTGGTCGCCCGGAAGCGGAACGCGCCGGTGCGGTTGATGGTGGCGCCGATCACCGTATCCCCGGCCTTCTTCTCCACGGGCATGGACTCGCCGGTGAGCATGGACTCGTCCACGGCGCTCGCGCCGGAGATCACCTGGCCGTCCACCGGCACGCGCTCGCCGGGGCGGACGACGACCGTGTCGCCCGGCCGGACCTGCTCGACAGGCACGTCGATCTCAGAGCCGTCCCGGACGACCCGCGCGGTCTTGGGCTGGAGCGCGACGAGAGAGCGCAGGGCCGCGGAGGTCCGGCTCTTGGCCCGGGCCTCCAGGGCGTTGCCGGCGAGGATCAGGGCGATGATGATGACCACCGCCTCGTAATAGACGTCCGGCGCCAGGCCGTTCCTCAGGAAAAAACCGGGGGCCACGGTCGCGATCAGCGAGTAGACGAAGGCCGCGCCCGTACCCACGGCGATCAAGGTGTTCATGTCCGCGGCGTGGTGGCGGAAGCTGGCCCAGGCCCGGGTGTAGAAGTGCCGGCCGGCCCAGAGCATCACCAGGAGGGTCAGGCCGAGGAGGCCGTACGAAAGCACCTTGGAAGGGATGGCGTAGAGCCAGGGCATCCAGTCCCGGAGGGCCGGGCTCAGGGACTCCATCACCCAGCGCATGAACGGATCGGCCACCGCGCCCTGCGGATGGCCCACGTGCCCCGGGGCGCCGCCCGGATCCATCAAGGGCATGGAGACGATCATGGCGACGGCGCCGATGAGTCCGCTCACCAGAGCCTTGAAGCGCAGGGAGCGGAACTCCTCCTCCTGCGCACGGTCCCGGGCCTCCTGCCCGGCGAAGGCGGTCTGCTCCGGCCGGGGCAGCTCCGCCTCATAGCCGGTGTCGCGGATGGCCTCGACGAGCTTTTCGGGAGTGACCGCCGCCGGGTCGTAGGTCACGGCGGCGTTGCCCATCATCAGGTTGACGGCGGCGTCGACCACGCCGGGCTGGCGTTGCAGGGTCTTCTGCACGTTGGCCTGGCAGGAGGCGCAGGTCATCCCGGAGACGGGGATGGTGATCTTCGTGGCCGCCGCGGGCTTCTGCTGCGCCGGGTGGTCCGTGTGGACGTGCGCCGGCCGCGTGTCCGGGTCGGGCGGACTGATGACAGTCGGCATGGTCGGACCTCAGCTTTCGACGACGAGCCTGCCGCGCAGCATGCTCATCCCGCAGGTGAACTCGTAGGTTCCCGCCCGATCCGGCATCAGCTCGACGACGGTCTTCTGGAAAGCGGGGAGGAACTTCTTGATCCCGAAGTCGGGGAGGACGACCTCCTCGGAGCAGCTCGACGTCTCCTGGCGATCGAACACCAGCCGCGCCGGGACGTCCTTCTTCAAGCGCACCTCGGCGGGCGCGTAGCCCCCTTGGACGGTGATGACCACCTCCTGGGCGCCGCTGGCCGCAACCTGCGCCGTCGCCGCCGGCCGCCGGGCCAGGAAGAAGTACCAGTTGACCCAGAGGATGGCCGCCACACCCGCGGCGATCACGATCCATTCCATGGGTGTCATGCCAGTCTCTCCTCTTGCGCGGGCGCCTTGGCCTGGTAGCCGGCGTCGTCCAGGGCCTGCGCGATCGTCCGGAAAGGCGTGCGCTCCGGGTCGTAGCTGATGTCGGCCGAGCCGACGTCGACCTTCAGCACCTGAACGCCGTCCAATCTGGAAAGGGTCTTTTCGACGCGGGCCACGCAGTGCCCGCAGCTCATTCCCTCGATGTCGAAGCTCAGACGTTCCATTGCAGCACCTCCTGGGAAGCCGGAGTCCGGGGGATTTCCGGCCCGTCGACTGTGAAAACATGATACCCCCCTCCCCTATTCCCGGCAAGCCCCGACTTCAGACCGACTGCTAGAATGCGGGGTGCTGTCCGAGGAGACCCCCATGCTTCGCCGCCCGTTGCTCGCCGCCTTCGTCCTTATCCTTTTCGCTGCCGGGGCTCAGGCCCAGAGCGATGGGGAGCGGGATCTCGCCCTCGGGCGGGAAGCCCTCGCCCGCAAGGACTACATCGCCGCCCTGGAGCACCTCTCCCGGGCCACCGGCGCCCTGGATCCGGAGCGGGACCGGGAGAGCCTGGCGGATGCCTGGCTCCAGCTCGGTCTGACCTATCTGAACGGTCTGGACCGACCCGAGCCGGCCCTCGCTGCGTTCCTCAAGAGCGCCGAGACGAGCTCCAGCCCGGAGAGCGCCTGGCTCTGGGCTTCAGAGGCCGCGGGAAAGCTCGGCCGAACGAAAGAGGCCGCGCAGTACAAGGCCCGTGCGATACCCCCCACCCCCTCCCCGACGCCGGAACCGGAGCCGGAGCCCGCCGTTCAGTCCGTCCCTGCGGCCGAGCCGGTCCGTCCCGCCCCCGAGCCCGAGCCCACGGCGGAGCCCAGGGAGCCGAAGGAGAAGCCGGATGCCTTCCGCCACTTCTTCGGAGGGAAGAAGAAAGAGGAGGAGCGGCCCGCGAAGACCGAAGAGAAGAAGCCCGAGGCCGGGGTGGAGAAGAAGGAAGGGGAGACGGTGGACGCCTTCGAGTATTTCTTCGGCAAGAAGCGGAAGGAGAAGCAGGAGGAGGAGAAGCCGGCGGAGCCGCCGCCGGGGCTGTAGAGACGTCCCATCCCGCAACGCACCACCGTCCAAAGACCTCCACCGGTCCCGCCTTGGACCGGGCCTCTGGAGGCCACCATCGGCGGGACGTCTCTTCGGAGGGCATCCGCCGCGCATGCGTGGCCGTCCTGAAGGCTCCCGAACCTCTCGACGCCACTCCCTAGCTCAGGGCACACCCGCCCACCGGAGCCTC